>PUNC01000242.1 GCA_003551625.1 PVC group bacterium | reverse complement strand
ATCGAGGTTATCGACCCGCTTCAGGAACGCCGCCGAAAAGCTCCCGCCATTTCTTGATCGCCGCCGCGCGGGCTTTCCCGGGCGGGAGCCGCAGGAACGGCGCGATCAAGGCGCTGCCGACGATAACGCCGTCGGCGATCCGGTTGAGTTTTATGACCTGACCCCGGCGCGAAACGCCAAAGCCGACGCAGACGGGCAGGGGACTGGTCTTCTTGATCGCGGAGACCTTTTCGGCCAGTCCCGCCTCCAGGCGGTCCCGCGCCCCGGTCACTCCCGCCCGCGAGACGTAATAGATAAAACCCCGACCCCGCTTGGCTATTCTCGCCATCTTTTTCGGCGGCGTGTTGGGGGCGGCCAGGAAGATCAGGTGGATGCCCGCCGCCGCCAGCGGTATCCTCAGGAAGTCCGACTCTTCAACCGGCAGGTCCGGTATGATCAGGCCGTCCACTCCGGCGGCGGCCAGCCGGCGGGCCAGCCTGCCGATTCCCATCGCCAGGAAGGGGTTGAGATAGCCCATCAGGACCAGGGGAGTCTCCGTCCCGCGGCGGAAATTTTCGGCCAGTCTTAATACCTTCTCCAGGGTCATCCCCCGCGCCAGGGCGGCAGCGGAGGAGGCCTGGATGGTCGGCCCGTCGGCGACCGGGTCGGAGAAGGGGACCCCCAGCTCGATGATGTCGGCGCCGTTCTCGGCCAGCTCCCGCGCCAGGGTCAAACTCGCGGCCGGGGAGGGGAAACCCGCCGTCAGGAAGGGAATCGCGGCTTTCTTCCCTTCCGCGCGCAGTTTCTGGAATTTTTTATCTATCCGGTTCATTTTTATCCTTGGCCCGCGCCACTTATCATCTTATCAACTTATCCTCTTTGGTTCTCTTCCATTTAGTGTGGGTAGAGATAATAAATGTCATTGCGAGGCCGGAGGCCGAAGCAATCTCGCCATATCCACCTCAATGCAAATATTATACATACAATTCCTTGATTAATTCGAGAGATTGCTTCGTCGCTTATTGCCCCGAATTCTTCGGGGCAAACGCTCCTCGCAATGACCCCTAATAGATGTATTTAACCCACACAATTAGGAAGAGAACCTCCTCTTTCTTTCCTTATCGTTTCCAGGTCCTTGTCGCCCCGTCCCGAAAGGCAAATTATGATATGCCGGTTTTTCGGGAGTTTCCGGGCCAGACGGCAGGACCAGGCGACGGCGTGGGCGCTTTCCAGGGCGGGTATGATCCCTTCCCGGCGGCTTAAAAGCAGGGCCGCGTCGAAGGCCTGCCGGTCGGTGACGGAGACATAGCTTGCCCGACCGGAAGCGAAGTAATGGCTGTGCTCGGGGCCGACCCCGGGATAGTCGAGGCCGGCCGAGATGGAGTGGGTGGGCTGGACCTGGCCGCCGCCGTCCTGAAGCAGGTAGCTGTAGGAGCCGTGCAGGACGCCGGGCCGTCCGCGGATGATGGAGGCGGCGTGGCGGCCGCTCTTCAAGCCCGCCCCCCCGGCCTCCACGCCGACGAATTCGACCGGGTCGGAACGGAAGGGGTGGAAGAATCCCAGCGAGTTCGACCCCCCTCCGACACAGGCCACCAGGAAGTCGGGCAGCCGGCCCGCGACCGAGCGGAACTGTCTCTTCGTTTCCCGTCCGATCACCGCCTGGAAATCCCGGACCATCCGGGGATATGGGTCCGGCCCCACGGTGGAACCGAGCAGGTAGTAGGTGGAGGCGAAGGAGGCCGCCCAATCGCGCAGGGCTTCCGAGCAGGCGTCTTTGAGGGTCTTCGATCCCGTCCGGACCGGGATCACCCTCGCCCCCAGCACCTCCATCCGGAAGACGTTGATCTCCTGCCGGGCCATATCCTCCTCGCCCATATATACCTCGCATTCGATCCCCAGCAGGGCGGCGGCGGTGGCCGCGGCCACGCCGTGCTGGCCGGCGCCCGTCTCGGCGATGATCCGCCGCTTGCCCATTCTTTCCGCCAGCAGCGCCTGGCCCAGGCAGTTGTTTATCTTGTGGGCGCCGGTGTGGAGGAGGTCCTCGCGCTTGAGCCAGATCCGCGCTCCGCCGCAGTATTCCGTCAGCCGCCGGGCGAAAAAGAGCGGCGTCGGCCGCCCGGCGTAGGTTTTCAGCAGGGTGTCGAGTCCGCGTTGGAAGCCCTTCTCCCGGGCGACGCGGCGAAAAGATCGGGCGAGCTCTTCCAGAGGGACGCTGAGCGTCTCCGGGACGAATCGGCCCCCGAAACGGCCGAAGTAGCCGGGCCGTTTCCGCTCGGGCGGTTTTTTCTTCGTTCTCATTTCATCTCTCCACATTCGTAGTTAGAATAAGCCGTTTAGTCTGTTAGTCTTTTAGCCTTTTAGGCAAAGCTATAAAAAATCTTTGTGCCTTCGTGCCTCCTTCGGCTTCGCTCAGGACAGGTTTGTGTGAGACGGGAATCAGGCTGTAGGGGCTTAGGCTGTAGGCTATTAGGAAAAGATCCAATTCCCCGCGTCTCCGCGTCTCCGCGCGAGAATAAGGGGGATCGGGTGCGGAGCAACAACCCGGTTCGCATCTGTGTAAATCTGTGTGATTCGTAGTTAAATTTATTTACAAGCCGGTTCGTTCGTTTCTTCCGCGGCTCTTACCGCGCCCTTACCGCCTCCACGAAACGGCGGATCTTTTCGATATCCTTTACCCCCGGCGCCGACTCCACACCGGTGGAGACGTCCACCCCCCAGGGCTTGATTCTTCTCACCGCCTCGCCGACATTGTCGGGGTTAAGTCCCCCGGCCAGGATCAGATCCATCCCGGATCGGTCGCCCCCGGCCAGCTCCCAGTTGAAACGGACGCCCGTGCCGCCCGCTCTCGCGGGCGAAAAAGCGTCGAGCAGGATTCTTCCCGGCCGGTAGCGGGCCGCCGCCCTCCAGTCGAAGGGGCCGGTGACCGGGAAGGCCTTGAAGAAAGGCAGTCCAAAAGACCGGCAGAAACCCGCGGACTCGGAGCCGTGAAACTGCAGCAGGTCGAGAGCGGCCGCCCGGGCCAGGCGCTCGACCGTTTTTCTTTCCTCATTAACGAAGACGCCGACCTTTTTAATGCCGGCGGGGACGAGGGACTTCAGCTCCGCCGCCCGTTCCGGGGAGACGAAGCGCGGGCTTCGGGGGGCGAAGACGAAACCGGCAAAGTCGATCCCGAGACCGGCCAGCCCGGCGAGATCCTCGCTCCGGGTCAGCCCGCAGATCTTGATCGTCACGCGCTGGATGGAAATATTCATTAACTATGAATCACCCAAATTTAAATTACTGAAATCTCGAATCTCAAATCCGAAATCAGTTTTTACTCCCCCCGCAGCTCCCGGATCTTCGTTTCCGGGTCGTCCGCCTTCAGGATCGCCCCGCCCACCAGGAAGGCGTCGGCCCCGGCCGCCTTCAGCCGCTCGATGTCCTCCCGGCCGGAGATACCGCTCTCGCTGACTCGGATCCGGTCTTCGGGTATCCGGGGCAGCAATCTCAGGCCGGCTTCCAGATCGACTTTGAGCGTTTTGAGATCGCGGTTGTTGATCCCGATTATTTCGGCACCGGCGGCGACCGCCTTTTCCAGGTTCTCGTCATCGTGGGCCTCGACCAGGCTTGCCATTCCCAGTTCCCGTCCCAGCGAGATCAAACCGGCCAAATCTTTCTTTCCCAGCATCTCCGCGATCAGGAGAAAGGCGTCGGCGCCGAAAAGCCGGGCCTGGAGGACCTGGTAGCCGTCGATTATGAAGTCTTTTCTCAAGACCGGAAGCTCGGAACTCCGGCGGACCAGGGAAAGATCATCCAGGCGGCCGTCGAAATCCTCCGGCTCGGTCAGCACCGAGACCGCGGCGGCGCCGGCGCGCTGGTAGAGACGGGCCAGATCTCCGGGCCGGCAGTCGGCCTGGATCGTTCCGGACGAAGGCGAGGCGCGCTTGATCTCGGCGATCAGGGCGGTTCCCGGCCGCTTGAGGGCGCCGGCGAAATCGCGTGCCGGGGATAGATCCTTCAGCCGCTTCCAGACCGCCTCCGGCGGCAAAGTCTCCCGCTCCCGCGAGATCCGCCGCTCGATCCGCGGCCGGATTGTTTCCAGGTAATTCATCTTATTTTTTCCCGCGGAAAAAATTTGTATCCGTTACTCCTGTTATCCCTGCCTGCCCCGATAGTTTTTTGTCGGGGTCTAAAGTTTATGGGGCCGAGGGACTGGGCCTTTTTCTGATCACTGATCACTGATTACTGATTACGCTCTTTATGAGGGCGCGGAGCATTCTGGTTTCTGTATTCTCCTTATTTTCCGGCCTTTTCGTTGGTGATCCTCGCCAGCTCCTCCAGCTTGGCCTTCGCCCGGCCGCTTTTCACCGCTTCGCGGGCGGCGGCCAGGCCGTCGGCGATATTCTCGGCCAGCCCCGCCAGGTGGATCGCGGCGGCGGCGTTGAGCAGGGCCGCGTCGGTCTTCGGTCCTTTCGCTCCGTCCAGGATCTCGCGGATCAGCCGGGCGTTCTCCGGCGGTTTCCCGCCTTTGAGATCCTCCGGCCCGCAGAGATCGAGACCGTATTCGGCCGGGTCGAAGGTGAAGGTTCTTACCTGCCCGTCCTTGAGTTCCGAGATCACGGTGGGGCCGGTCAGGGTGATCTCGTCCAGGCCGTCGGAACCGTGGACCACCCAGGCGCGCTCGCTGCCCAGGTTTCCCAGCACCCGGGCCAGGGTATCGGTCAGCTGCTCGGCGTAAACGCCCAGGAGCTGGACGCGGGCGCCGGCCGGGTTGGAGAGAGGTCCCAGCAGGTTGAAGACGGTCCGGATTCCGATCTCCCGCCTCGGGCCCAGCGCGTGCTTCATCGCCGAATGGAGCAGGGGCGCGAAGAGGAAGGCGATTCCGATCTCGTCCAGGCAGCGTTCCATCGTCTCCGGCGGGGCCGAGATGTTTACCCCGAGTTCCCGGAGCACGTCGGCGCTGCCGCAGCTCGAGGAGACCGACCGGTTGCCGTGCTTGGCGACCGTGGCCCCGGCCCCGGCCGCGATCAGCGCCGCCGCGGTCGAGATGTTGAAGGTGTGGCTGCCGTCGCCCCCGGTGCCGCAGGTGTCGATTACGACCCGGCCGGCGGGGGCCGCGATCGCGCGCGCCCGGGCCCGCATAATCTCGGCGCAGCCGCTGATCTCTTCGACGGTTTCGCCCTTGAGCCGAAGGCCGGTGATGAAGGCCGAGATCTGGGAGGGGGTGGAATCGCCGTTCATAATGGCCTCCATCACCCCGGCGGCTTCCTCGCGGCTCAAATTCACGCCGCTGATCACCTTGTCGATGGCCTCCCGGATTCCCATCTGTCCGGTTTTGCCGGCCAGGAAGTTGTGGAGCAGCCTCTTGCCGGGCCCGGTCAGGATCGATTCGGGATGAAACTGGACCCCTTCGACCGGGAAGTCCCGGTGGCGGAGGGCCATAATCTCGCCGCTCGGCGAGCGGGCGCTGATCTCCAGCGCGGCGGGAAGCTCCTCTTCGGCCACGATCAGCGAGTGATATCTGGTGGCGGAGAAGGGGTTGTCGATCCCGGAGAAGATGGTCTTCCCGTCGTGATGGATCGGGGAGGTCTTCCCGTGCATCAACTCGCGAGCCGGGACGATCTTGCCGCCGAAGGCGGCGGCGATCGCCTGGTGGCCGAGACAGACGCCCAGGATCGGGACGCGGCCGGCGAATTTGCCGACCAGCTCGACGATGATTCCGGCATTCTCGGGACGGCCCGGCCCGGGCGAGATCACGATGAACTCGGGATCAAGCGTCTCGATCTCCTCCAGGGTGACGGCGTCGTTGCGGCGGACGACGACGTCGCGCCCCAGCTCGGCCAGGTATTGCTTGAGGTTGTAAACAAAGGAATCGTAATTGTCGATCAGCAGGATCATTGCAGACCTCCCTGGGCCATCTCCACGGCCTTGAACAGAACCAGCGCTTTGTTGAGGCACTCCTGGTCTTCCCGGTCCGGGACCGAGTCGGCCACGATGCCGGCGCCGGCCTGGATGAAGGCGGTGTTGTCCTTTACGATCACGGTCCGGATCGTGATGCAGGAGTCCAGGTTGCCGTCGAAACTGAAGTAGCCCACCGCTCCGGCGTAGGGTCCCCGGCGGACGGGCTCGATTTCTTCGATTATCTCCATCGCCCGGATCTTGGGGGCGCCGGTGACCGTCCCGGCGGGGAAGCCGGCGCGGAAGGCGTCGAAGGCGTTCAGGCCGGGGGCGAGCTTCCCGGTCACGTCCGAAACCAAATGCATTACGTGGGAGTATTTCTCCACGCTCATAAAATCGTCGATCCGGACCGAGCCCGGGACGGCTACCCGGCCCACGTCGTTTCGGCCCAGGTCCACCAGCATCAGATGCTCGGCTTTCTCCTTGGCGTCGTTTTTCAGTTCCTCTTCCAGGCGGGCGTCTTCCCGGGCCGAGGCCCCGCGCGGCCGGGTTCCGGCGATCGGCCGGACCCGGACCCGGTCCCCGGTCGATTGAACCATAATCTCGGGCGAAGAACCGATCAGGAAGAGGTCGTCCAGCTTGAGGTAGAACATATACGGCGAGGGATTGACGATCCGCAGGGCGCGGTAGATGTCCAGGGGGGGGCAGGAGATCTCGCATTGGAAACGCCGGGAGAGCACCGCCTGGAAGATGTCCCCGGAACGGATATATTCCTGGGCCCTTTTTACCCCGGTTTCGAAATCGCCGGAATCGCTTCTCGGAACCAGGACCGGGGGGGAAAGCTTTTTCCCCGGACGGTGATAGGAACCGCCTCCGCTGCCGATCAGGCGGCCCATAATGTTTTCAATCCGCGCGGTGGCCTCCCGGTAGGCCTGATCGGGATCCCCATCGATCAGCGCGTTGGCCACCACCTTGATCTTGTTCGTGAGCCGATCGAAGACCACCAGGTTCTCCACCATCATAAAGTAGAGGTCGGGCAGGTTAAGCTCGTCCATTTTCGAGGCCGGAAGTTTCTCCAGGAACCGGACGTAATCGTAGCCGACATAGCCCACCGCCCCGCCGACGAAAGGAGGGAGGGTCTCGTCGGGAACCGGCCGGTAGCCCTTGAGGATTCCCTGGAGAATATTCAGGGGGTTGGCGGCCGGGATCGTTTCGGTCTTTCCGGAACGGGTGATCCGCGCCTCGTTTCCGCGGGAGCGGAAGATCAGGGAGGGGTCCGAACCCAGAAAAGAGTAGCGGCCGATGCCCTTTCCGGTCTCCGCGCTCTCCAGCAGGAAGGCGTGCTCCCCGCCGGCGAACTTCAGGAAAGCCGAAAGCGGCGTCTGCAGGTCGGCGATCAGTTCCGCCGAAACCGGCACGAGATTTCCCTCTCGCGCCTTCTTCCGGAATATTTCCAGTTTAGGGTAGAACATTTCTTTTCTCCCGGTTGCCGGTGACAATAAAAAACGCGGGCGATTCCGCCCGCGACAAAAAAAGCGCGGGCTGGGAGCCAGCCCGCGCTAAAAATCTTCGCTTCCGCCGACTAAAGCCGGGGCGGGCGGACTCCGTCTGTGGAGCCACGCCAGACCCAGGTGGTATTCACCATAGCTTTTTCGGCCGGAGACTTCATAACCTGTCCCATAATCGCCTGAAAGCAAAAAACCGGCAAGAGAAAAATAATCAGATTTCTCCTCCCGGCTCCATTCTCTTTTTCCAGTAGCCGGATCTTTTTTTAAGCTTTTCCTCGGAGAAGAGCACGTCCGGCCTGAAACCGTGTAAGAGCCGGAAGGTGAAAAAATAGGCGAAAGGGGAGACCGGGTTGATGTAGTTGTCGGCCGCCAGGTGGATGGTATATCCCAGGGCCAGGGCCGTTCCCACCGGATGGGGGAGCACGGTCAGCGCCGCCGTCCACAGCAGCAGGCAGAGCTCCCAGGAATGGCCCATCAGGAAAAACCGGGGATAGTAATGGTTGTAGGCGGCGTGGAAAAATTTTCGGCGATTGAAGCCTTTCAGCCCGAAAGCGTAGGTATACTCGACCAGATGATCGAGGTCGATGAAGACCCCGACCAGGAAGAAGGCGGCGGCGGCGGCGAAGGATCGCCAGGCGATCCCGACCAGCCCGGCGCCCAGAATCGAAACCGCGATGTGGTTGCTGAGAGTGATGGAAAAACTCCTCGGGCGGGTTGCGGTCAGTTCTGGCGGGGAAAGGGCTTAAGCCCGATGTTCTCGGCGATATCCTTGAATTCCCTCCCGGAGACCTCGTCGAGGGATTTGCCCTTTTTCTTGAGCTCCTCGTTGAACTTGATCGCCTTCTCCTGCATCACGGAATGGGTCTCCTCCGAGCCGCCGTAGAGGCGGAAATTGTGGCCCCGGGTAACGCGCCGGTGGCCGTCCTTGCCGTCGAGTCCCAGTCCCAGCAGGTATGATTTTCTTTTTTCCTTCGCCATCGCGTCGTCTGTTGGTGGTTGTCTCCGTTACGAAAGGCCAGTTTAAATTACCCCTCTTTTCGCGGGATGTCAAACCGGACAACCGGACAATATTTGCTTGGTTCGCGCCGGGGCGATCAAGTATAATCCGGCCGTTTGAAAGATTGTTTATCAACGACTACCGTTGGAGGGCGAGATGGTCAAGCATCCGGAAAAGAAATACCGGTATAAAAGCGATTTCGAGAAGATGCATATGTACGAGGTCCGGGACCGGGCCCTGGTTCTCCGGGACCTTGAATATTCTCCCCGGCAGGTGAAACTCTGGATCAAGCAGGAGGTGGAGTGGGAGAACGAAATATTCGACCTGCCCGCTTTTTTCGATCATATCGACAAGATCGTCGATTACGTGTTTTCCAAATGAAGGAGCTGATCGACGCGGTCAGGGAGTTTCACCGGAAGTTCGAGCTCAAGAAGCGGGGGGGGGAGGACTTGCAGCATCGGATGAACCTGATTATGGAGGAGATCGGGGAGATCTGCCAGTGCTTGACCAAGGGCCGCCCCCGCGAGGAGCTGATCGAGGAACACGCCGACCTGCTGATCCTGCTGATCGGGAACGCCATCGCCCTGGATTTCGACCTCGAGCAGGCGTTTTGGAAAAAGATGAGCCGGATTATGAAGCGGCCCGTTCGCCGGGTCGGCGGGGTGGTAAGGGTTACCGAATACCAGGGAGGCGATTAGCCCGGTCTCTTCACCACCCGCTGGTTTCCGACCAGCTTGTCTCCCACATAGATTTGATAGACGTCTATCTTGAGGCCGGAACGGACAAGTTTTCTGGTGGCGACCGCCGCTCCCTTTCCGCAGCGGACGCAGCTGGAATCGGAACTTTTAAACAGCTTCTTGCAGGCAAAACAGTAATAGTAATCCATTCCGATTTCTCCGCGGGCTGAGCGTTTGCGATCATCAGCTTAAACATTCCGGCCGGCCGGGTCAATCGGAATTATCGCGGGCAAGGCCGGGCTCTCCGGCGCCGGAGTATCGATGAAACGCGGCAAAAAAGTCAAGACGGTTCAAACCGAGTTTCCCTTCATCGGCGAGCCTCGCCCCGTATTCAGAACCACCGCCCCGAACCTTCCCGATCTCGGCCGGCTTCCCGTCTCGGTGCTCAAGCTGGGAACCCGGGCCCGCAAATGGCTGGGAGCACATCGCATCGGCACCCTGGGGGAACTGGCCGAGGCCGAGAAGAGAAAGGTGGTCTCGGGAAAATGCCTCGATCAGCAGGTGAGAAAAGAGATCCAGGCGGAGCTGGAACGATACTGGGGCGGGAAAAAATTCAAGTATCTCATCGCGCTTAATTTTCTCGACCGGGGCGTGGACCGGGTGCTGGCCGACAAGAAACTGCGCTCCCTGCCGTTGTCCCGACTGGCGCTCTCCCCTCCGTTGCTTCACGCCCTGGAAGGCAAGCAGGTCGGGGATATCGGCGCCCTGCTTCTTCAGCCGGAACTCAACTGGCGAAATCCGCGGGTCTTCGGCAATATCCTGGTGGAGGAAGTCCTGTTGGCTTTGAGTAAATTTCTGGAAGAAGTCAGCCGCGGTTGAACCCTTCCCCGATGGCCGGAAACGATCACAGCGGAATACCCCAGCCCGGCGGCGGGCGGTGATGGAAACCCGCAGCGGATTCGTCGGCATCGCCGGCGCCCCCAACGTCGGCAAATCGACCCTCCTCAACCGGCTGCTCGGGGAGGAGATCGCGATTGTCTCCCCGCGCCCTCAGACCACCTGGCGCGTGGTCAGGGGTATTCTGACCCGACCGGAGGGGCAGGCCGTCTTCGTCGACACACCGGGCATCCACCGCGTCCGGGATCACCTCGGCCGGAATATGGTAAAGCAGGCTCGCCGGGCGATCTCCGAGTCGGACCTTCTCTTCTGGCTGGTCGACTGCCGGCTTTCCCCCGCCGAAGACCGGGAGCAGTTCTCCGCCCTGCCTCCGCGACTACCGGTCTTTCTCGTCATCAACAAGATCGACCGGATCGACCGGAGCGGCCTTCTGCCCTTGATCGAAGAATACGCCGCTTTCGGCCTCTTTCGGGAGATCGTGCCCGTCTCCGCCCTGACCGGAGAGAACCTCGACCGCCTGCTGGAGCTGCTCTGGCGATACCTTCCCCCCGGCCGCCCGCTCTTCCCGCCGGACCAGATATCGGACCAGCCGGAACGCGACCTGGTTCGGGAGTTTATCCGGGAGAAGGTATTTCAGCTGACCCGCCAGGAGATCCCCTACTCCTCCGCGGTCCGGATCGACGAGTTCCGGGAGGGGGGGGGAGGGGAAAAGATTTACGTCGGGGCCACTGTTTTCGTGGAACGGCCGTCCCAGAAAGGAATACTGATTGGGAAGAAAGGGGCGATGATCAAGAAGATCGGCACCGCCGCCCGAGCCCGGATGGAAGGCCTTCTGGGGCGGCCGGTATTTTTGGAACTGAAAGTAAAGACCCGGGAGGGCTGGCGCCGGAAGCGGACCAGCCTCAAGGAGTTCGGATTGGAATGAGGCGCTGATCATCCCCCCCCCCCGGACCCATTTCCCGCGCGAATGAACGGGCCGGTTTTCAGGAATAATTAGGGTTAAAAAGGCCTTGACCGGCGGTTGATCGGCTGGAAGTATATTCAGTATGAGAAGGCGCTTCACCATTCTGGTCCTGTTTTCGGGGCTGGTTTTGGTTGCAGCCGCTTGCCGGCCCACTCCCGTGGACCCGGTCGAAAAGGCCATCGGCGATCTTCAATCGCCCGTCTTTCTTACCCGGGTCGCCGCGGCCAGGGAACTCGGAGAGCTCAAGGACCCCCGTGCCGTCGGACCCCTGATCAACGCGCTGGAAGATCCCCAGGATCGGGTTCGTCGTTTTTCCGCGCGATCGCTGGGAGAGATCGGAGACCCCGCCGCGATCGACGGCCTGATCAAAGCCCTCGACGATCCCAGCAGCCATATTCGTTTCGAAGCCGTGACGGCCTTGAGTATTTTCGACCGTCCGCGCGTCATCGAGGTGATCATTGAAGCCCTCCAGGACGACAACTCCTACGTTCGGGACGCCGCCGCCAAGGGACTGGGAAGGATCGGTTCCCCCGAGGCCGTCACCCCCCTGACCGAGGCGCTGGCCGACGACAACCCCTATGTCAGAACCTCCGCCGCGCAGGCTCTGGGCCAGCTCCGTGACCGGAGGGCGGTGCCTTTCCTCATCCTGGCCCTGCGCGATCATAATTCGTTTGTCCGTTCCGCGACCGCCCTGGCGCTGGGGGAGATCGGAGATGAAAGGGCGCTGGAGCCGCTCCGGCGCGCGCTGCAGGATACCAATGGTTGGGTGAGGAACAATTCCGCTTTCGCCCTTTATCAAATGAACGACGACAGGGGACTTGAAGTCCTGGTGCGGAACCTGCGTTCGGAGGAAGAGAGCCCCCGAACCTCGGTCCGGGGAGAGGCCGCTCTTTACCTCCGCCGTATCTCCGGTCAGGATTTCGGATTCGACGCCGCGGCGTCAACCCGGCGCCGAGACGAAGCCATCAGCCGGTGGGAGGATTGGCTGCGGGAAAGGAGAAGCTAGGGCCGGTCGGGAGGCCGGCGCGGTGAAGCACGCTCCGGCGGGAGTTTTTTCCCTTGCAGGACTTTCCCCTTGCGATTGCCGGGGCTTTTCTTTAAGATACAGTTCAACCGATATTTTAGGAGCCGGATATGAGAAAAATTATGCTTAAGTGGCCCGCCGTTCTTCTGGCCGGCTTCTGCGGACTGATAATCTGTGTCGCTCCCGCCGCGGGAGCGCCCCTGGTCGCCCCGATTGATTCTTCCGGTTCCGGCGCCGGCAGCGCCGCCGGCGCGGCCAGGGCGGTTCTGGCCGACTACCTGGGAAGTCTCGGCTTTGAAGAGGCGGAGATCGCCGTGAGGCTCGAGGGGCTTTCCGACGCCGAAGCTCATCGACTGGCCGGTTCGCTGGACACGGTCCTGGCGGGAGGCGAGTCCGAGACCAGGAAGGCCGCCGGCGTCGGGCTGGTGATCCTGATCACCATCGGCGCCATCACCGGCCTCTATCTTTTCTATAACGCCAACCGGTAAAGCTCTTCCGGTTAACCCCCTGCCGGGCTCCGCCGGGCGATCGCGACCGGCCTCGCTCCGAATCCGGGATGTCCCCGGCGATACCCCGCGATTGAGCGAACGAGGTTACTTCGCCCTCTTGAACTCCCGATGAGATCCCGCTGTTTTTTGACAAAGTCCCGCGAACTTTTTTTCGCTTTTCTTCTCTTTGCCTCTCCCGCCGCCCTTGCTTCGGGATCCCGTCACGTGATTGAAGGGGTCCCGTTCATTTCCCAGCGAAGGAACTGGTGCGGGCCCGCGACGCTGGCGATGGCCGCCCGCTACTACGGGGTCGGCGTCAGCCAGGAAAGGGTCGCGGAAGAGGTCTATCAGCGGCGCCTGCGGGGTTCCGTGACCGTGGATCTTCTGCTGGCCGCCCGGCGCCTGGGTTTTCAGGCCGACGCCTTTGAAGGCGACCTGGACGAGCTCAAGCGCCGGATCGCGGAAGACGTGCCGGTGATCGCGTTGATCGGGACCGAAAGGGAGGGTTACTTCCACTACTTGCTGGTTTACGGTTACGACGACGAGAAGAGGGTGTTGATCGCTCACTCCGGGCGGTCCGCCGCCCAAAGGATCAGTTACCGGGAGTTCGCCGACTCCTGGCGCGATTCGAGAAACTGGATGCTGGTGGTCGAGAGGAGGGATGAATGGCCTTGAAGTCTACCTCCCGCGCCGCCCTCCGGGCCGCCTTCCTGCTCTTTCCGCCCGCGCTTCTCTGGGGTTGCGGATCCTACCGGGTGCGCTGGCAGGGAGTCGAACTGCCGCCGTCGGCGGCCTCCCGAACTCATCCCGAAGGCGACGAGGCGTCACGGGCGGTCCGCTACAATAACCTGGGTGTTTATTTCGAGCGGCAGGGGGAGCCGGAAAAGGCTCTTGATTACTACCGGCGCGCCCGCGAGCTGGACCCGTTCCTGACGGTGGCGCGCATCAACGCCGGCAACGTCAATCTGCGGATGGGAAATCTTCCGGCGGCGGCGGCCCGCTACCGGGAAGCTCTTGAAATCGAGCAGGATCATCCCCGGGCGCTCAACAACCTGGCCTGGGTTTACCTTCAGCAGGGAGAGAAGGTCGAGGAGTCGCTGGTTCTCGCCCGGCGGGCGATCGAAGCCGACCCCGACCACCGTTATCTTTATCTGGACACCCTGGGCTGGGCACTATGGAAGGCGGGTCGGACGGCCGAGGCGCTCCAAACGTTGGAAGAGGCCCGGGAGATCACGCCGGAGGAGGAAGCTTATCTTCTCGGTATGACCCACTACCACCTGGGGGTGATCCACGGCGAGATGGGGGAGGGCGAAACCGCCGCCCGTCACCTGCGCCGAAGCCTGGAATACCGGCCTTCACCGGAGCTGGAGAGGAAGATCCGGATGCTGCTGGAGGAGTGAGTTTAATCTCGGAGCGGGAAACCCGGCGAGGCGTGGCCATCGTTCCAATACCCTCCTCCGGGTCCCCAATACATCGTGCGTTCGACGATTATTTCCGTCCCGTTTGCGGACTCAACCAGCGTTGACAGCTGGTCCCGGCTCCCCGTTTCTCTTCCGGCGTTTACGGTTAACCTGCCCGTGGGAGCCACCACCCGTTCCTTCTGTTCAATCGCGCCCGCGTCGTCCTGGAAAATGATTCTGACGACCGCGTCCCGGGAAGTGGAAGGGTTGTAGATCAGGATATACTGATCGAACAGATGGGTGGCCCCCTCGGCCAGATACCAGTTCGGGGCCGCGGTCGTTACCCCGAGGCTGCCGTGACCGCCTCTCCACGTTTTCCCCCCGGCGCTCCAGTACATTGATCTCTCCACCGCCACGCCGATGTTGGAATTGACCGTGGCGGATACCTCGGCTTTTCGGCCGACCAGATCGTTGGCCTTGACGGTCAATCTCTTCCCGGGGCCGATCGAGAAACCGTGGGCGGAGATCGGACCGGAGGAATCCCGGAAACCAACCTCGACTTCGGCCGTCTCGGTCGCCGAGGGGTTGAGGATCGCCAGATACTGGTCGAAGATATGGGTTGCGCCCTCGGCGAAATACCAGGTGTCGGACGTTTCCGGGGCGGCGGCGGAGCTATGGCCGCCGATCCATCCCGCTTCCCCGTCGCTCCAGAACATCGACCGGGTGGCGGCGATCGGGAGGTTGCTGGTGATGATCGCGGACAGTTGACTGTGATCCCCGATCACGATGTCATTGGCCTTGACCGTGCGGTTGGCGGCCGGTCCGATTTTCAGGGGATAAGACTTGATAATCCCGTTCCGGCTGGAGAAGGTTATCTCGACATCAGCGGATTTGTCGGGGTCGGGATTCAGCAGGTGGATGAATTGGTCGAAGATATGAACGGCTCCCTCGGCGAGATACCAGCTTTTTGACAGCCTGTTCACCCCGGGGGAGTTGTGGCCGCCCCGCCAGGGAAATCTCCCCGCCGGCCAGTAGGCGGCCTGTTCGCATATAATCGGTCGGTCGGAAGTGACCAGCGCCGAGACTCCGGGTTTCCCGCCCCCGAAAATATCCCGGAGCGCGATTGTGTGGCGGGAGAGCGGGGGAACCGTGACAGTGCCGGTCCCCGCCGGGCCGAATTCATCCTGGTAGGCGACGGTGACCTCCGCCGGATACAGCCCCGGGTTGAGGAGCAGCAGGTAGCTGTCAAAATCGGTTTCCTCGATTCCGGTTCCAATCGAGGGAAAATGCCAGCGCCAGCCACCCTGGGCCGAAGGCGGGATGAAAGACGAGTGGAGCAGTCCCCGGTAAAGATTGATTCTTCCCCCGCTTTTTACTCTTCCGTTAAGAGCGCCGATCCGGTCGACGCTGCTTAAGACGATCTCCTTGACGGTCAGATGATCCAGTTCCGGTTTGAATCCCAGGATCAGGGCCGCCAACCCCGAGACGTGGGGCGCGGCCATCGAGGTGCCGGTGGCGTAGCCGTAGTCGTCACCGGGCTTGGTGCTCAGGATATTCGCTCCCGGCGCCGCCACGTGTACGGAGGCCGCGCCGTAACTGGAGAGAAGCGCGAGCGAGTCGTCGGGTCCGGTAGCGGCGACCGCGATCACGTTGGGGGCCGGGTAACTGGCGGGGTAGAACGGCCGGGAATCAAGATTCCCGGAGCTGTTGCCCGCGGCGGCCACGAAGAGGATCCCGGCCCGGTCGGCTTCCTCGATGGCTTCGAGAAGCGCGTTGCTGAAAGGTCCGCCGCCCCAGCTGTTGTTGAGGATATGGGCGCCGTTTTCGACCGCGAAATTGATGCAATCGATGGCGCCGGAGGTGCTGCCCAGGCCAAAGGAGTTGAGAAACTTCAGGGCCATTATCCGCACGTTCCAGTTCACCCCCGCCACGCCCAGGGAGTTGTTGCCCGCCGCGCCGATGGTTCCGGCCACGTGGGTGCCGTGCCAGTTGTCGTCGAACGGGTCGCGGCTGCCGTTCAGCGCGTTGTAGCCGTGGGTGCCGTCGGAGTTTTCCCACAGGTTGTCTTTCAGGTCCGGATGGGTGTAATCGACTCCGGTGTCAATCACGGCCACCACGATATCGCGGGTGCCGGTGGCCAGGCTCCAGGCTTTCGGGGCCGCTATCTTCTCCAACCCCCATAATTCGCCGAAACGCGGATCGTCGGGGACGGTGCCGGTCTTCTTCCAGACATAGTCGGGTTCGGCGAAGAGAACGTTTTCGTCTTCCAGCAGCCGCCGCAATGTTTCCGGCGGCTCGTGCTTTCCTTCGTCGCTTACCAGGTAGAGGTCGGGAACCAGGGGGAGCCTGCGGATCGGCGTTACTCCGGCCCGTTTTCCGGTCCGATTCATCACTTCGGCGGTGGGAGCGGACCGGAAACGGACCAGGAAACGGCGGGGATGGTGGGGGTGGTCGAAAGGACGGGCTTCCGGGCCGCGGAAAGCTGCCGGCGTCGCCGCGGCGGCGGTCAGAGCCAAACCGAGGAACGCCGGGATGATGAAGAATCTTTTCATCTCTGAAATTTTATCACGACCCGGACCTGGTTCACAATCGGGAAGTCCCCTTTTTTTGCTTTGGTGTGTTATAAAAAGGAGTTATACTTAACGATTATTCTCAGTTTTTCGTTCGTCAACAATCGCCAACAGGGGGACCGACAGTGAAAAAAACCGATTTAATCCAGCCGTCAACGATTCTCTGGCGCGAGCCGACGGGAAAGAAGATCGAGGTGGCGGAAGTCGAGCAGCCGCAGCTGCTCCGCGAAATTTTTCCCTACACCGAGATTCCCCGCGTTCCTTTCGACGGGATCTGCCTGCCCCCCGATCCGCCGGAAGAATTCCTCATCACCTGCACTACTTTCCGGGACGGCCAGCAGGCCCGCCCTCCCTATAGCGTAGACGAGATCGTTAAGATCTTCGATCTGCTCCACCGGCTCGGGGGACCCCAGGGCGTGATCCGTCAGAGCGAGGTTTTTCTCTACACCGACAAGGATAAGGAGGCGGTGCGGAAATGCCTGGAGCGGGGCTACCGGTACCCGGAGGTGACCGGATGGATCCGCGCGGTGGCCAAGGACTTCGAACTGGTCAAGGAGATGGGCCTGAAGGAGACCGGTATCCTCACCTCCGCTTCCGATTACCACATTTTCCTCAAACTGAACCTGAACCGCCGTCAGGCCCTGGACAAGTATCTCGGCCTGGTCAAAACGGCCCTGGAGACCGGAGTTACCCCGCGTTGCCACCTGGAAGACGTAACCCGCGCCGATATCTACGGATTTATCGTGCCCTTCGCCCAGCAGCTGATGGAGCTTTCCCGCGAGGCCAAAACCAAAATCAAGATCCGCCTCTGCGACACTATGGGGTTCGGGGTTCCCTGGTCCGCCGCCGCGCTCCCCCGGAGCGTGCCTAAACTGGTCCAGTTGATGGTCAGGGAAGCCGGCGTTCCCAAGGAATGGCTGGAGTGGCACGGGCACAACGATTTTCATATGGTGATGGCCGCCGGCGTTTCGGCCTGGCTTTACGGCTGCGCCGCGCTTAACGCCACCGTGCTGGGTTTCGGCGAGCGGACCGGGAACCCGCCGATCGAGGGGGCCTGCGTCCAGTACGCGCAGCTGACCGGCTCGGTCAACGGGATGGACCTGACCGCCATCACCGACCTGGCGGAGTATTTTGTCCGGGAGATTAAATTCCGGATTCCCCCCAGTATGCCGCTGGTGGGAAGGGATTTCAACGTGACCAAAGCCGGGATCCACGCCGACGGTTCGATCAAGAACGAGGAGATCTACAATATCTTCGACACCGGCGCCATCCTTAGCCGGCCGCCCTCGATCGCCATCACCGACAAGTCGGGGATCTCGGGGATTCTTTACTGGCTGCAGACCCAGGTCGAGATGGATACCTCTAAGCTCAGCAAGAACCATCCCGGGGTGGTCAATATCCGCGACTGGGTCGAAGAGGTTTACCGTGCCGGACGCAACACCACCATCTCTTCCGAGGAGCTGATGTTCCAGGTCCGCAAGCACCTGCCGCATCTGTTCAAGTCCGAGTTCGACCTGATCAAGGAGAAGGTGGCCGATATCGCCCTCGACCTGGTCCGGGAGATGGTGGGCAATCCCGAAATGCAGTCGATGGATCATACCCGCCAGGAGGCGGTGATGGAGGAATATATCGAGAAGGATCCCTTCATCAAGTATCTCTACGTCACCGACATTGAGGGCAAGAAGGTGACCCGGAACGTCGTCCATCCCTACGAGAAGGCCAAATACGACAGCCAGTTCGAGCCGCACCAGGATTTCGCCGACCGGAGCTGGTTCGTAAAGCCGATGAAGACCGGGGAGGCTTTCGTCACCGATTTCTACATCTCCCGCATCGACCAGTCGCTATGCATAACCGTCTCCGCCCCGATCCGCAACCAGCGGGCCGAGATCGTGGGGGTTTTGGGGGCGGATATCCGTTTCGAGGACGCGGCGAAGCTTTAAAACGGATTTTAGGTTCCGGATCCCTGATTCCGGTTTTGCTCCGCGGTTTTTAAAACCCCGTAATCCGTAATCGGTGATTGGTGATCAAGAAAAGTCCCAGTACTAATTAGATGAAGAGGGAGGCGAGGTGGGGGTAACCGTAACCTGAAATCCCGAATCTGAAATCTAAACAAAAGGTTATAGTATGAGTGTGAACAAGGCCGGGATCGAGAATGCCCGGGAACATTTCGCGAAGTTGCTGGCCGCGCAGGCCGAAAGACTGGAGAAGATGAAGGAACCCCCCGCTCCGGTCGATTACGCCGGGGTCCGCCCGCTGAAGATCGGCGTGGCCGGTGGAGACGGTATCGGGCCGGTGATCTGCGACCAGGCCCGCAGCGTCCTTGAGTTCCTGCTCCGGGACGAGGTGAAGGGCGGAGGGGTGGAGTTCGTCAACATCGAGGGTCTGACGATCGAAAACCGGCTGCGCGCGGCGCGGGCGGTTCCCGAGGATGTTCTGGAAAAGATAAAGGAGTGCCACCTCATTCTCAAGGGGCCCACCACCACTCCCCGCAAGGGGGACGCCGGTCCGAATATCGAAAGCGCCAACGTGGTCCTTCGCCGGGAGCTCGACCTGTTCGCCAACATCCGTCCGGTCCGGGTTCCGGAAAAGGAGATCGATTGGGTCTTCTTCCGGGAGAACACCGAGGGAGCTTATCTTCTGGGAAGCGCCGGAAGCCTGATCGGCGACGAGTTGGCGGTCGATTTCACCGTGGCCACGCTTCCCGGCTGCGAGCGCATCATCCGGCTGGCTTTCGATTACGCCGTCAAGAATTCGATCGGTCGGGTGACCGCCGTCACCAAGGCCAACGTGGTCAAGACCACCGACGGCCTTTTCCTGGACGCCTTCTACCGGCTGGCTTCCGGTTATCCGGAGATCGAGAGCGACGACTGGTATATCGACATTATGACCGCCAAGCTGATCGATCCCGCCCGCCGCTCCCAGTTTAAGGTCTTCGTGCTGCCCAACCTTTACGGCGATATCCTCACCGATGAGGCCGCCCAGATCCAGGGCGGGGTGGGGACCGCCGGCAGCGCCAACATCGGCTACCGCTGGGCGATGTTCGAGGCCATTCACGGCAGCGCCCCGCGGATGGTGAAGGAGGGAAGGGATAAATACGCCGACCCCTTCAGTATGATCCGGGCGGCGGCTCTTCTGCTGCAGCATATCGGCAAAACCGGGAAGGCGGCCCGCCTGGATAAGGCGCTGGACATCTGCGGCCAGTTCGAGAGAAGAATCGCCGTTACCGGGCGTCCCGACGGGGCGACCGCCGCCGAGATAACCGCCTACCTCCAGGAGATCCTGGTCCGCGACGACCTGGAGTCGCGTTGGGAGGAGTTCCGCTCCGGGCGCGGGAGATGAAGAAGACGTCGGCCAGGGAAAGGGCGCTTCTGGCCCGGGCGCTGGCGCCGGAGAAGGAGTCTCTCCGGCTGCACGAGTTCTACCGGGGAAAGATCGAGATCGCGCCCCGGTGCTGGGTTTCCTCGCTGGCCGATTTTTCCCACTGGTACACCCCGGGGGTGGCCGCCCCCTGCCGGGAGATCGCCCGGGATCCCGAACTCTCCTACCGCTACACCTCCCGCTGGAACACGATCGCGGTCGTCTCCGACGGCAGCCGGGTCCTGGGACTGGGCGACATCGGTCCGGAAGCCGGCCTGCCGGTGATGGAGGGCAAGGCCCTGCTCTTCAAATACCTGGGGGGCGTGGACGCGGTTCCGCTCTGCCTGAAGGTTTCCAACGACGAGGAGTTTATCGGCGTGGTCAAGGCCCTGGAACCGACCTTCGGGGGGATCAACCTCGAGGATATCTCCCAGCCCCGCTGTTTCAAGATCCTGGAACGTCTCCGGGCCGAATGCTCGATACCGGTCTGGCACGACGATCAGCAGGGCACGGCGGCGGTCACCCTGGCCGGGTTGATCAACGCCCTGGAACTTTCGGGGAAGAAGCTGGGAGCGGTGGATATCGCCCTGATCGGCGCCGGGGCGGCCAATGTCCGGATCTTTCACATCCTGGTTCAGGCCGGGGCGTCGCCGGGACGGATCGTCGTCTGCGATTCCCGGGGGGTACTCAACCGCCGCCGGAAAGACCTCGAGGGCCATCCCTGGAAATGGCAAATCTGCCGGGAGAGCAATTCTTCAAACCGCCGGGGCGGGATCGCCGAGGCTATGGAAGGGGCCGACGTTCTGATCGCCCTCTCCCGCCCCGGACCCGGCACGATCAAGCCGGAGTGGATTACGGCGATGGCCCCGGAACCGGTCTGTTTTCTCTGCGCCAATCCGACACCGGAGCTCTGGCCCTGGGAAGCGGAAGCGGCGGGGGCGAAGATCGTGGCCACCGGCCGCAGTGATTTTCCCAACCAGGTCAATAATTCCCTGGGTTTTCCCGGCATCTTCCGCGGGGCCCTGGACGTGAGGGCCTCCACCATCACCGACGAGATGTGTATCGCCGCCGCCGAAGAGATCGCGCTCTGCGCGCGGGAGCGGGGTCTGCGCCGGGATTACATCATTCCTTCTATGGAAGAATGGGAAGTTCATCCCCGGGTGGCGGCGGCGGTCGGCGCCCGGGCGATCGAGCAGGGGGTGGCCGCGGTATCCCTGTCTTCGCGCCGGATCTACCAGCGGGCCCGGGAACTGATGGAGGAGGCCCGCCGCCGGAACCAGGTATTGAGGGATTCGGGGCTGATCAAGCCCAAGAAGGCGAAATGACCGCCGCCCGCGTTTCAGCCGGCCTCTCCCCGCTGCTGATCCTGCTTCTGGCGTGCTGCGCCTCCCCGTTTCGGGTGCTTCACGGCGATCGCGCGCTGACGGTTCTTCCCGCTTCCGCCGAAGAACTCGCGGCGGAGGGTTACGGCGCGGCCGTTCTGCGCGACCGCGACACCCGCCGCCTGCTGCTGGCGGTGCTCAACCCCCCGCCCGACTCCGCCCGCAGCGGCGCCATCGAGTGGAAGGTGAGAGAGAAATCGCTGCGCCGCCGTGCGCTGGCCCAGAGCTGGAACCTGGTTCTTCTCGACCGGCCGGGAGGCGAACCGGGACCAAGGCTGACGCGGGAGCTGGCCGCGGAGATCCTCGCGTCCCGGCTCTATCCTTCTCTGGTATACGGCCGGGAGGGGGAATTGCGGGCGGTGGTCTATCAGAGCGGAGGGGTGCGGCCCCGGCCCCGGCTTCTCTCCGACGGGTCCCTGCTTCTCGAATTCGGCCGCCGGAGCATCGAAAGAAGCGAGATCAAGTATTCATTTGAACTGTTTTAACCCGGAAAAGGGTCAATCCGGTCAAAAATGGCGGAAGACTTCCGCCAGGGAGGAAAGGATGAGTGAAAAACCCGAAGTCGCGATCGTCCCCGGCGATCTGGTTCAATGGGAGGCCGGCCGGAAGTCAAGAGTCGGCGTGGTCAAGAGCGTCAACCCCGACGGCACCAGCACCTTGAGCGTTCAGAGAGGAAAGGATTCGGCCGAAGAGAGGATCAAGACCTCGCGGTTGGTCCGGATCACCTCCACGGTCCGGCCGGAAAGTGGGACGGAGTAGGCGGCCGGAAAGATGAAAAGAATGGTCAGCGTGATCGGCGGCCACCGGGCCGGCCCGGAGAATCTCCGGGAGGCGGAAGCCCTGGGCCGGGGGCTGGCCGAGCGCGGTTTCGTCCTGGCCTGCGGCGGCCTGGGCGGCGTTATGGAAGCCGCCTGCCGGGGCGCCCGGGAAGCCGGGGGGACGACCGTCGGCATTCTTCCGGGCACCGACGCCGGGGAGGCCAACCGCTGGGTGGAGATCGCTCTCCCGACCGGGATCGGCCTGGCCCGGAACGCGGTCGTGGCCCGGGCCGGTGAAGCCGTAATCGCCGTCGACGGCAGCCACGGGACCCTTTCCGAGATCGCCCTGGCCCTGAACTTCGGACTGCCGGTCATCGGGATCGGGACCTGGGAGATCGAGGGAGTGATCCCGGCCGCCGACGCCGCCCGGGCGCTGGAGATCCTGGACGGTCTGGACTCCCGCCGCCGGGAAGAGCGGTCCGTCGGCGGTTAGTCCGCCGGCCGGGGTCACCGGCGCCAGAGACCGAGTCCGCGGCTCCGGGCGTTTTCCCCGGCCCGGCGCATCCGGTCGCCGTGAACCAGGGTCCGTGGCGCCGGCCGGGGGAGGGCGAATCCCCTTTGGAGCAGATCGGCGTTCATCAGCCGGTCGTCGACGAAAACATAGGCCCAGGCCTCTTCCTCCTCGACGGGCAGCCAGCTTTCCGTCTCCAGCTCGATTTCGCGGTTCAGCAAGGCGTAGTTGAGATAGGCGTAGATTCTTTCCCCGAGAGGATCGAAGGGCTCCTCGGCGCCGGGCCGGGCCGGCAGTTCGATCCCCAGAAAGTGGATTATCCACTCCTCCCCGTTGATCGCGACTTCGAGGAAGCCTTCCGGATCGACGGCGAGAACCCGGCCCCGAAACCGGACGGTTTCCGTACGGGCGGGGGGGGGAGGGGGGGAGCGCCGGGCGACAATCCAGGACCGGATCTTCTCTTCGGTCACGACCCCGCTCAGGACCAGCGCCGCCGATATCGCCGCGATCAGGACCCCGGCCGTGACCGCCGCGCGGTAGAATACCGGATCGCGGGGAGCGCGATCCCGGGGGGTGATCTTGACCTTCCGGGCCAGCCGCTGCCGCTGCCCGTCCTCCCGGCGCTTGAGCAGCGTCAAACGCCGGCCGAGAGCCCGGACGGTCGGGGAGGGAAAGACCTCCGATTCGCGCCGGATCCGGACCTCGTTCCTGCCTTCCCGTTTTCCCACCTCGACCCGGTAAAAAAGATATCGCTTTCCGGGACGGAGTTTCCGGATTCCGCTGTTCTTCCAGACGCTGAAGATCGCTTCGCCGCTTTCGTCCTTCAATATTCCTTCCCAGCGCACCAGCGCCTGCGGAGCCGGGCGGATCAGCTTGACCCGGGCGACAACGGTGCAGGGGGCGCGGTCTGGGTTTAATTTCGCCAGCGGAGTGAGAATGACGGTCATCGGTTTGGTCTCGCAAAGTCGGCAATACCATACTTCGAGCGGGGGCCGATTTCGAAATCCGCTCCCGGAGAAAAATAAAAAGCCCGCGGAAGGACCGCGGGCTTTTTCAAGTAGCGGGGGTGGGATTTGAACCCACGACCTCCGGGTTATGAGCCCGACGAGCTACCTGACTGCTCTACCCCGCATCGTGAAAGCAATCTAAAACATAACGGACGGCCTGTCAAGCCGGATTTTAATAATTTCAATGGTCCGCTTCTCCGGATTTTTTTAAGATATCGTGAGTTTTTCGGGTTAGTATGAAACGGTTCGGTAAGAATCAACCGTGTATTCGTTCAACCGGGAAAGATCCCTTATGAACAAGACGGCGGCGATTCTGCTGGCGGCGGTCCTGATCGCGGCGGCGGGTTCGGCGGTTTACCGCCCCGCGCTCGAGGCCGGTTTCTACCTCGACGATCTCCCCTCCATCGTCAATAACCACGCCATCACCGACGTCTCCGACCTGGGCGCGATCTGGAATTTCTGGCCCACCCGGTTTTTAACCTACCTCACGCTGGCGCTAAACTACCACCGCGCGGGTCTGAATCCCGCTTCCTATCGTGTTTTCAATGTCGTCGTCCACCTGGCCGCCGCCCTGCTGGTTTACCTGATTCTGCTCGAGCCGGTCCGGCTGCCCCGTTCCGCTTCCCTGGCCGGCGCGCTCTTCTTCCTTCTCCACCCGGTCCAGACCCAGGCGGTGACCTATATCGTGCAGCGGGCCGCCTCCCTGGCCGCCCTTTTTTACCTGGCGACGATCTTCTTCTATTTTAAAAGCTTTCGCACTTCTCCCGTCCGCGGGTGGAGGAAGACCTTTTATCTCCTGGCGCTGATCTCGGCGGCCGCCGCCTTCCTGAGCAAGGAATACGCGGTCACGCTCCCGTTTTCCCTGCTCTTGATCCAGAGGCTTTTCGGGGAACGCGGAAGACGGTCCCGGCTGGGGTTGGTCCCTTTTTTCGTCTTGCTGCTCATCTTTTCGATGATCGTTTTTTCCCATCGGGAGAACCCCTACTATCGCGACAGCGGCCAGTTGCAGTTGCTGAGAGAGGCCGCGTCGCCGGCCGAGCCCGAGTCTCCGCCTCCGGTGCCGGTATCCGACTACTTCCGGACCCAGCCCCGGGTGGCGCTGACCTATCTCCGCCTCGTCTTCTATCCCGTGGCCCAGCAGCTGGATTACGACTACCCGTTCTTTTCCAGCCTGGTCGAACCCCCGGTGGCGTTCTCCCTGGCGGTGATCGCCGCCCTGTTGCTGGCGGCGGTGAAGGCGGCCGCTCTCTCCCCCCCGGCGGCGCTTGGAACCCTGTGGTTCTTTCTCGCTCTCCTTCCCGAGTCGAGCCTGGTTCCGATCCTCGACCCGATCGCCGAACACCGCCTTTATCTTCCGCTTTTCGGTCCGGCCCTGCTCTTCGGCCTGCTGGTTCAACGGTTTATTCTCCCCCGGCCCCGGTTTCTGCTCGCTCCCGCCGCGGTTATTCTCTGCCTGGCGGCCCTGACCTTTCAGCGCAACCGGGCCTGGACCGATCCGGTCGCGTTCTGGGAAGACAACGCCGCCCGCGCCCCCGGCAAGGCCCGGGTGGTGGGGAATCTGGGCAAGGCTTATCTTGACGTTTTAGAGCGCGCGCCCCCGCTCTCTCCCGCTGAGCGGAGCCGATACCGGCGGCGGGCGGTGGAAGCGTTCGAGAGGGTGCTGGAGATCGACCCCCGCCAGGGAGCGGCCCACGTCAATCTCGGGGTGCTTTACATCGACCACTTCAACGACTATTCGAGAGCGGAGGAGCATCTGCGTTCCGCCCTCGAACTTTACCCGGGCTACGCCCCGGCTCATCTCAATCTGGGGGTGATCCGGCTCAACCGGGGGGAGCTGGAAGAAGCGATCGAGAAGTTCAAGCGGACGCTGGAGTTCGACCCCCGCAATCAGGCCGCCTTCCTGAATCTCTCGGCCTGTTACATCAACCTCGGGCGGCTGGACGAGGGGGCGGACTGGGTCCGCCGGGGGCTGGCGATCTGGCCGGAGAAACCGGCCTACTACGAGCGGCTGGCGCTGATCGCGCGCCGCCGGGGAGAGGAGGAAGCGGCGGCCCGCTACGACCGGCAGGCGGCGGAACTTCGCCGCCGGCGGGGGTTTTGAGACGGCTTAACCCGGATTATTTTTTCCGGGTTAAATGATCTCCAGGGAGCCGGAAGGGGCCCACCCGGTCTTCCCATCCGGCAGCAGGATCTGTTTCCATCCTTCCCGGCGGCGGAGCACCCGCGCCTCGGTTCCCTCGTGAAGAACGAAAGCCGTCAGGTCATCCAGCCCGGGGCCGTAGCGGACCGGGAGTTCCGGGACCACCACCACCCCCCGTTCCCGGGCGTGGTAATGATGGACCGCTCCCGTGGTCAGCAGGCTCAGGGCCAGCACCGGAAGCAGGTATTTCATCGCCGCCTTCGCCGCCCCTCTTTGGATTCTGAGCGCCGCCGCCGCCGCCGCCCCGACGACAAGGAAGTAAACGGCGGCGGCGACGGTCTCCCAGGCCGCCGGCGGCAGCAGGCCGGCAAGGTAATATTGAATCCGCTCCCCCGGGGCCGTCGGCCGGGCCGGCAGATCGTCGAGGAGAAAGCTCCGGGCGTGGGAAAGGTTGAAATTGATCTCGGGATCCCGGGGGGAGAGCTTCCAGGCGCGGCGGTAGTTGGCGATCGCGTATCCCAGTTCGTCAAGCTTGAAGTGGGCGTTGCCCAGGTTGTAGAAAAGCTCCGGACTCTCCCAGCCCCGTTCGGCCAGGTCGCGGTAGATACCGGCCGCGCGGGAGTATTCCCCCCGGGAGTAATAATCATTGGCGCGGGAGAATTCGGCCGCCGGCGTTCCTCCCCGGGCGGCCGCGGCCAGCAAGAACCCGGCGAATATTATCATCCGTCTCACCATTTCACCTTCTCCATCCGGCCGATCAGCCGCTCCACCTTTTCCAGCAGAGTCCGCATATCTCCCGCTCCCGAGCCGCCGGGCGCGTAACGGGCGTGTTCGGCCGCCCGGAGGACCTCTTCCAGCTCTTCCTTCAGTCCTTCTCCCGCTCCCGCGAGCCGTTCGCCGAGCGTCTCCGGTCCGACCGCTCCCACCGGGACCCCGGACTTGTCGCTCAGATACCGCAGCAGCGCCCGATGGAGTTCGCCGTGGAACCCTTCCCGGTCGCCGGCCCGGGCCAGCTTCCGCGCTTTTCGAAACCGCTCCCTCACCACGCGGGTGGCGGCCCGCCGCCGGGCGTAGGTGAGGTCGGAGCGGATTCTCTCCCGCCGGTCCTGAAGCTTGCGCAGGACCAGGATTACGGGCCAGGGAAGGAGGTAAGGCCAGAAACGCCCGGCCGGGGGCCGGTCCCGCCGCCTTCTCCAGCGTTCCGGTCCCTCCTTGATGTAGAGGATATCGGCCTCCTGAACCGGTATCCCGGGCCGGACGATCCCCGGGTCCGGGGCCTCCACGAGTCGGACCGGTTCGGTTTCCACCGGCCGCGCCGTGATCCGGACCGGGCGGCTCCGGAGGAGACGGTAGTCGCCGCTCTCCGGGTCGAGAAAGCCGAAGCGGACCTCCGGTATCTCCAGCTCCCCGGCCTGCTGGGGGATCAGGACCTGGCGGAAAATCTTCTCCCCGCCGATCCGGTCCTCCCGGATATCCGGCCGGACCTCTTCCTCGGGGGGATAGACCCGGAACTCGGAGCCGATATCGACCCGGGGGGGCCGGACGAAGGCGAGGTTGCCTTCGCCCTCGACCCGTATGGTCAGGGTTACCGCCTCGCCCGCGTCGAGGGTTAGGGGGTTCGCCCCCACCGACAGGTCGAAGCTTCCCACGGCCCCATCGAACTCCGCCGGCCGCTCTTCCCGGGGCCAGGGTTTCACCCGGAGCGATACGGGCCGGGACTCGATGTGAAACGGTTCGCGATCCCGCCGGAAACCGAAGAAATCGTCGGAGAAGAAATCGTCGAAGGGCGACCGGCGGGGTTCCCTGCGCTCGGTGGGGACGGTTCCCCGCAGTTCGGCCGGGCCGATGGTAAGCTCCCCGGGGCCGATCGGGAAGATCGCCGTCCGGATCTCGATCACCTCGTAACGCGCGCCGTCAATGACCCGCTGGTATCTTCGTTCCGGACCCAGGCTTTCGGCGATCATACCCGTCGCCGGGGGAGGGGAGTAGTTGAGATTGGCCAGGCCGGGCCGGCGGAAAAAGATCCTTACCGCCAGGGTCACCTGCTCGTTGACGAAAGCTTCCTCCCGGTCGAGGGAGGCCTCCATAAAGAGAGGGGGCGGTTCGGCTTCCGGCGCCGGGGCGGTCCCCCGCTCGACCACTCGCACCGTCACCGGATTGGAAGCGTAGGTCCTCCCCCCGTGGCGAAGGATCGCCGGGGGAATCCGATAATCGCCGGGTTGGAGAAGGGACCGGGGCCGGAAGGTGTATCGGAAATTCCGGGTTTGACGGAGCTGGTTGTTGATGATCTCGATCGAGGTGCCGACCGAGGTTTCCAGAAGATGGAACCCTTCAAGCCTCGGCAGCTCCGGGACGGCCTCCCCGCCGCCCTCGATGGTCAGGGTGTAGATCAGGGAGTCGTCGGGAGTTATGCTCCGGCGATCGACCGAGGCGGTGAATGAGATCTCATCCCCGCGGGCGGAAGAGAGCGGGAGCGTTCCCGTCAGCGTGATAATGAAAAGGACGGTGAATTTTAAGACGAGTATTCGCATCCGCTTAACCGTTCAACGTTGACCGCGTACTTATCTTTTTACCAGTCCCTCAACGGGGGTTCCTCGTCGTAAAACTCCGCCGGCAGCGGCCGTTTCATATCTTCTTCCTCGCCCAGAAGGATGTCCAGCAGTCTTTCAATGTCTTCCGGGCTCAGTTCTTCCTCCATCTCTTCCGGGATGGTTTCAGGATCGGCGGGAGCCTCCTCGTCGGGGTCCTCTTCGCCTTCGGGAGGAGGTTCCTCCTCCGGCGCCTCCGGCTCCCTCTCCTCTTCTTCTTCATCCTCAGGGCGGGGTTCCTCTTCCCGATCCAGCAGCCGCTTCACCAGTTCGTAATTAAACTTGGCGTCGGGATCTTCCGGGTCGCGCCGGATCGCTTCCCGGTAGGCGTCCAGGGCCGGCCGGAGCTCCCCGGCCCGAAAGAGGGAGTTGCCCAGGTTATACCAGGCCCGGCCGCTCCGTTCCGGGTCGAGTTGCTCGGCGGCCCGCCGGAAGAGGCTTTCCGCCCCCCCGTAATCGTCGAGCCGGTAGTAGACGTTGCCCAGATTGAAGACCGACTCGGGCGCGTCCGGACGGTCCGCCCGGGCCCGCCGGTAGCTTTCCCGGGCCTCCTCATAGCGCTTTTCCTGGAAGAGCCGATTGCCTTCCCGGAGGCTTCGGGCGGCGGGGTTAGCCATTCCCAGGTTGAGCAGCGCCAGCGAAACCAGCGGGATCAGGGCGACGGCCTCTTTCCGTCTCCGGCCCGTCCGGAGGAAAGAGAGGGGCTTTCCCTTGCCGTCCCCCATCGCTCCTTCCAGGAAGAGCAGAGCCAAACCCAGTCCCAGCGGCCACTGGAAGCGGCGGAGGCGGACCCGGCGTAGAGCTTCGTCGAGAAGGTCCCTCTCCATCCGGGCGATCCGCTCCCGGTAGATCAGTTCCAGCTCCCGCCCGCCGGGGGTGGCGCGGTGGTAGGCGCCGCCGGTGGCGACGGCGATTCTTTCCAGCGTGGACTCGTCGAGACGGGTGACGACCACGTTCCCCTCGGCGTCCCGCAGGTAGGATACCGATCCGTCCGGGCGCTCGATCCGGAGGGGTTTGCCTTCCGGCGAACCGAAGCCGATGGCGAAGATCCGGATCTCCTCTTCCCGGGCCCTTTCGACGGCGGCGTCAAGGTCGCCTTCCAGGTGTTCGCCGTCGGTGAAGATGACCAGGGCGCGCCGCCGGCGCCCGGAATGGGCGAAGGCTTCGGCGGCCTTCTCGATCGCGGAGGCGATGTCGGTTCCCCCCCGGGGTATGGTCTCGGTCGAGAGATCGTTCAAGAAGAGGAGAAAAACACGGTAGTCCAGGGTCAGCGGGCAGTAAACGTGGGCCGTCCCCGCGAAGGGGATTAGACCGACCCGGTCGCCCCGCAGGAGGGTGACCAGCTGGCGGACCGACCGTTTCGCGCGTTCCAGGCGGTTGGGGCTGACGTCGTCGGCCAGCATACTGCGGGAGGTGTCGACGGCGACCATCAGGTCGATACCCTCCCGGGAGACCTCCTCCAGGCGGTATCCCCACTGCGGGTCGAGGAGGGCGATCCCCAGCAGGAGGCAGGCCGCCAGGACCATCGGCGGTCGCTTCCGCCGCCGCCGCTCGCTGACACCCCCGGCAAGGCGCCGGTAGAGATCGGGGTCGGCGAACCGGGAGGATCTTCTCCGCCGGGCCGCCGCGGCGAAGCGAAAGAAGATCGCCAGGGCGGGGACGATCAGCAGGACCCAGGCCAAATGCGTCGCTTCAAATCTCACGGCAGACTCCCCAAGCGGGTTTCCCTGAGAACGATCTTTGTCAGCAGCAGCGCCAGGCCGGCGAAGATGAAGGCGGGGAAGAGTTCCCGGTATTCGGTGAATCTTCTCTCCCGAATCGGGGCCGCCTCCAGCTGGTCGATTTGACGGTAGATCTCCTCCAGCCCCGCGGTATCCTCGGCGCGGAAGTAGGCTCCGCCGGTGAGGTCGGCCAGGCGCTGGAGTTCATCGTCGTCGATCGGCAGCGAGACCGTCCGGTAGACCGTTCTGCCGCGGGCGTCCCGTCCGGCGGGATAGGGAACGGGATCGCGGGAGCCGGCGCCGACCGCGTAGATCCTGACCCCCAGCCCCCGGGCCATCTCCGCGGCGGTGACGGGATCGATCTTGCCGGTATTATTGATTCCGTCGGTAAGCAGCAGGATGACCTTCTCGCCGCCTTCGGCGGCGCGGAGCTGATTGAGCGACGAGACGATCGCCATTCCGATGGCGGTTCCGTCCTCCAGCATCCCGATCTCGAGCCGGTCCACCATCCGGGAGAGAACTTCGTGATCGGTGGTGAGCGGGCCGTAGGGGTAGGCCCTGCCGGCGAAGGCCACCAGGCCGATCCGGTCGCCCCGCCGCCGGCCGATGAAGTCGCGGATGACCGGTTTGAGGACCTCCAGCCGGTTCATTCTCCGGTCACCGACGGTGAAGTCCTCGGCCAGCATACTGGTGGAAAGATCGACGGCCAGCGAAATATTTATCCCCTCGGTCTCCAGCAGCTCCTCCCCCACGCCCAGCCGGGGGCGGGCCAGGGCGGCGGTCAGCGCGGCCAGGGCCAGGGAACCGGCGACGACGGTAAGGTGGCGCAGGCGGACCGGGAGGGAGACCGGCAGCCCCTCCAGCCCGTCGAGCGAGCTGAAGCGGACCGCGCCAAGACGCTGCTGCCTCCAGTAGGCCAGCCAGTAGAGCGGAAGCAGCAGGAGCAGGAAGAGAAACCGGGGATTGTGAAACTCAAAAGCCGTCACGATGTTTATAAGCGGATAAGGATAGTTAAGCAGATTTCAGATTTGAGATTATAGATTCCAGCTGCTTATCGCAGCCCAGCGAAGATCCCGATAGTTTTTCGTCATTCGGATTTCGTCATTTCTCCGTGATCTCCGTATGCCTCGCCATAGCTCTAACGACGGCGGGTGGCTCTGTGGTTTAATCCTTTTTTCCAAGCCGGTCGGCTTCTTCCGCCGTCGCCGCTGTCTCCACCACCAGCCGCCGGGCGGAGCGATAAACGTTTTCGATCTCATCGGCGCTGGGGCCGTAGCGGGCAAACTTGACCAGGTCGCAGTGGGTAAGGAAGTCGGCCAGCAGCTCCTGGTGGGGCCGGGAGAAGGAGGAGTAATCGCCGGCCAGTTCCTGGAGGAACTCTTCGGTAGTCCGCTCCGGGGCCCGCAGTCCGAAACGGTTTTCGAGGTAGCGCCGGGCCACGTTGGAGATTTCGAGGTAATACTCCTTGACCAGTCCCCGGGCGGGAAGGTTTTTCCGCCGGATCTCGTCGAGCGCCTCCAGGGCGATCTGATCGGCGGGCCGGGGCGGCGCCGTCGCCGGCTCCGGCGCCTTTCTTCTCCGGAGCGCGTAGAAGACCGCGGCGGCGATAATCAACGCCCCCGCCGTCGCCGCCACGGCGGCGGCCCCCGAAGCCCCGACCGCCAGGGGAGGCTTGATGTCGCGGATGTCTTCGGCGCCGGGCTCGAGAAGGCTCTCCACCCGAAGGGTCAGGACCGGCGGCGCCTCTTCAATCTCGCTCCTGTCCGGAAGCCGGGCGCGGACCGGCGGCGGCGCCAGCTCGAGCTCGCCGGAATCGAAGGCCAGCAGCGAATACCACCTGCGGATCACCCGGAGGCCGTTCTCGGCTTCGGTTTCAACGCCCCCGTCTGCGACCTCCCAGTCCGGGCCGAGCGTTTCCGCCAGGTCTCCGAAGGATATCTCCCAGCCGGCGGGGGCGGCCGCCTCCAGGGTCAACCGGACCGGGTCGCCGATGCGGGCCCGCTCGCGGTCCAGCCGCGCCGATACGGTTATTTCGCCCCCTCCGCCCGGGCCGCCGCGGGCGGCGCCGGCCGCCAGCAGCAGCGTCAGAATCGCGATCCCCGTTTTCATCACTGGAACCTTCTCCGCCGTTGGCGGAAGAAACGAAGCAGGGCGGGAACGTAGGAGGAGCCGTTGGAGATATGAATGGCGTCCACGCCGGCCGCGGCGAAGAGCCGCCGGATCTCTTCTTCCCGCCGCCGCGCCCGCCGGGAAAATTCCTCGCGCACGCGGGGGTCGCCGCTGTCGATCACGACGGCGCGGCCGGTCTCGGGATCGGCCAGCCGGATAAGGCCGGCCGCCTCCAGTTTTCCCTCCCGGGGATCGAAAAGCCGGACCGGGATCAGGTCGTGCCGCCGGGCGGCGATCTTCAGGGCCTTTTCATAGCCGGAGGCGAGGAAATCGGAGATCAAAAAGGCCACCGTGCGTCGCGGGGTCACCCGGTTGAGGTAGCCCAGGGCCAGCGAGATGTCGGTTCCGGTTCCCCGGCTTTTATGGTGGAGGACGTCCCGGATCACCCGAAGAACGTGCTGGGTGCCCTTGGCGGGCGGGACGAACTTTTCGATTCGATCGGTGAAGATTATCATCCCCACCTTGTCCTGGTTGTTGATGGCGGAGAAGGCCAGCACCGCGCACAGCTCGGCGGCCAGCTCCTCCTTGAAGCGCTCCCGGGTGCCGAAGAACTGCGAGCCGCTGCCGTCGACCAGCAGCATTACCGTCAACTCCCGCTCCTCGACGAACTTCTTGACGTAAGGGCGGCCCATCCGGGCGGTCACGTTCCAGTCGATGTCGCGGACCTCGTCGCCGGGCTGGTACTCCCGCACCTCGTCGAACTCCATCCCCCGGCCCTTGAAGACGCTCAGGTAGCTCCCGGCGAAGACGTCGCTTACCATCCGGTTGGTGTAGATCTGGATCCGGCGGATCTTGGAGATCAGTTCCCGGGGAATCATTATTTTTTCCTTCGGAAAAAATTCGCTCTTTTACCAACGAACTAGATTTCGGATTACGTCCCGCCGTCGCCCTCCAGGCTATGGCGGGCAGGCATTCGGGATTCGGGTTTCGGATTTCGTCCCGCCGTCGCCCTCCAGGCTATGGCGGGCAGGCATTCGGGATTCGGGTTTCGGATTTCGTCCCGCCGTCGCCCTCCAGGCTATGGCGGGCAGGCATTCGGGATTCAAGTTTCGGATTTCGTCCCGCCGTCGCCCTCCAGGCTATGGCGGGCAGGCATTCGGGATTCGGGTTTCGGATTTCGTCATTTCTTCGTGATCTCTGTGGTTAAAACAAACTGTTTAGCCTGTTAGTCTTTTAGTCTATTAGGAAAATCTAGGAATAAATCTTTGTGCCTTAGTGCCTTCGTGTGAGACGGAAATAAGGCTGTAGGGGTTTAGACTGTTAGACTATTAGGTAACTACCAACGAATTACTGCACACTGCTAACTGCTAACTGCTAACTGCTAACTGCTTACTGATTACTTGCCTTACAGTGGGTCTGGGCCTTTCACTGATTACTGATTACCGATAACTGATTACAGCCTTTATGAGGCCGCGATTACGGCACCTCGATCTGGTCGAAAATCTTGCCGATGATATCCTCGCTGGTCAGGTCCTCGGCTTCGGCTTCGTAGTTGAGGATGACCCGGTGACGGAGGACATCCATTCCGACGGATTTCACGTCCTGGGGCGTTACGTAGCCGCGGCCTTTTATGAAGGCGTGGGCGCGGGCGGCCATATTGAGGTAGATCGACGACCGGGGGGAGGCCCCGAAGCGGATATAACCGCCGAGATCGAGCCGGTAGAGGTCGGGTTGCCGGGTGGCGAAGACCAGATCCAGGATGTAATCCTTGACTTTGTCGTCGACATAGATCGCGTTGACCGTCTCCCGGGCCTTCAGAATATCCTCGGGTCCGGCCACCGCCCTGGTCGGCAGCCGGTAGTCGGTGGTCGCCATCCGGTCCATAATCCGCTTCTCCTCGGCCTTGTCGGGATAGGAGAGTTTCAGTTTAAGCATAAACCGGTCCACCTGGGCCTCGGGCAGGGGATAGGTTCCCTCCTGCTCGATCGGGTTCTGGGTGGCCAGCACCATAAATGGTTCGTCCAGGGGGAAGGACTCCTTTCCGATCGTGACCTGTCTTTCCTGCATCGCCTCGAGTAGGGCCGACTGCACTTTGGCGGGCGCGCGGTTGATCTCGTCGGCCAGGATGATATTGGCGAAGATCGGCCCTTTCTTGACGGCGAACTCCCCGGACTTGGGATTGAAGATCAACGTTCCCAGAAGATCGGCGGGCAGCAGGTCCGGTGTGAACTGGATCCGCTGGAAGCCGGTGGCGATGGCCCGGGAGAGAACCCGGACCGACAGGCTCTTGGCCAGCCCCGGGACTCCCTCGATCAGAACGTGACCGTTGGCCAGCAGTCCGATCATCAGCCGGTCGATCAGATAGGCCTGGCCCACAATGACTTTTCCGATCTCTTCCCGCAGCCGGCCCACAAACTCGCCGGCCCGCGTTACCTGTTCCGTAATCTCCCGGATATCTTCGCTCATCTTCCCTCCCGGTGTTCAGGATTCAGTATTCTCCCGCTATTCTCCGGCCTCGGGTCCGTCGTCGCCCGCCTTTAGGTCGGGCGGGGGCCCGATGACCGCCGGGAGTATTACCCGCTCCCCGTCGCGGATGATCTCCAGCTCGACCCGGCGCCCGGGGGCGGAGAAGAGAATCGCCCGCTGCAGGTCGAGCGGCCGCCGGACCGTCTCCGAGTCCACCGCTCCGATCAGGTCGCCCTCCCGGAGGCCGGCGGCTTTGGCCGGCGACCGGGGCAGAACTTCCCGGATCACCACCGCCCGCTCCTCCCCCGGCCGCGGCGGGCGGCTTTCAATCCTCACCCCCAGCCATCCCCAGGGGCGAACCTCCTCTTCCCGGAACCGGCCGAGAAGTTCGGCGGCCAGCTCGCTGGTGATGGCGAAACCGACCGCCTGGGCCGGGACCGGGACGCCGAACGAGTCGGCCGGGAAAGGATCGAACGGGTGGAGGGTTCCGCGTCGCCGGAATCCGCCGGGAAACCGTTCCGGGTAGAGTCTGCTCGGGGGATAGAGGGCCGCGGATATCAGTCCCACCGCCTCCCCCTTCCAGTTCAGGACCGGCCCTCCCGCGTCTCCGGGATTGATCGGCGCCGTGATCTGGATCAGGTCTTCGTAGGGAGCGGTCCCCAGGCCGGAGCGGCCCCGGCCGCTGACGATGCCCAGGGTCGGGCTCGCGAAAAGGCCGAAAGGGTTGCCGACGGCCACCACCAGGTGACCCTCCTGAAGAAGACTCGAGTCTCCCAGCTCAAGGTAAGGATGATCCTCGCCCGCCACCTTCAGAAGGGCGAGATTGAAGTGACCTTCCCGGCCGACCACCCGCGCCGGAAGCGCTTCGCCCTCGAAAGTCAGCGCCGTGATCTCTTCGGCGCCGGCCACCACGGTCTCCACGGTCAGGATCAGGCCGTCGGGGCTGACGAAGAATCCGCTGCCGCTGCTTCTCTTGTCGGGAGAGAAGGGGAGAGCGGGCGGAGTTTCGGCAGTGGGAGACGGGCGGGATCGGGTAAGGATGTTGACGGTGGCCGGCCGGGCTTTCTCCGCCAGGCGGGCGGTCTCCTCCCCGACCTGCCGGAGGACGGACCCCCGCGCCGGGAGGAGAAGGAATAAAGTGAAGGCGGCCGCGGCCGCCGTTCCACCGGCAGCAATCTTCTTCATCTCTTTTTACCTCGGTTGTTTTTGCCCTGGTCGAAGATTAATCGGGAAACCGCTCGTCAGGACCGGCCGCGCCCCGGATTGCCGCTTTCGCCGTCGTCATCGTCACCAGGCGGCCAGCCGACCGGCGCCGGCGCCGGCGGGGGTCAGAACGTGCCGCGACCTTTGTAGTTCCCGGTCCGGGCGGGCCGGAACTATGAAGTAATCGCCTTCCGTCCACCTCTCCGTCCCGGCCAGAGTATCGCCCCCCGGGCGGGGTTCTTCCCGGGCCGGCTCGGAGGGATCTCCCGCCCGGATAATGACGTAGGAGACTTCGCCGCTCCCGGGTTGCCGGACGGCCGCCCGCGGCGGATCCGGATCGAGCGGGGATTCGGAACCGAATGGTTGATGGTAGAAGACGATCGCGGCGGCGATCAGCAGCAAGACCCCGGCCGCGGCCGGAACCGGCCGCCACGCCCGGCGGAGGGGGGGTAAACCGAACCGGGCGGCGGCGCGGTCGGAGGAGAGAAGCTTCGGCCGCAGCCGGGGCCAAAAATTGTCCCAGTATTCACGGGAAGGCGGTTCAAGATCCGGCCGCCGGGCCAGCGCCGCCAGCAGCCGGTCCAGCGCCCGGTCTTCCCGCTCTTGCCGGTTTTGATTGGGCCGTTTTCTTTTTCCGATCATCGCCCCGATCATCCTTCCGGCAGATAACGATTGAGTCTCTTCTTCAACTGTTTGCGGGCGTAATGCAGACGGGACCTTACGGTGCCTTCCGATACCTTAAGGGCCCGGGCGATCTCCCGGTGGGAGATTTCGTCAATCACGTGCATCTCCACCACCGCGCGGTGCCGGGAGGAAAGCCCCTGGAGGGCTTTTTCCAGGGCCCGGTCAAGTTCCTTCCTCCGCAGCCGGTCCGCCCCGCCTTCCGGGGTCCTGCCCAGAAAAGGAACCGGGCGGGGGTGGGGGATATTCTCCAGCGATTCGACCCCCGAGTAGGGCAGCCTTTTTTGCTGTTTTAACCGGGTCAGAGCCGTATTCATCGCGATCCGGTAGAGCCAGGTGTAGAAGGCCGACCGGCCGCGGTATTTCCGGATATTGCGCCAGGCCTTTATAAAAGCTTCCTGGGCCAGGTCGTCGGCCAGGCCGTGGTCTCCGGTCATTCTTCTGACCAGTCCGTAGATCCGGCGCTGGTATTTGACCACCAGTTTCCCGAAAGCGTCGGCGTCGCCGTTTCGGGCCGCCCGCACCAATTCCCTTTCGCTGTCTTCAATGGGATTAGACCTGTCGGCCGGGGTTTCGTTCAAATCCCGCGCCCTGGTTTTTTTCGGTATCTTCGGCATAACTTTAACCCGGATTATTAATCCGGGTTGGAGCTATTATATCCGGGTCGCTTCGGCCCCGGCCAGGCTTTTTCAGGCTTGACCGCGGCCGGAGGTTATGATAGAAGTCGCCAACAGGAATCAGGACCGGTCTTTAAGGTTAAGGGAAGGAATGAGTCAGGATCGGGTAAATAGAATCGTGGAAGAGGTGCTGGCCGGCGAGTTCGGTTTTCGCTCCGGCTCATCCAGCGAGCATTCCCTGACCGCCGTCACGCGGAAGGCCGTTCCCGCCGGAAGAATAGCGCTGGGCGCCGACCACGGCGGCTTCCGGCTTAAGGAAACCCTGGCTCGATACCTTCAGGACTCCGGCCGAAAGGTTTGCGACCTGGGGACTCACGGTGAAGATCCCGTTGACTACCCCGATTTCGCACTCCTGGTCGCCCGCGCGGTCGCTTCCGGGAAATGCGACCTCGGGATTATGGTGGATGGAGCCGGAATCGGCTCCTGTATGGCCGCCAACAAGGTTCGGGGGGTGCGGGCGGCGATGTGTTACGACCGGGCGACCGCCCGCAACAGCCGCGAGCACAATAACGCCAACCTGCTGACCCTGGGCGGCAAAATGCTCTCCCCGGATACCGCCCGGGAGATCGTGGAAGTCTGGCTTGCCACCCCGTTCGCCGGAGGGCGCCACTGGCCCCGGGTCAACAAGATAATGAGGATTGAAAATACCGGCCGTCCGGACTGACCCCGCATCCCCGGGCCCGGCCGGGAAAGGAATTCGCGATGAACACCGAAGCCCTGGTTGACAAGGTCTGCGACGAAGTCATCAACGCCATCAGGCGGCAGGCGGGAGGGAAGCCGTCGATCTTCTGTCCCGCCGCCGACAGCGAACTCTGCCTGATCTGCGGGAAGTGCGTGACCCGGGTTCCGGCGGCGGTGAACAAGATTATCTCCGAAGGCGCCTGCCGGATCAGCTCCCAGCCCGGGATCGGGAAGGTGGACACCTCGATCGCCGGGATGATCGACCACACGCTCCTCAAGGCGGAGGCGACCGAGGATCAGATCCGGGAGCTGTGCCGGGAAGCCGCCGAATACCGTTTCGCCTCGGTCTGCATCAACCCCGGCTGGGTGGAGTTGTCGGCCCGTCTTCTTCGCCGGACCGGGGTCAAGGTCTGCACCGTGATCGGCTTTCCCCTGGGGGCGACCACCTCCGAGACCAAGGCCTACGAGACCCGGGACACGATCGGAAAGGGCGCCGCCGAGGTCGATATGGTGATCAATATCGGCGCGGCGAAGTCCGGCGATTGGAGCCGCGTGAAAAAGGATATCCAGGGAGTGGTCAGGGCCAGCCGGCCCAACGTGGTGGTCAAGGTAATCCTGGAGACCAGCCTCCTCACCGACGAGGAGAAAGTCAGGGCCTGCGAGATGAGCCGGGAGGCCGGGGCGGACTTCGTCAAGACCTCCACCGGTTTTTCCGCCGGGGGCGCCACCGCCGCCGACATCGCCCTGATGAGGAAGGCGGTCGGCCCGAAGATGGGGATCAAGGCCTCGGGCGGCGTGCGGGATCTGGAGACCGCCCGGGAGATGGTGAAAGCCGGCGCCACCCGCATCGGGGCCAGCGCCAGTATAAAGATCGTCCAGGGCGCTTCCTCCTCCCCGGGCGACCCGGCCTCCAAATACTGACCTGTAACGGCGCGGGCGAAACCGCCCGGATCCCGATCCGTCACCGATGATCTCCAGAGATCCAGCAAGCGGCCTTACTACTTTTTCCTGCCGGCTCTCTCCCGAACAATCCTCTCTGCTCGAGGATTATCTCCGGGAGAACTCCTATGAATTTTTCCCGGCGGCCCACGCTCGTTTCCGGGCCCGCCGGCCGAATATCTCGATCATCCTTTACAACTCGGGCAAGCTTCTGGTCCAGGGCCGGGAGACGGCGGATTTCGTTCAGTTTGTTCTGGAGCCCAGAATCACCGGCGAGGTCCGGCTCGGTTACGAAGAGATCCTTTCCGGGTTTCCGGGCAATCGGATCGGGGTGGACGAAAGCGGCAAGGGGGACTATTTCGGCCCCCTGGTCATCGCCGGGGTTTACGTCGACCGGGAGGGGGAGGAGCGGCTTCGCGGCCTGAATGTCCGGGACAGCAAGAAGATCTCCGCCCGCCGCATTACCGAACTCTGCCGGATCATTCAGAAGGATTTCACCTCTTCGGTCGTCAGTATCGGCCCGGAGCGCTACAACCAGCTCTACGCGACGATGAAAAACATGAACCGGATTCTGGCCTGGGGGCACGCCCGGGTAATCGAGAACCTGTTGGCCAAGGTCGGTTGTTCAAAGGCGGTCCTCGATCAGTTCGGGCGCAAGGATCAGGTGTTGAAGGCGCTGATGAAGCAGGGTCGCTCCATCGAGGTTATCCAGCAGTTCCGGGGAGAGGCGGACATCGCGGTGGCGGCGGCGTCGGTCCTGGCCCGCGGGGAGTTCGTGGCCGGCCTGAATAAAAAATCGAAGGAGTTCGATATTTCCCTTCCGCTCGGCAACAGCAAGGAGAAGGTGCTGCCCGCCGCCCGGGAGGTGGTAAGGAAGTGGGGAATCGAATCGCTGGTCAAGGTCGCCAAGGTCCACTTCAAGACCACCAAGGAAGTTATCACTACTTAAAATCTTCAAAGGAAGATTTTAAGTGCGATTCTTAAACATTGGCCGAGACCGGCCGCGTCCTACGATCCCGAAAGATCTCAGGATCTGAGGGACAACCGTTTGCCGTCAGCCGTTTTTAAAATATGTTCGCTCACCTGCACTGCCATTTTTTCGGATCCTATTCCGACAGCTTGCTCGAGCCGGAGCGGGCGGCGGATTATGTCCGCGGGCTGGGCCAGCGCAGCCTGGCGATTACCGATCACGGAGAGCTCGCCTTCTGGCTTCCGTTTTACCGGGCCTGCCGGTCCGCGGGGATTCACCCCGTTTTCGGCTGCGAGGTATATTTCGTGGCGGACGCCGCCCGGAGCATCGAGCTCGACGACCCCTACCGCAACCATCTCATTCTCCTGGCCCGGAACAACGAGGGTTTTTCCAACCTGATCCGGCTGATAAACGATTCCCATTTGGAGAACAGTTTTCGCCGGGTTCGGGGATTGGTGGACTGGAAGCTGCTCCAGAGGTATCACCGGGGATTGACGGCGTTGAGCGGCTGCTTCTGGGGGTCGGTGCCCCAGAAATACCTGGTCGAAGGCGCGGCGGCGGCGGAGGCCGAGGCCGCCCGCTACCGGGAGCTGTTCGGGGAAGACTTCTACCTTGAACTCGGCCGCCACGGAATCCCCGACGAGGAGAAGGCCAACCGGGGGCTGATCGAGCTGGCCGAGCGCCGGGGATACCGCCCGGTGGTGACCAACGACTGCCACTACTACCGCGCCCGGGACTGGATGGCCCACGATGTTCTGATCAAGACCCGTTTCGGATACCCGACCGAATTCACCCTCGACGCCCGCAACTATTACCTGAAAAGCGAGGAGGAGATGCGCCGGCTCGGCTTTCCCGGCGAGTATCTCGACCGGACGGAAGAGATCGCGGAGAGCTGCCGGGTCAATCCGGGGGAAGGAGGGTTTTCCGGGGATGGGGCTTTCGACCCTGACCGGGAGGCGGTCTTCTCCTCCCGGCTGGAGATAATCGGCCCCGGCCGGGCCCTGGCCGCCGTCTCCTCGGTGTTGAAGATAGGGGAGGAGGAAGTGAGGAGACTCGATCCGGTTATCGGCGGCCGCCGGTCCCTTTCGGAGGCGGTCCGGGCCGAGCCCGCCGTCCGGCGCTTGAAAGAGGAGTTTCCGCTGCTTTTCGAGCTGGCGGAGAAACTGGAGGGGGTTCCCCGCTCCTCTTCGCCGGATTACGAAAAGATTATCGGCCTTCCCCTTTCCCGGGCGCGCCGCCGCCTCCCGCTGAAGCGGTCGGAGGGGGCGGTTATGGTTCAGTATCCGTCCGAAGAGGTCGAACGGATCGGAGTCGGGACGATCCCGACAGTCGATCTCCGCTCCCGTTCGGAATCCTTCGTCCGGCGGGCGGAGAGGTCGGCCGCCCGGGCCGAGGCCCGGCGGCTGCTGGGCGACGGGGACGGATCCGCCGGCCGGGAACGGCTGGAAGAGATCCTCGCCGCCGAACCCCGCGACCGCGAGGCCGCCCGCCTGCTCGCGGATTCCTTCTTCTCCTCCGGCCGGTGGAAGGAGGCGCTGGAATGGTATTCCAGGCTCGACGAAGCGGGAGCCGACCTCCCGCGCCGGGCGCTGCTCCGGACCCGGAAGGGCTGGGCGCTATGGCGTCTGGGTCGTCGGGGCGAGGCGCTGGAAGCTTTCGGGCGGGCGGCCGGCGAGGACGATTACCCGGCCGCCCATTACGCCCTGGGCGTGGTCAACTTCCAGTCGGGAAGACTGCCGGAGGCGGCCCGCCACCTGAACCGCCTGCTGGAGGTCAGTCCCGAGGGAAAACGGGCGGAGAAAGCCCGCCGCCTCCTCTCCCGCTGCCGGGGGTTCCGCTGACCGGGGATGGCTTTAACCCGGATTATTCTCTTCGCAAGAACTCTTGCATCTCCAGGCTGTTTCTGAATTCTTCTACGCTGCTCGTTTCGTCCAGATCCAACCGGTCGACAAAAAGCTCTCGTTCCAACTCCAGGGGTTCCCAGACCGGGGCATCCATCGGAGCCAGGGTCGGATCAAGTTCTCCAATGACTTCAAGATCAGCGGGTCTGGTCACCACCTGGCGCAGGTATTCCCCCGTCCGGTGAACCCGGCCGGTGGCCCGGACGGCGGTATAGCGGTAGTAGGAGTCCGGGTTGGGTGGGAAGAGGCTTAAGTATTGGGCGGGGATCATAACCGAGACGTAGCGCCGGAAGTCACGGTGATAATTCAAAAAGAGATCGCCGCTTTGAGGGGAAAGGAAGGTGCCGATGATGTTGGCCTCGATGGTCACCGTTCGGTCCACGTGGTTCTCCGCTTCCTGGAAGGGGATCAGGTTGGCGACTCCATACGGCGGCGGAGTCCCTCGCGTCGCCGCGGCGGCCAGAGGTTCTCCGGGCGGCGGGGCGGAGACGAACGGGGCGTCGCAGGACGGACAGTTTCCGCTCCCGGTACCGTCCGGGACTTGGAAGGAGATTTCGCAGCGCCAGCAACGGAGAACCGCCGCCTCTTCCGCCGCCTCAGCGCCGATCGAACCGGCGGTGAGGATCGCGGAAAAGAGGACAACTGTCAGCCCGATGGTCCGGGAGGATAGTCCCACGCCATACCCCTCCTTTGAAAGACCGGGTTCGGCGGGTGGCGTTGGCCGCTTTTTCAAGCGCCTCCCGCCCTCACAACGGGAGGTTTTCCGGAACGGCTCAGTCCGAATCGCCGTTTCCGTTATCGCGGTCGCCGTAGCTTTCCGAAAGGGAGGCCGTCCGCCGGGTCGGTCGCCGGGCCGCCGAGCGCGGCGGCGGGGCCTGGAAATTGAAGCTCCCCGCCCCCGGTTCGATGACCTCCAGGTTTTCGGGGTCGGTTACCTCCTGGCGGAGATACTGCCCTTCCCGCACGATCCGGCCGGTGGCCCGGACGGTCTTTCCGTCATAGTATCTTTCCGGGCTGGCGGGGAACCGGGCCAGGTTGGGGGCCGGAATCTTGATCGAGACGTGGCGTCGGAAATCGTCGTGATAGTTGAGATAAAGATGCCCGCTCCGGCGGGAGAGGAAGGTCCCGACGATCCTTCCCTCGATGGTGATGGTCTGGCCCATATAGCGTTCCGCGTCCTCGAAAGGCACGGCGTCCGGGGTCGGCGAAGGGGGCGCGTCCGGATCGACGACCCGGGGAGTCGGGGTCGGCTGGGGGAGGGCGTACTGGGCCCCGCAGTGCGGGCAGTTCCCCCGCCTGACGGCGGTATCGGCTTCAAAGGTTCTCTGGCAGCGCCAGCAGCGCATACTCCGGGTCTGCGCGTTAGCTTCCGCGGGCAGAAAGAACGCCCCGGCCAAAACGGCGATAACAGCCATAACGGTGAAGACGGCGACGGTCTTGTTCATCCGGATATCCTCCCAGATTGAGGAAAGTAATGAACTTTCGGGTTGGTATTGTAGTAATATAAATCCCTATTTTTTATTATAAACCCGGAATCGTGAAAAGCAAGGACAAACAAGCCCGATCTTCCGGCGGCGCCCCGGCCCGCTTCTGGAATGGACTCGAAGGGAGGCCGTTGTGGCAGCTGGCGCTCTTCGTCTTTCTCTTCGGCCTCTCCACCCGGCTGCTGGTCACGCTGGTCTTCTTCGCCCGGTGGGGCTGGCACACCGTCAGCGGGATCGAGCTCTGGTTCTATTACGGCGTGGCCAAGGGGACCTTCGACCTTTACTCCCACTGGGACCCCAGCTGGTGGATTCTCCGGGCGCTGGGGGTTATGTTCAGCGGGCCGGCCCTGCTTTACTCGGTTCACCTCGCATCCTCGCTGCACTCCTCCCTCAACTCCGCTCTTTTCGGAATCTTCGCCGCCCGGCTTCACGGAAAAAAGACCGGTCTCCTGGCCGGGATACTCTACTCTTCGATGGTCCTGCCGATGTTCAACAGCACCGCCACCGTCACCCACGATATCTTCGCCTGGCCGTATTTCGTCCTGGTTCTTTACGGCGCCCTGATGGCGGTGCGCGGGCGGTCGTGGGAGAGGGTTCTTTTCCCGGCGCTGATCCCGGTCGCTCTCTTTCTCGGGATCAATGTCGGCCCCAGCATCCTGGTGGCGCTGGGGGCGGTCGCGGTGGTCTTTCTCTGGGAGGGGGTCTCCGCCCTGGGGGGGGCGGTCTTCAAGAAAAAGCTTCTTCCGTTCGCGGTCTTCACCGCCGTGGTGGCCGCCGGCGCGGTCCTGCTGCACTACCGGGTAATGCCGGACTTTATGGAATGGATCTTCGACCAGGCGCTGAAGACCCGGGGGGTGGACGTGCGGGCCCAGATCCGCGCCGGAAGCGGTGATCTTCTGGCCACCTCTTTCGGGGACTACTGGCTGCGGTTCAATTTCCTGATCTTCTTTCTGCCGTTCGGAATCTGGCTTGCCGTTCGCAAGCGGGACCCTTTCACCATCGGCCTGCTGGCCTTCGGTTTTCTCGCCGCTCTGGCCGCCGACCGGGGCACCCGCCCGCTCACCTTCGGTTTCGCCCTGATGGGGGCGGTGGTCTTCACCAATTGGGATAACCGGTTCGATTTCGTCTTTCCCGCCTGGATGGGCCTGATCATCGGAGTCCTGGGCGGTCGGTATTCGCTCGAGTACGCGGTCTTCTTCCCGGTGGCCGCCCTGCTCGTCTTTCTCTTCCTGCGCTGGCCGTCTTTCGAAAAGAGGCCGACCGGACACTGGGCGGCGGTCTTGATTTCGCTGTTCTGGCTGGCTTTCGGGGGAGCGATGGGCTGGATCACCTTCCAGGCCCGGGGGAGGGGAGACCGGGCGCTGCTGGAATCGGTCGGGAGCTGGTGGACCGTCCAGCTCTGCGTTCTCGTCCCCCTAGCGGTCTGGCTGGTCCACGCCTTCTGGCGGCCGCTCCCCTCGGGCCGGGAGGCGAAGCGGATGCGGGGCCGGCTGGCCAACCTGCTTTTCATCGCCGCGGTCGCGGCGGCCGGGGGGCTGTTTTCATTCCCCGCGGGGGAGATCTGGAAACGGATTCATCTCGTGGTTCCGCCGCTGGCCGCGGCGGCGGCGGCGATCGCCCTCTGGCCGGTTCGTTTCCGGCCGCGCAGAAGTTTTTACTGGGGGCCGGCCGCGGTCTTCTGGGTCTTCGCCGCGGTGATCCCGTCGATGAACCATACCCCCAAGAGCGCGGAGGCCGAGTATCATCTTTACCGTCGCCTGGGAGAGATCGTCCCGGAAGATCCGGAAAAGATTTTCGTGCCCTGGAGCAACGGTTTCTTTGTGACGGCGGTTTCCGGGGTCCCCTCCGAGCTTTCCCCGGAAAAGATCGATTTCGAGCTTCCCCTGGTCTACTGGATTCCGGAAGAGAGGTCGGCCCGCATTCTTCGAAACCGGGGCATCAGGTATCTCACTGTCTCCAGCAAGTATTTTCGGGTCATCAGCTTTAACCCGGAGACCGGAGAATACCGCTATGTTTTCTCTCCGGAGATCATCCATCGGCCGGAGCATCTCGGCCTCGACACGATCGATAAATTACGGAGCGCGACGCTTTTCCGGTTGATTTACGAACCTCAAAACGTTAAGAATTACCGGCTGGTGCACGAAGAGCAATCCGAACCGCCCCGACCCGAGTTCTACCGGGTCTTCGAGGTCCTGGATCAGTAAGCCGTCGCGAGGAGAGGAGAGTATGGTCCGAAGAAGGTTCACCCGAAAAGAATTGCAGCACGACCGGCTGGTGGATACCGTCTCGCTGGTTTCGTCCCATCTCCAGCGTTACCGCCGTTTCTACCTTTTCGCCCTCACCCTGGCGGTCGCCGTGGCGGCGGTTCTGGCGATCGCGACGGTGCGCCGTTCGCGCGACCGGGCCGAGGCTTCCCGGCTGCTCGCCCGGGCGCGGACCCTGGGGCAACTGGTCGAGGTTTACGAAAACTATCCCGCCACCCCCGCCGCCCCTCTGGCCCTGATGACCGCGGCGGCTCATTTTTTCCGGGACGGCTCGCACGAACAGGCGCTGGCCGCCTACCGGGCCTTTCTCGACCGCTACCCGGAACATTCCGCCGCTCCGTTCGCCGCTTTGGGGACCGCCTATTCCCTGGAGGCGATGGGAGATCTGGAGGCGGCCGGGGAAGCGTTCCGGCGGGCGGCCGGCTATGCCGACGCCTCGACGGCTCCCGAGGCCGCCTATGGACTGGGGAGGGTTCATCTCCAGCTCGATCGTCCCGACCAGGCGCGGACGATCCTTGAGGAGCTGGCCCGCCGTTACCCCTGGAGCCTTTACTCGCGTCGGGCCCGGGAGCGGCTGGAACGGCTTGATCCCGGCGCTCCGCCGCCGCTTCCGCCGATCGGCTTCGAAGAACCGCCGGTAGATTGAACTTGACAGACGGTGACGGTATTAATAGACTGCCCGCGTGGTGTATTTCTTATGCCATCGCCCGGCCGGGTTTAAACCTGCTCCCGGCGGAGCGGTGATGAGTATATAGAGGTTGTTTTCGAAGCGACGCAATCGGCAAACCGAGCAAGGAGGGGAAGAGATGAGAAAGTTTTTTGTTCTGGCGATCAGCGCCGGTCTGCTGCTGGGAATTGTTTTTTCCAGCCCCGCCGCCGTGCAGCACGTCCGCATCGGGGGTGAATTGAGGACCCGGGCCTTCCTGGGCCGTTACCTCCGGGACCTGGGAGTAGACGATTTCGGTGAAGACGGCGTTCAGGAATTCTTTATCCGGCAGCGCTCCCGCCTGACCACCGAGGTGGACCTTACCGATATGGTGATGGGAGTGGCCACCATCGAGGCCGAGGGAGTATGGGGAAGGGCCGTGGGCCAGGATGAGGCGGAATGGGACGTGAATCTCGCCGAGGCCTACATTCAGCTCAGCGAGATCTTCTACAGCCCGGTTACGCTCAAGGTCGGCCGCCAGTATCTTCACTACGGGCGCGGCTTTTTGATCTCCAGCCGGGAGTTCGAGTATAACTTCGACGCGGTCCGGACCGTCTTCGACTTCTATCCCTGGACCGTCGACCTGATCTATTCCCGCCTGGATGAAACAAACTTTTTCGCCTACGATCCTACCGAAGACCGGGTGACCACCGGAAGCCGGAAAGCTTTCGACGACCGCGACCTCTTCGGAGTCAATCTCAACTATTCCAGCGACTTCTGGACGATGGAGGGTTATGTCTTCGGTATCCGCGACGCCGCCGCCGAGGAGTTCAACCGCGCCAAGGACGCCCCGGTGACCGTGGGTGTCCGCGGCGACGCCTCCCCGGTCCAGGCGCTCGACATCTGGGGCGAGGTCAGCTACCAGCTGGGCAGATACGAACCCTTGTTTCAGGTAGTGGACGATGAGGGGTTTGTCGTGGATGTGCGGGGCGAATCCCAGAAGATCCGCGCGCTGGCCTTTGACGTCGGCGCCGTCTATATCTTCGACACCGCCTGGGAGCCGGCCCTGGCTTTCTCCTATGTCTTCGCTTCCGGAGACAAAGAGGATAGCGACAAGCGGGAGGGCTTCAATCCTCTGTGGAACTACAACTACTACGGCTACGCTTACAGCCCGCGCCTCTCCAATATCGGGATCGCCAACGTCCAGTTGAGCTTCATCCCGTCGCCGGCCACGCTGCTGATCCTGGACTTCTTCTACTATCAGCAGGACCGCGCCATCGCCATGCGGATGGGTGACTGGAGACAGGACAACGGCGGCGTTATGGCCATGACCAACGGGATCGACAAGAACCTGGGAATGGAACTGGACGTCATCTTCGAGTATAACTACAGCGAGGATCTCAGCGCCCGCCTGATCGGAGCCTGGTTTACGCCGGGCGACGCTTACGAGACCGCCCTCAACCCCGATCCCAAGGACGCGGTGGAAGGACGGATCGAGCTCCGGCTCACCTTCTAACCGCGCCCGGAAGGTCGCCGTTCAACGCCCCGTCCCCGTTCCACCGGGGGCGGGGCGTTTT
>PUNC01000116.1 GCA_003551625.1 PVC group bacterium | reverse complement strand
GCCCGGGCGGCTGTTCCCGTATAAAGAGTTGCTATGAAGCCTCTCCCGGGCTAAATTGTCTTCTCCGCGTCTCTGCGTCTCCGCGCGAGAATAAGGGGGCGAGGCACTGGGCCTTTAACAAAACACTTCATTTCTTTGTGCCTTCGTGCCTTTGTGTGAAATTAGGCTGTAGCGATTTAGGCTTTTAGACTATTAGGTAACGACTGATGAACCGGTCTGAAAGAAGGGGGCGAGAGACTGGGCCTTTACCTGATTACGGATCACCGATCACGGATTACGGGCTTTTTGAGGGTGCGGAGCAACAAACCGGTTCGTATCCGCGTCCATCTGCGTGATTCGTAGTTTATAATAAAGGGAGTGGGACTGGGCCTTTTGCTGATCACGGATCACCGGCATTTCGATCCTGTCTAAACTTAAAAGAAGAGAATCGAACTATGACCGAGAAGAAGACCGCGCTGGTAACCGGCGGAGCCGGCTTTCTGGGCTCGCATCTCTGCGACTACCTTCTGGCCCGGGACTACCGGGTTATCTGTATGGACAACCTGATCACCGGCAACGTCGCCAATATCGAGCATCTTGCCGGAAATGAGGATTTCCGTTTCATCAAGCAGGACGTGACCGAATACATCTATCTTCCCGGCCCCCTGGATATCGTTTTCCATTTCGCTTCTCCCGCCAGCCCGATGGACTACATAAAGTATCCCATCCAGACCCTGAAGGTCGGTTCGCTGGGGACCCATAAGACCCTGGGGCTGGCCAAGGCCAAGGGCGCCCGCTACCTGCTCGCCTCCACCTCCGAAGTTTACGGCGATCCCCTGGTCCATCCCCAGCCCGAGGATTACTGGGGCAACGTCAATCCCATCGGCCCCCGCGGCGTTTACGACGAGGCCAAGCGTTTCGCCGAGGCGCTGGTGATGGCCTATCACCGTTACCACGGCCTGGAGACCAGAATCGTCAGGATCTTCAACACCTACGGCCCCCGTATGCGATCCAACGACGGCCGGGTGGTTCCGGCCTTCATCTGCCAGGCGCTGGCCGGGGAGCCGCTGACCGTATTCGGCGACGGCAGCCAAACCCGGAGTTTCTGTTTTGTCTCGGACCTGGTCGAGGGCATCTACCGGTTGTCGCTGTCTTCGGAAAGGGATCCGGTAAACCTGGGCAATCCGGCCGAGATGACCATCGGCGAGTTCGCGGAAAAGATCATAGAGCTCACCGGTTCCAAAAGCAGCGTAGTCCGCAAGCCTCTGCCCGTTGACGACCCTAAAATTCGCCAACCGGATATCTCGCGGGCCCGCAAGATACTGGGCTGGAACCCCGAAATGGCGCTGGAGGAAGGGCTCCGGCGCACGATCGATTATTTCCGCTCCCTTTCCCCGGCGGATTGATGTGTTAGATTAAAACAGGAGAAGCGATTCAAATGCCTTTTTATTTCGATCAAGGAGGAAGAACGATGAAGAAATTTTTGCGAGTTTCCACCGCCGCCATAATCCTGGTCTTCGGATTCTCCCTGCCGGCCGCCGCCGGCAGCCTTTATCAGAATCTGGAACTCTTCGCCAGCGTTCTCGAGATGGTGAGCAAGAACTACGTTCGGGAGGTGGACAGCCAGGAATTGATCTACGGAGCCTTGAAGGGAATGCTGAGTTCGCTTGACAGCTACAGCCAGTTCCTGGAGCCGGAGACATACGAAGAGATGAGGGTCGAGACCAAGGGGGAATTCGGCGGTCTGGGCATCGAGATCACCCTGCGCGACGACGTTCTCACGATCATTACCCCGATCGAGGACACTCCCGCCGCCCGGGTCGGCCTGCGCCCCGGCGATCGGATCGTTCAGATCGAGGGTGAGAGCACCAAGAATATGACCCTGACGGACGCGGTTAAAAGAATGCGCGGCGCTCCCGGCACGGATGTTACCATCACGGTGATGAGGCTGGGGGAGCAGGAGGTGCGGGAATTCACCATCACCCGCGAGGTGATCCAGATTAGAAGCGTCCGCGACGTCAAGATGCTGGAGGGCGGCCTCGGCTATCTCCGGGTATCCCAGTTCCACGAAGATACCGCCCGCGAGTTCGATCGGGCGATGGAGAGCCTCCGGGAGAAGGACGCCCGGGGAGTGATTCTCGACCTGCGTTATAATCCGGGCGGCACCCTTTCGGCGGCGGTCGAGGTCGCCGACCGCTTTCTCGATCGCGGCAAGACCATAGTTAAAGCGATCGGACGGGAAGACCGGGTGGAGGCGGAAGTCAAGGCGACCGGCAGAGACCATTACCCCGATATTCCGGTGGTTATCCTGATCAACGAGGGGACCGCCAGCGGTTCCGAGATCGTGGCCGGGGCGCTGCGCGACCATAACCGGGCGATCCTGGTCGGCGCCAAGAGCTTCGGAAAGGGTTCGGTTCAAAGCGTTCTTCCCTTGAGAGACACTTCGGCGGTCCGTCTTACCACCGCGTATTACTATACCGCTTCCCGGCGGCCGATCAACGAGGTCGGCATCGAGCCCGATATCAGGGTGCCGATGACCGACGAGGAAAAGCGCGATCATATTCTCCGGAGACACGACGCCCTCCGCCGGCTCGAGGAGGCTATCGAGCGGGATGAAGACGGCTCCGAATCTCCTCCTCCTGAAGAATTGGAGGGGGCCGAAGAATACGATCCCCAGCTCCAGCGGGCGGTTGACGTTTTGAAGGGCATAACCCTTTATCGCGATTTTCAGCGTATGTTCGAAGCCGGGGAATGAAACCGCGGCCCCAGCCCGCCGTCGCGGCCGGTTTGGCGCCCGGGATCGGGATCGAGAAGCTTTTGACGGCGGGGCTGGTTGCCGCGGCGGCGTTTCTGGCCGCCTGCGCCGCCGCGCCTCCCCCGGAGCTTCCCCCCGCCGAGCCTTCGTATTCCGCCCTCGACCGGGCCGACGCGGTCGTCTATGAAACCTGGAGACGTTTTCTCCCCGAACCCGCGAGCTGGCCCTCCCGCGTCCGTCTCCATTCCGGTCAGGATGGGAGGGGTGAATACCTGCAGGCCCTTCAGGTGTCCTCCCTCTGTTATTTTCCGCGGTTTGTTCCCCGTCTGGAACGGGCGCTGGCCGAAGCGGGACTGACGGTCCGTTCCTCGAATATTATTCCCCGGACGGGCGGGTCCGCTTTTCAGCTGGTTCTTGAAGCCGGAACGGGTCCGGGATACCGGTTCGAGTTCGAGCAGAAGGTCAGGGGGCGTCTGGCTTTAATCATCGACGATGTCGGATACACCCGCTCGGGCGAGCAGCTGCTCCTGTCTCTGGATTATCCTCTTACCCTGGCGATCCTGCCGCGGCTGCCGCATTCCCTGACCTGGAGCCGAATCGCCCGGGAGGGCGGCTATGAGACCATACTGCATTTCCCTCTGGAGGCGATCAATCCCGAGGCGGATATCGGCCCCGGCGGTCTCCGGCGATCGGCTTCCCCGGCCGAGGTGCGGGAAACCTTCGACCGCAACCTGGCGACGGTTCCCGGAGCGGTGGGGGTGAACAATCATATGGGTTCGGCCTTTACCTCCGATGCCGGGGCGATGGCGCTCTTCCTGGAAGAGGTTCGCCGCCGGGGCCTGTTCTTTGTTGACAGCCTTACGGTGGGAACCACGGCGACCCGGGAGTTGGCGCCGGGACTGGGGATACCGTTCGCCGTCCGCGATGTCTTTCTCGATCACGAAAATCGCGAGGAGCCGATCATCAGGCAGTTTCGCCGCGCCCGCGACCTGGCGCTGCGGGGGGAAGAGGCGGTGGCGATCGGCCATTATCGGAGGCTGACGCTGGAGCTGCTGG
>PUNC01000077.1 GCA_003551625.1 PVC group bacterium | reverse complement strand
GTCGTTTCCCAGGATCAGCTCCCAGCCGATGTCGAGCGGCTCGAGTTCACCCGAGATACCGGAGATCGTGTGAGAGATAACCTCCTCCTCATTGAACATCGGAACGATTACTGAAAGTTCAACATTTTTCATAATAAATCATCTGGAAAACATACTTAGGCTTCGGCCCGTGAGTATATCAGATTGTTTCAGGCGGGGGAATAAATATGCTTGGGTATGGGGTGTGGGGCGTGGCGCTACGCGCGTGGAGCAGGGAGAACGGGGCAAGGTATTAATTGAGCCTTGTAATCAGTCCCGACAAACAACTGTCGGTCCCGATCGCCGATCGTGGATAACGGATCACGGTCTCTGACGCGGCGGCGGTAATGACGCGCTTAATACAAGCTTAGTCAAACCTGGCGACGGGCGGCTTCCGCCGCTTCCAGGATATGAATATGGCGCAAGCGGGTTACGCAGGCCGCGATAACCCAGAAGGGAGCCATCAGGTCAACGGCGTCGAAGCGGTTCCCGGTCAGGTTGACAACCATCAGGGCGGCCAGGGTTCCGATATAACCCAGGGCCATCGCTTTCAGCATCGGGTCCTTTTCTCGCCGATACACGCTGATCGAATACTTGGCCAGGAAGAAAATGACCGTAAAGAGAAGCAACAGCGCGAGAATCCCCATTTCCACGGCTATTTCCAGCCACATATTATGCGCGCTTCCCCATAGTTCCCGCTCGACCGTGAAGTATCCGATCATATGAGGGAATACCCCGTAACCGAAACCCCAGGGACGGGCCCTTATCATATTCAAACCCCCTCCCCAAAGAATGGTCCGGACCCGAAAACTGATGGCGGACGATTCGCCCAGGAACTTGCCCGGCGCCGAAAGCCTTCGGGCCTCGGGATGCCAGGGGTCCGGCGGCCCCCTTCTGCTGAAAGCGTATTGAAAACGTCCCCGCATCGTGTTGGGAATCGCGCCCGGGATGAAAAGCGGGATCGCGGCAAGAAAGAGCGCGGCGGCAAGAAAGGCCTTGCCGCGGAAAAAACTGACCGCCAGGAAAGCCGGCGGAAAACCGATCCAGGCCCCCCGGGAATTGGTGGGAACGAAGATCCGGATCGCCAGCAAAAATGGAAACATCAGGATTTTGACCGACATCTTGCGAAAACTGACCAGCATCGGCGCGGCAATGAGAAACATATAATACGCGATAAAGGCGCCGTAAAAATTGGGATGCCGGTTGAATCCCCCCAACCGATATTTCCAACCGGAGTAGGTGGCGAATCCGAAATGAACCCACTCCAGCATTCCATAGAACAGGTTGGCGGCGATCACGATAAGACAGACCCCGAAGAGGATCTTGATCGTGCTTCGATCGCGGATCAGATGCCGAAACAGCAGGAATACTATGAACGGCGTCAGGAACCATTTCAGCCGGGGAAGAAACCCGAGGTAAAAGCCGCCGTGAAAGGTAGCTCCCCTGGCGAAAGAGATGAAGACAAAAAGGATAAAGACGAGAAGAACGAAGGTGCCCTTATCCCGGGAGATCGGCACCATCCGGGCCTTCTGGCGTCCTGTTGCCAGGCAAAGCAAAAGAGCCCCCAGGACGATGTTGGTTCCGTTGAGGGCCTGCTGAATGCCGCCGAAAGTGGCCGGATAGACCAGATTGTAGGGGAGATAGGCGGCGGCGATGACGAGGATAATGTCGGAGTCATAAAGAATTCCCCAGAAAAGGGCGGGAAGGGCCACCACCCCGAAGAACAGGTAAACCATATGGGGCGCCGAGACGTGTCTATACGCGGCCGAGACGAAGATGAGGTTTGCGACGAGAACGTAAATCAGGGCCTTGCGGTTTCGGCAGCCCCGGCATTCCTTCCAGACGTAATACCACACGCACAGGACGGCGAATAAAGCGTAGATTTGGTAGAGGCGGCCCATTTTAAAAAGCAGAATTCAGAATCCAGAATTCAGTAACCAGAATAAGGGATAAAAAAGACCTTGACGAACCAGACGCACCGATCTGAACTCACAAATTAGAATTAACAATAGCTCTTGTATATGATTCCAGCAACTTACTGACTTCTTCGATCAAACACCATAATTCAGAAACATCGCCATAACCTAAGTCTCTCGCAAGGATTAGAAAATAACGTGATTCCTCCAGCGAACCTTGAGCAATATTGAGAAAGCGAGCCTTATCTGTCTTTCCGCGTTTTTAAACCCTTCTGCTATATTGGCTGCGATTGAAACAGCGGCCCGACGGGCTTGAGATATAAGGCCATACATCTCCGATCTGGGAAACGTTTGGGTAAATCGATATATCATTAAAGTAAACTGGTGAGCTTTTTGCCAAACCAATAATTCCTCAAATTTAGTTGCCGGCTGCCTCATTTGGCCTTTGTTTGCCTGGTTCGCTTTTCTTGAGGGCCGTAGGCCTACCCGCCTCTCCTGAACAAAGTGGCCCGCTGGCCTCGCCTGAGCGAGAGTGACCCGCCTGCCGGCGCCTAAAGCGCAGCTAATGGCGGGCAGGATGAGGGCGGATCATTCTGGATTCTGGCTCCTGGATTCTGAATTCTTGCCTTTAATAGTCCCCCGATTTTAGCAGGGTTTCGCTCCCTGATGTCAATCCGAAATTTTAACCAAGGACCGAACCGACTTCCTCCCGGTTATTCGCTATCCATTCATAGAGCCGGCGGATCCCTTCTTCGATTCCGGTCCGCGGACGCCAGCCGAGTTCACGTTCCGCTTTCGAGATGTCGCTGACGTAGATCGGCTGGTCGCCGGGCCGCCAATCCTTGAATTCCGGCTTCAGGCCGGTGCCCAGCGATTCATTAGCCAGCTTCACGAACTCAAGGAGCGACACCGTGTTGCCGGGCCCACCGCCGATGTTGAAGACCTTTCCCCGGACATCGTCGATTTTTCCCGTGGCGGCGTCGAAACAGTCCAGCAGGTCTTCTACAAACAATATATCCCGCACCTGCTTGCCGTTCCCGTATATGGCCAAGGGCTTTTTCAGCATTCCGGCGATCAGGAACCAGGCCACCCAGCCCTGGTCCTCGATGCCGAACTGGCGGGGGCCATAGATGCAGGACTGCCTGAGCACCACGGTATCCAGGCCGAAAATCCGGGCGTAGTCGCGGACATACTGATCGGCCGCGCCCTTGGAGCAACCGTAAGGAGAATAGAAGTCGAGGTTCTCCCCCTCGCCGACCGCCTCGATATCTCCGGCAAAACGGTAACGGGAATCCCCTTCCTCGACTTTCAAACCCTCTAAAGACCCGTACACCTTGTTGGTGGAGGAGAAGATAAAAGCCGCCCGGGGATGATATTTCCGGGCGGCCTCCAGGAGGTTGAATGTCCCCAGGGAGTTGATCTCGAAGTCGGTCCGGGGATCCACCACCGAGGTGGTGACCGCGACCTGGGCGGCAAGGTGGAGGATGAAGTCGAGTTCCTTCAGGCGGGAAAAGGCGTCATCAACGGCGGCCCCGTTTCTGATGTCCAGCTTTATAAACTCGAACTCTCCCAGTTCGCGAAGGCCGGTCAGGTTCGCTCCGGTTCCCCGACGGGAGAGATCGTCGAGTACGATCAGCTCGTCCCCCCGGCCGATATATCGGGCGGCGGCGTTGGCGCCGATGAAACCGCAGCCCCCGGTGATGAGAATTTTCATATTGTTTCTAACAGGTTTAAAAAACCTATTTAACTACGAATCACACAGATAGACACAGATGCTAACCGGGTTGTTGCTCCGCAACCTGTCAAAAGCAGATTGCAGATTCGAGATTCTAGATTCCGGTTATGCTCCGCAGCCTATCCCCCTT
>PUNC01000180.1 GCA_003551625.1 PVC group bacterium | reverse complement strand
CTTTCATTGACCAAATATGGCTTGAACATCAAGGCGATGTCCCGGGAGGAGAGAACGGTTGTGTTATTATTGATCACTTCCCCAATCAAGATACCTTAGCGGTTAATAGAAGACCCATTCAAGAAGAAGAGACCTTAACTATGGCTAATGGTCAGCAATTTAATGTCTCTAGTGTTTTAACAGGGGATAAGAGGAGGTATGAGATTGATGCTGATTTTGTAAATATCCCTTTGAACGTATACGATAAGTTCCGGGCTTTATTAAGATGGCAAGACCGGGGTTATCATTTGACACTTCACCCCTATTTGCCGGGAGTTCCCCATTGTTTAATCGGTAGAGTTGAAATCACAAATGAGCAAAAGAACCACTGGGATTTGAATCGATATACTTTTCATTTTAAATTTACTGAACAAGACTAATGGCGGCATATAAGACTCTGGGCCTTATATAAGACTTTCAAAATAAGATAAGATGAAAATCGATGATATACAGTCAATAACCCCTAAGCTTTTTATTCAGGATGATGGGACTGATTATGATACGGGGGAAGAATCCAACGGGCTTTGGCCGGGTTTTGGTGACATCGGCCATTGGAAGTTGAATGAGCAATCTGGTTCTTTAGCTTTTAATAACAGAGACAGACGCCGTAGGAACATCAATCTCTCTAACGTTCGTTGGAATACTGATACTCAGGGGAACTTTATATCTTATCGATTGCCTCAGGGTGAGCCTCTAGTTAGCCCCTCCCCCAATTTGATAATGATGGTAGGATCGGGGGGAGGCTTTAGTTCGTTTTCAAACTTTGATAACTTTCTTAAATCCGATGGGCTCCCCCCTCATCCCCTGAATTATCAATTCGATATTTGGGTGAAGATTGAGCGCCCTTTGCAAGACGGAGAGTCTGAGACCCTGCTCTATCTCCATGATACAAGTGCTGAGACCTCTTTTCATCGAGTACTTAAATTTGCTATGGAAAGAGATAATGGCCAACTTTCTCTCAACCTCTATTGTGTGCATGAGAACAGAGAGGAGTGGAGTAAGGTTTACTCCGAAGAGGCCGGAGACTTTATAGATAGCCTCATGGATAAGGGGATTTCGGGTTTAATTCAATTAGCCTTTGTTTACCGGATTGGCTCCCTTAATAAACTCCAATTCAGAACATCAGAGGATGAGGTTTTCAGGGCTCGGTCTAGTGATTACCCTCGGAGGCTATTAGTATGGGACCCCGATGCTTCTCAAGACATGGATTTCTCTGATCGCGCTCTTTCTTTTTATGTGAATGGTCGTTCTTTTGAGGTTGACCTTGAAACTACAAATGATTGGTATAAAGGCGGCATTACTCTAGATGTAAATCCCCTCATAGGATGCCAAATATCATCTGATGCACCTCAATTCTCCGGCAGAAGAAATAGTCCCAATCAAGAGGTGGCATTTAACCAGCATTTCACTGGAAAGATATATGCTATTCAATGGAATAATGCTTTTGAGAACCCGAGTCCTGAGAGGATGGCTACTCTCTTTAATTTGAAGTTTGATGTGCCCCGAGGTCCCTCTTGGGTAGATTTTTCTGACTTCGAAGAGACAAAGGGTAAGAACCTTTTGAAGAACATGGGTAGAATTAGTCAAGCAATAGAAAATAAGCAAGGTAATTTTTACGTGACTCTCAATAGAGTTACAATGAGGAATACATAATGTCTACACCCAAAGATAATCCTGTACAATCCCGGTTCTGGGATCAATTCAATACCGAAGATTTATATACGGCTGATGGTTTTAAAGCTCGTTTCGGTCCCACAAAAGGTGGGGGTTCGAATACCTGGCCTAATCGTAGAGTTAAAGCTTCGGCTCAGATAGCAGATAAACAAGGTAAATCTTCTATCCACGACATCGGGGTGTTTTATATTTCTCGAGTAAAAACGGCTTTAAACTCTGATACTGCTGACTTAGAATTGCATGCCTTAACTAAGCCTCTTCAAAAAGTGAATGCAGAAAAGGTTAAGAACGGGACTCAATGGTGGGAAAATGTCCCTCTCTCTTTTCTAATCAGTCGACTACTAGAGACTGTCTATAAGGAAGAAGGTGGTCAGTTGTCAGAGAAAATGTCAGTTAGTCGTCAAGATTTAGCCGATGCCATTAACTTGGAGGACCACCAACTATGGAACTTGGGAGTACCGCCTAATTGGGATGGTCAATCATTTCAACCCTCTCCCAATGCTAACCCCGTAACTGCAATGGTAGATATCCCCGGTAGTGATGACATCGTTGTCGGATTGGGCGGCTATGATGGTTATAAAGCTGAGTTATGGAGATATAATGGGACCGAAGACCTTTGGACTAAAATTGCTTCAAATGAAGAGTTTGATGGCCCTATCCAATCTCTGGTTTATAATACCGAGGACGATTTGGTCTATGGTATTTGTTGGAAAGACCTTACTCAAGACCAGAGAACTGCACAGATAAGCGGACATAAATGGTTAGCCCCTGATGCTAAGCTTTTTTGGAAAGGGCCATCAGACACCGGGGGGTACCTTGATGACTCTAATAATTCTATTGAGGTGGAGGACTTTTTCCCCGGATTGTGGGATGTAAGAGAGATGTTTCCTTTGGAATATGGTAAAGGAGATTTACCTCAGAACAGCGATAGTCCTGGAGAGCTCTCTTTTATTAAAGATGGATTTAAAGCCTCGGTTGGTAATTACGAAGCTATAGAGCAGATAAGTAGTCCCCTGCCTGGCGGAGATAATATGGACCGAAGGTTCTTCCCTCTTATTGATGAGCAGGACTATAGATACGACGATGACCCTCTGGGTAGAGATAGGTTCTCCTTTACTCAAAAAGGAGAGACTGACTGGACTTCAATAGAAGTCGATCAAACCTTAGAGGATACAAATGACGGGGATTTAAGGTTTGCGGGAGGTCAGCTTTCTGGTTTTGATAATCAGGGAGATAAGGTATCATTTACAATCTCTAATACTCATTTTGAAGCTCTTATAAAAAACGTTAAACCGGATTATAATTACCGGGTACGTCTTGATGCTGACCTTAGTAGCGATCAAGCAGGTATCCCTGCTAGAGTCTCTATTATAGCTCAATACTTTAATGCTAGTTTTACTACCTTAGAAGATGCCCATTTCTTAGTAAGAGATGAGCCTTGGGAAAACGACTTTAAGGAGCTTTATATTGCTTGTCCTTTTGATGTAGTTAAAAGAGACCGGATGAGGTTAGTAATCCGGGTCTATAATGAGAATCATTCATCTGGGGGTAATTTAACAGTTGAGTTTAATACGCTATCAGTAGTGCCCTGTTTAAATTGGTCGCTCAAAGAACCTGTGGCTTATCAAGCGGGAGAGAATATTCCTGTAACTCAATTCTCTAAGGTGGTTGCGGGGATTTATAATGAGCGTCCTACTAATAATGGCTTAGAAGGACCGGGCTATGACTTATATAATGGGTTAGGAGAGGATTTTGAACCTATAGCGGGTGATTTACAAGCTCTTGCTTTTGTTCCTGGAGAACCGGATATAGCATTTGCCACTGATGCCAAGGGTTCAATTTATCGGACGGGTGATCAGGGTCTAACTTGGAGAAGAGCGGGATCATTAGCTCAACTTCGTTCTATTAATGATATCTATATGCATAATCCCAACGAGGGATGGTTGGTTGGAGATAACGGTATTGTAGCTAATACAGAGAATGCGTCTTCAACAACTGAGCAGGGGCCCGTTTGGTTAGGAGTAGAAACGGAGATGGGAAGGAATATTAGAATCCTTGATTTTTATAACTCTGATGTAGGTTGGTTCTCGGGTAATTCAAGTGATATTTACCTAACTACAGACGGGGGAGTAAATTGGCAAGCTATAGATAAAGGCACAAGCTCT
>PUNC01000019.1 GCA_003551625.1 PVC group bacterium | reverse complement strand
GGGGTGGGGAAGGACGAGTATCTCGCCGCCAGCGACCTCCAGGCCCTGATCCGCCACACCAACCAGGTAATCTACCTTAACGACAACGAACTGGCGGTCCTCAGCCGCGGGGGGTATTCGATCAGCGATTTCCAGGACCGCGAGGTGAAACGCGCCGCCGAGACCGTGGAGATGGATTCGGCGGCCGCGGAGCTGGGCGGCTTTCCCCACTTTATGCTCAAGGAGATCTTCGAGCAGCCGGAGGTGGTTGAGAACGCGCTCCGGGGAAGAATCGTCGAAGGGGAGGGGGTTTCCAAGCTCGGCGGGCTGCAGTCGGTGATGGAAGGACTCAGCCGGATCGAGAAGCTGATCTTCATTTCCTGTGGGACCTCCTATCACGCCGGGCTGCTCGCGACATACATTTTCGAAAAGCTGACCGACCTCACCGTGGAGGCGGAGCTGGCAAGCGAGTTTCGTTACCGGAATCTCAAGTTGGACGAATACACCGCCATCGTCGCCATCTCCCAATCCGGGGAGACCGCCGACACCCTGGCGGCGATCCGGGAGGCCAGGAGGAAGGGCTGCCTGCTGCTGGGGCTGGTCAACGTGGTGGGTTCGAGCATAGCCAAGCAGACCGACGCGGGCATCTACAACCACGCCGGCCCCGAGATCGGGGTGGCCTCCACCAAGGTATTTCTCTCCCAGTGCGTGGCGCTGGTGCTGCTGGCGCTTCTGCTCGGCCGCCACCAGAGGCTGTCGTTGAACGAGGGCTTGAAGATCTGCCGGGCCCTGAAAGAGCTTCCGGAGCAGATCCGGAGCGTTCTCCAGCAGGCCGGGCGGATCGAGGAACTGGCCGTAAGATACGCCCGCCACCCGAATTTCCTCTTTATCGGCCGTCTTTACAACTACCCGATCGCCCTGGAAGGGGCCTTGAAGCTCAAGGAGATCTCGTACCTTCACGCCGAAGGCTACGCCGCCGGGGAGATGAAGCACGGCCCGATCTCCTTAATCGACCCCGATTTCCCCACCGTGGCCCTGGCTCCCCGCGACGCGACCTATGAAAAGATGCTCTCCAACATTCAGGAGATCAAGGTCCGGGAAGGGAAGGTTATCGCGGTTGCGGAGGAGGGCGACCGGCGGATCGATTCGCTGGTCGACGACGTGATCCGGGTGCCCGCCACTATCAGTATTCTGCAGCCGCTGGTCAACACCGTTCCCCTGCAGCTTTTCGCCTACTTTGTCGCCCGGGCCCGCGGCTGCGAGATCGACAAACCCCGGAATCTGGCCAAATCGGTCACCGTGGAGTAGCGGCCGGACGGCAAAAATGATATAATTAATAATCCGGCCTTGACTGAGTCGCCGGATCTCCCGATTATGGAAGTGGATTTTCTCCGCCCGTCCAGCGGTCCGGACGGGTTGTTTCCGTTAATTGTTAAGAACGTCGCGGCTTTAATGAAAAATTATCGTTTGGTTGTCTCGGCGGCCCTGCTGCTCCCGGCGCTGCTTTTCTCCGCCTGCCGCACCGTTCCGCCGATAAAAAAGGCTCCGCTTCCGCCTCCCATCACGCCGACGCCTTCGCCCGTGCCCGTCCCTTCTCCCACTCCGCTTCCCGCCCACGATATCGTCCTGCTCTTCCATTCCGCCCGCTCGGGGAGCGACAATATCTATCTTAAGGATTTTTCCGACCGCAGCCTTTTGGCTCTGACCGCCGGCGAGCACAACAACGCTTTTCCCAGCTGGTCCCCCGACCGCGACCGGATCGCGTTCGCTTCCGACCGGGACGGGTATCCCGCGATCTACGTGATGAAGGCCGACGGTTCGGACGTCCGGCGGGTGAGCGAGGAGGGAGTTGAGGCCTTTTATCCGTCCTGGTCGCCGGACGGCCGGCTGGCGTTCTTCGCCCGCCGGGAGGGCGTCGACAACTTTGAACTTGTCGACCTGGAGGACGGAACCTCCCGGAAGCTGACATCCTACGACGAGGGCGTCGGCGGGGTTTCGGCTTTCGCGCCCGGCGGCGACAAGCTGGTCTTCGGTTACGAACGGATGGGGAAGCACAAGCTCTACCAGCTCAACCTCGATTCCGGCGAGATACGCGAGATCATCAGCCACGTCACCGCCGACAGCCGGATCTCCTGGCATCCCGGCGGCGACTCCTTCCTGTATTCGTCCGGGAAGGGCAATCAGAATGATATCTGGCGGTTTTACTTCCGCGACGGCCGGTTTGCCCAGGTTACCCGCGACGCCGGCTGCGATTATTCCCCGGCGCTATCCCCCGACGGCAAGAGAGCGGCCTTTGTCTCCAGGAGAGCGGGGGGAGGCTGGGAGGTCTTCGTCGCCAATCTCAATGACAACACCGTTCCCCCCGCCAGCGAACGCCTGACCTTCGATGGCTTCGATTACCGGTACCCGGACTGGAAGTGATCCGGGTTAAACCGGATTTATTCATAATCCGGGTTGTTTTTAATCCCCGTCCGCCGACGTCCTTACCGGAACGCCCCTCTTTCCCAGGTAGGATTTGATCTCGCTCACGCTATACCGGCGGTAATGGAGCGCGCCGGCCGCCAGCGCCGCCTGCGCTTCCCCTTCGGTCAGCACCCGGAAAATGTCTTCCGGGGTTCCGGCTCCCCCGGAAGCGATGACCGGTACGTTCACGGCGCGACAGACCGTCCGGGTCAGCTCGATGTCGTACCCTCCGGCGGTCCCGTCCCGGTCCATACTGGTAAGAAGCACCTCCCCGGCTCCGAGCTCTTCCGCCCGGCGGACCCATTCGACCGCATTCCGTCCGGAAGGCTTTCTCCCGCCGTAGATCCAGGCTTCCCACTCATTCGGGCCCGTTCTTCGCGCGTCAACGGCGATCGTCACGCACTGGCTCCCGAAACGCGCGGCGGCCCGCGAGATCAAGCCGGGATCCTCGACGGCCGCGGTGTTGAGCGAGACCTTGTCGGCGCCGGCCTTGAGGAGGCGTCTGATGTCGTCGAGGCTGGAGATGCCGCCGCCGATGGTGAACGGCATAAAGACCTCCTCGGAGGCGCGCCGGACGATATCCAGCATAGTCTTCCTGCCCTCGGCGGAGGCGGAAATGTCAAGAAAGACCAGCTCGTCGGCCCCGGCGCGTTCATAGAAGCGAGCCTGTTCGACCGGCTCGCCGGCGTCCTTGAGGTCGACGAATCTGACCCCCTTGACCACCCGACCCTCGTGGACGTCGAGACAGGGAATTATTCGTTTGGCGAGCATTAAAAATTATCCCGGGGTAAAATTTTTGTCATTTTCAGGAAATTTTCCAGGATCCTCAGACCCACCGCCTGGCTCTTTTCGGGGTGGAACTGGACTCCCACCAGATTGTCTTTCGCCACCGCCGAAGCGAACTCGATCCCGTAATCGGTTGTCGCCGCCGTCACCGCCGGATCGGCCGGCGCCGGGTAGTAGGAGTGGACGAAATAAACATACTCCCCGTTCCCGATACCGTCGAATATGGGATGGGAACGTTTCAACTTCAGCCGGTTCCATCCCATATGAGGGATCCTTACGCCGGCGGGAAAGCGCGTGACCCCGCCTTTCAGCAGCCCCAAACCTTCGGCGGCCTCACCCTCTTCGCTGCTTTCGAAGAAGAGCTGCAGTCCCAGGCAGATCCCCAGGAAAGGCCGCCGAACCGCGGCTTCCCGGATCGGCTCGATCCATTGATTCTCGCGCAGCCGCTCGGCGGCGGCGGGAAACGATCCCACCCCGGGCAGAACCACGCCGGAAAACTTCAGGAGTTCCTCCGGCCGGGTAAGGATCTCGGCTTTCCCCCCCAACCGTTCGATCGCCTTCTGGACGCTGCGGAGGTTCCCCATCCCGTAGTCGATTATCGCCAGTTTCTTCATCGCGCAATTATATTCAATCTCCCGGGCCGGCTTGTCAATCCCGTCCTGACCGCGCCGATCTTTACGCTTGCGATTTGTATTTCTTCCCTTCTCTGTTAAAATATCCCGGGAACCTTTATTTTGTAATAATATTGTATTTCCCCGAGCTTTGAACCGCTGAACCTTTGAAGCTTGAACCTTAACCCGCCGGAGGCGAGAAATGTGGATAGAAAACCTTGAAGAGCATATCCGGGTCTTCGTCGGCGTGCTGGGAGCCCTGGTGATACTGGTTCGTCTTCCGGGCCTCCTCTACCCGGTCCGGTATAAGGAAGTGGCGGCGAAGTTAAGCCGCTGGAAGGCCGGCTGGGTGCGGCTGGCGGCCGTCCTTTTCGCCCTGCTGGGGATCGTGGTGTTATACTCGGTGCTGGTGGTGATCTTTTCCCGGGTTCCGGTCTTCCTGGTGATGGCGTTTATGGCGGGAATAATGTTCCTGGCCGTGGGAACGATCGCCTTCTTCCCCCAGTGGTGGAGCCGGATTCTGGAGAACGTCGTGGTCCGCCGGCGCGATTTTGTCGTTCGCACGATCTCCCTGCTGGGAATGCTGGCCGGGCTCTTTTTGCTCCTGAGCGCCGTCTTCGGCCCCCGCTGGGGAGGCGGCTGATGGCCGCCGCCCGCTCCTGAAGAGCGTTCATTCGATCGGATAGATGATCTCACCTTCCAACTCCTTCTCCACGGATAAACTCCTGCTCGGCGTCGATATCGGTTCGGTCAGCGTCAAGGTGGCCGTGGTCGATTCCATCGGCCGGATCATTCGGGAAGCCTACCTCCGCCATCACGGCCGCCCCCTGGAGACCGCCATCGGCCGGCTGCGGGTTTTCCGGGAAGATCTCGGCGCGGACGCTTTCGCCGGAATGGGCTGGACCGGTTCCGGGGGGAGGCTGCCCGCCTCCCTGCTCAAGCTCCCCTATCGCAACGAGATCGTGGCCCTGGCCCGCGGGGCCCGCGCGCTCTACCCCGGGGCGGGAAGCCTGCTCGATATCGGGGGGGAAGACGCCAAGTCGGTTTATTTCCGGGACGGGGACGGGGGAGGAGAGGTGGAGGACTTCGCGATGAACACCCTCTGCGCCGCCGGCACGGGTTCGTTCATCGAGCAGCAGGCCGTCCGTTTGGGGCTCCCGGTGGAGGAGCTGGGAAGGCTGGCCCTGCGCTCGCCTTCGCCTCCCCGAATCGCCGGCCGCTGCAGCGTCTTCGCCAAGTCCGATATGATCCACCTTCAGCAGAAAGGCGCCGCCCCCGCCGATATCGTCGCCGGGCTCTGTTTCGCCCTGGCCCGGAACCTCAAGAGCAACCTGGCGGGGGGCAACCGGAAGATTTCCCTGCCGCTACTCTTTCTGGGCGGGGTGGCCGCCAATCACGGTATGGTTCGGGCCTTGCGGGAGGTCTTCAGCCTTTCCGAGGGCGAACTCCTGGTCCCCGGGCAACACAATTATTTCGGGGCGGCGGGGGTCGCCCTCCTGGCGGGGGAGGAGGGGGGAGACTTCGTTTTCGACCTCTCGCCGATCGAGGAGTATCTCAACCGGCCGGCCGGCAAATCCTCCACCCTGCCGCCCCTGGGCCGGGGTTCCCCTTCCGCCCGGGCCGCCGCGAAAAACTCTCTCCGCTCTCCGGAGGGGGGGCGCTGTTATCTCGGGGTGGATATCGGATCGATCAGCACCAAGGCGGCGGTAATCGCCGAAGACGGCCAGCTGGTCGCTTCGACCTATCTGCTTACCGCCGGGCGCCCCCTGGAGGCGGTCCGGAGCGTTATGGCCGACCTGGGCAAGAAAGTCCCCGCCGGAGTCGAGATCCTGGGCGCGGCCACCACCGGTTCCGGGCGCTACCTGATCGGCGAGTTTATCGGCGCCGACGTGGTCAAGAACGAGATCTCGGCCCAGGCCCGCGCCGCCGCCTTCATCGATCCCGCGGTGGACACCATTTTCGAGATCGGCGGTCAGGACAGCAAGTATATATCCCTCGACGGCGGCGCGGTGGTGGACTTCGAGATGAACAAGGTCTGCGCGGCGGGCACGGGTTCCTTCCTGGAGGAGCAGGCCGAGAAGCTGGGGATCAGCATCAAAGACGATTTCGGCGCCCTGGCCCTCTCTTCCTCCTCACCCTGCCCGCTGGGAGAGCGCTGCACGGTCTTTATGGAGTCGGACCTGGTGCATCACCAGCAGAAGGGGGCCCCCCGATCCGATCTTTCGGCGGGTTTGAGCTATTCGATCGCGCTCAACTATCTCAACCTGGTGGTGGGCAACCGCCGGGTCGGGGAAAGAATTTTCTTCCAGGGCGCGGTCGCCTTCAACGACGGCGTTCTGGCCGCCTTCGAGAAGCTGCTGGACAAAAAGGTGATCGTGCCCCCGGACCCGCACGTCACCGGGGCCGTCGGGGCCGCGCTCTGGGCGCGGGAGGAGAGGAGGCGACGCCGTTTCGAGGCGAGCCGCTTCAAGGGATTCTCCCGGATCGCGTCCGCGTCCTGGAAGCAGGACTCCTTCGAATGCGCCGCCTGCGCCAACCGCTGCCTGATCCATCGGGTCGAGCAGGAGGGCGGCCCCGCGCTTTACGCCGGGGGTCGCTGCGAGAGGTATGACCATTCCGGGCGGGAGGCTTCGGGCAAATCCGCGCCGGATCTTTTCCGGGAGCGGGCGGATATACTCGAGGACTGTCTCGCGCCGTTTCTTGACGTATCGGGGAAGGAAACGATCGGCCTGCCCCGGGCGCTGCTCTTCCACGAGCTGATGCCGCTGTGGGCGGCTTTCTTCCACTCCCTGGGATACCGTCCGGTTCTGTCCGATCCCACCGTCTCGGAGACGATCCGGAAGGGGCTGGACGTCTCCCTTTCCGAGACCTGTTTCCCCGTCAAGGTCGCCCTCGGCCACGCGATCAACCTGGCCGGGAAAGGGGTCGACCGGGTCTTCTTCCCGTTTATGATCAACGGCGCGCCGGAAGAGGAGGGGATGGCCGACAGCCTCAACTGCCCTTACGTCCAGTCCTTCTCTCACCTGGCCCGGGCGGCCCTGAACCTGAACGGCGGTAAGGTCAATTTTCTCTCTCCCACGATCGTCTTCGGATGGAAGAAATCCTTTATCCACCGTTCCTTGATGAGGCTGGGGAGGGAGCTGGGAGCGCCCCGCCGCCGGACGGCCGCGGCCGCCGCGGCCGCCCTGAGGGCCCAGGAAACCTTCCGGGAGCGCCTGCGCGCGCGCGGCCGGGAAGTTCTTGACGGCCTGGGGCCGGGCCGGAAGGCGCTGGTCGTCGTCTCCCGTCCCTACAACGGCTACGATTCCGCCCTCAACCTCGACCTTCCCCGCCATCTGGCGCGCCTGGGTATTCTGGGCATTCCGGGCGAATTCCTGCCCCTGGAGGAGACCGCCATCGCCGACAGCTGGCCCAATATGTACTGGCGCTACGGCCAGCGGATACTCCGGGCGGCGCGCTACGTGCGCGGCCGGCCCGGTCTTTACGCCCTTTACCTGACCAATTTCGGCTGCGGTCCCGATTCGTTTATCCTCCACTTCATGCGCGAAGAGATGGGGGATAAGCCCTGGCTGGCCATCGAGGTGGACGAGCACAGCGCCGACGTGGGCGCGATAACGCGCTGCGAAGCCTTCTGGGACAGCGTCCGCGCCCTGCCGGCCCGCCCGCCGGAGGAAGGTCGGCGGCTCCATTCCGTCTCCCCGGCCTCCGAGGAGGAGTCTCCCCGCAAAATCTTTATTCCCTTTCTCTCCGACGCCTCTCACGCCCTGGCGGCGGCCTTTCGCTCCACCGGCCGGGCCGCCGAAGTCTTCCCCCCGTCCAACGAGGAGACCCTGCGCTGGGGGAGAAAATACACTTCGGGCAAGGAGTGTTATCCCTGCGTGGTGACCACCGGAGATATGCTCCGGATCGCCCGTTCCCCCGGCTTTGATCCTTCCGGCTCGGTTTTCTTTATGCCCTCCACCTCCGGCCCCTGTCGTTTCGGCCAGTACTGTCACCTGCAGCGCCTGATTCTTGACCGGGCGGGGCTGGACCGGGTCGGTATTATGGCCCCGGTTCAGGGAGAGGATTTTTACCGGGAGATCGGCCGCCTGGGGCCGGGGTTCTTCCGGACCGCCTGGCGGGGGGTGGCCGTCGCGGATATCCTGGACCGGATCCGGCGGGAGAGGAGGCCCTACGAGGTCGAGCGGGGAAGCACGGATAAGATCTACCGCCGGGCGCTGGGGAAGGTCTGCGCCGCGATCGAAAACCGGGGCGACATCTTCTCCGCCTTCGGCTCGGCCCTGGAGCTGTTTGACGGCCAGAAACTGGCCGCGCCCGGTTCCCGTCCGCTGATCGGCGTGGTCGGCGAGATCTTCGTCCGCAACCACCCCTTCAGCAACGATTACCTGGTCGAAAAACTCGAAGAACTCGGAGCCGAGGTCTGGCTGCCGCCGGTGCGGGAGTGGCTCTGGCACATCAACCGCACCCTGGCCCTGCGCTCAAGGATACTGGGGCAGTGGGGCCGGTGGTTGAGCGTGGCCCTGGTAGGCCGGGTCCAGCACCGGGACGAGAAAAAACTGCTGCGGATGGCCGGGCCCTACTTGCGGAACGGCTTCGAGACCTCGATCTCGGAGATCTGGAAGAACAGCTCGCCTTATCTTCCCCCCTGGTTCGGTGAGTCGGCGTTGAGCGTGGGCAAGACCGTCGATTTCGCCCGCCACGGCGTAAGCGGCGTCATCAACGTGATGCCGTTTACCTGCCTGCCCGGCAACATCTTCGCCGGCCTGCTCGAGCCCCTGCGCCGCGACCTGGACGGCCTGCCGGCGATCACCCTAGCCTACGACGGCAGCCAGGACACCAGCCGCCGCCTGCGGCTGGAAGCTTTCGTTCATCAGGCCCGACTCCGGCAACAATCCGCCGGGGCTGCGGGGTAGTCCGGGTTATTCAAAAAAATAATTAAAACACTTGAAAACGCCATAAAGGAATGATCTAATAACTCTGTTTATAGGTAATTTAGTTGGCCGGCCTGGTTTTTTCAGGTAAGATAACGGGTTGAAGGAGGATAAAGTGAGCAAGCGCAAGATAATCAAGATCGATGAAGAAAAATGCGACGGCTGCGGCAATTGCATTCCCAACTGCCCCGAGGGCGCCCTCCAGGTCATCGACGGGAAAGTCCGTCTGATCAGCGATATCTTCTGCGACGGTCTGGGGGCCTGCATTGGTTCCTGCCCGGTGGACGCGATCGAGATCGAGGAGCGGGAGGCCGCGCCCTACGACGAAAGGAAGGCGATGGAGAACATCGCCCGGCAGGGGCCCAACACCGTCAGGGCGCATCTCGAGCATCTTCGCGATCACGGGGAGACCCAGTATTTGCGGGAGGCCCTGGATTTCCTCAAGGAGAAGGGGATCGAGCTTCCCGAAGGTTTTCAACCGGCCGCCGCGGCCAAAACGCCGCCGGCCGGTTGCCCGGGCTCCCGAACTCTGGAGATTCCGGAGTCCGATTCCGAGCCGTCCGCGGATCCCGGTTCCGTTCCTTCAGCTCTGCGGCAGTGGCCGATCCAGCTTCACCTGGTAAGCCCGCAGGCTTCCTACTTTCTCGGCAGCGACCTGCTGCTGGCCGCCGACTGCACGGCGTTTTCCCTGGGGGAGTTCCATCCTTCCTGGCTGAAGGGCAAAACCCTGGCGATCGCCTGTCCCAAGCTTGACTCCGGCCAGGAGGTTTACCTGGAAAAGCTCAAAGCCCTGGTGGATCAGGCCCGAATCAATACTTTGACCGTGATGACAATGGAAGTTCCCTGTTGCCGGGGGTTGCTGGCTCTGGCCCAGAAGGCCCTGGCCGAAGCGGAGCGAAAGATTCCGCTCAAGAGCGTGGTGCTGGGAATCAACGGGGAGATAAAGAGTGAAGAATGGCTATGATAACGATCCTTCCTGTCCCCCTTCCGAAGGAGAGGTTCTCGACGGGGTGATGGCGGTTGAAGCCGAGCGGGATTACAATCGCCCCCTTTTCACCATCGGGATCACCGCCGATCTGCTGGGTGTCAGCCAGGCCACCCTGCGCATCTGGGAGAGAAAAGGGCTGATCGTTCCCTCCCGGCTGGGGAAGAACCGGTATTATTCGCGGCAGGACATAGACCGCCTCCGCGAGATCAAGGCGCTTTTACAGGAAGAGAGGATGAATATCGCCGGGGTGAAGGCGGTTCTGAATCGGATCAGGTGCTGGGAAGAGAAAAGCTGCGGCCCGCGCCGGTTTCGATGCGTGGTTTACCGCAAAATATTCGGAAAGAAAGGTAAAAAATGATGTTGCCGACGGCGTCGAAAAAAGAAACCTCGGCCGGGGCCGGCTGGGGCCGAGTGGAGACGAGAAGCTTTCAGCTTCCGAAGCCCCATCGCCTTCGCGGGGGCGCCGTTCTGGCCGAGCCGGTGGTCGCTTACGAGACCTACGGCAAGCTTTCGCCCGGAAAGGACAACGCCGTTCTGATCTGTCACGCTTTGAGCGGCGACGCCCACGTCGCCGGTTTTCACGCCGGCGAGGATAAGCCCGGCTGGTGGGACCGGATGATCGGACCGGGCCGGGCGTTCGATACCGACCGGTTCTTCGTGGTCTGCTCCAATGTGCTGGGCGGATGTCGGGGCAGCACCGGCCCCGCCTCGCTCGATCCGGCCACCGGGAAGCCCTACGGCTTGAAGTTTCCGCTGGTGACCATCGCCGATATGGTGGACGTCCAGAAACGCCTGATCGACTTCCTGGGGATAAAAAAACTGCTCGCGGTCGCCGGCGGTTCCATGGGCGGAATGCAGGTTTTGCAATGGGGGGTCTCCTATCCCGAATCGGTGGCGGCGCTGATCCCGATCGCCGCCGCCGCCCGGCACACCGCCCTCCAGATCGCCTTCAACGAGGTAGGACGCCAGGCGGTGATGTCCGATCCCGACTGGAGGGGCGGCGATTATTACGGGCGCAAGGCGCCGGCCCGGGGCCTGGCGCTGGCCCGGATGGTCGGGCACATCACCTACTTGAGCGAGAAGAGCATGGAAAGAAAGTTCGGCCGCCTGCGCCGGCGGAAGGCCAACGGCCGGGGTTTTACCGAGGAGTTCGAGGTGGAAGGTTATCTCCGGTTCAAGGGCGGCCATTTCGTAAAAAGGTTCGACGCCAACACCTATCTTTACCTGACCCGGGCGATCGATCACTTCGATCTCAGCGCCGAGCGACCGCTGGTCGAAGTCTTCCGAGCGTTGAGCCGCCATCGTCTCCTGGCGATCGCCTTCAGCTCCGACTGGCTCTACCCCCCGGTTCAATCCAAGGAGATCGTAAAGGCCGCCAAGCTCAACGGCGCGGACGTTACTTATTGCGAGATAACCGCCGACTACGGCCACGACGCCTTCCTGCTGGAGGATGTCGAGCAGAGCCGGGTGATCTCCCGGTTCCTGGAAGTCACTTACCGGAAAAACACGTAGAAGATCGGGGATTTCATCTTCCCCTGGAAACATTTTTTCAAAGTTATGCGCCCGCGAGAAATAAAACCGCCGTCCCGCGTCGACAACCAGATCATCGCCTCCCTGATTCCCCCGGGCTCCCGGGTGCTCGATCTCGGCTGCGGCGAGGGGGACCTTCTCGATCTGCTGGTCCGGGAAAAAAACGTGTCCGCCAGCGGGGTGGAGATCGACGAGGAGGCCATTTATAAATGCGTGGAGAAGGGCTTGAGCGTCTCCCGGCTGGATATCGATTCCGGCCTGGACGATTATCCCGACGGATTTTTCGACTTCGTGATCTTCAACCAGGTTCTCGAGCAGATTCTCTACCCCCGCCGGGCCCTGCTCCAGGGATTGCGCGTGGGCCGGAAGGCCGTGGTGGGCTTCCCCAATTTCTGTCATTTTTCGATCCGGCGCAAGATTATGTTCAAGGGTAGGGTGCCGGTAACGCCGGTCCTTCCCTACAGCTGGTATGACAGCCCCAACCTGCATTTTTTAAGTATCAAGGATTTCTTGGAATTCTGCCGGGCGGAGAATATTCAAATAGAAAAAAAGTTTTTTCTGGCCGACGGGAGAAGGATCCGATTCCTGCCGAATCTTCGGGCCCAGAAGGCGATCCTGCTCCTGAACCGTCCTTAGCCGGCTGTCAGGGCGGACCGAAATGGGAAAACTTAAACCGGAGGAAAACGAAATGAAAGAACAGGTGATCAAGGCTCTGGAGGGAATCCGGCCCCATTTGCGGGCCGACGGCGGCGATGTTGAACTTGTGGACGTGAGCGAGGAAGGCGTCGTCAAGGTCCGACTCACCGGCGCCTGCGGGGGATGCCCGATGTCGCAGATGACGCTTTCCAACGGCATCGAGCGGAGACTGAAAGCCGAGGTCCCCGAAGTGAAGAGGGTCGAGGCGGTTTGACGGGTAATGAGACGGGTCAACTTTGACCATCTTTCCGCCGCGGCGATGCTCCCCGAGGTCCGGGAAGCGATGCTGCCGTTCATCCAGGAGGAATACGGCAACCCCTTAAGCCGCCATTTCCTGGGGGAAAAACCGCGGCAGGCGCTGGAAGAGGCGCGGGAGAAGGTAGCCCTGCTTCTTCACGCTTCCCCGGCCGAGATCGTCTTCACCAGCTGCGGGAGCGAGTCAAACAATTTGGCGGTGAAGGGGGCCCTGGAGGCTCTGCCCGGCAAAAAGCACCTGATCACCACGCCGATCGAGCACCACTCCGTCCTTCACCCGGCCAAACGGCTCGCCCGCCGGGGATACGAGGTCTCTTTCCTCGAGGTCGACCGGGAGGGAACGGTCGCTCCGGAACAGGTCGCGAGCCGGATCCGGAAGGATACCTCCCTGGTCTCGGTGACTTCCGCCTCCAACGAGATCGGGACGCTCGAGCCGATCGCCGCCATCGGACGGATCTGCCGGGAGCGGGGAGTCCTGTTTCACACCGACGCCGTGGCCGCCGCCGGCCTGCTTGAACTCGACGTCGCGGAATTGAACGTCGATCTGCTGAGCCTGTCGGGGAATGTTCTGTACGGGCCGCCCGGCACGGGGGCTCTTTACGTCAGGAAGGGGGTAAAGCTCATTCCCCGGATCGAAGGGGGGATCCAGGAAAACGGTCTGCGGGCCGGCGCTCCCAACACCGCCGCCCTGGTAGGTCTGGGGGCGGCGGCCGACGCCGCCGCGACCGGGCGGGAGCGGAGGGTTTCCCATCTCGCGGAACTTCGCGAGAAGCTGATCGAAGGCGTCTTGAAAAGGATTCCCGACGTCTTCCTGACCGGCCATCGGACCCGTCGGCTTCCCAATCACGCCAGTTTCTGCGTGAAGTATATCGAGGGGGAGTCGATAACCCTGCACCTCGACTTTCTCGGCGTCGCCGCCACCAGCGGTTCGACCTGTTCGTCGGCGGCCCTGAAGGGCTCCCACGTCCTGGAGGCGATCGGGGTCGACCGGGTCTGGGCCCAGGGCTCGATCGCATTCTCCCTGGGGATCGACAACACCGCCGGGGACGTGGACCACTTTCTACGCGAATTCCCCGGTGTCGTGGAGCGGCTGCGGGCGATGTCCCCCTTGAAGGAAAACGGCCGATCCTGAGCCGGAGGGTTAAACTTTTCAAAAGAATGAAAAAGTGAATGCATCACGGGACAAGATGACGATCATCTTTATGAGCGGGACCTTCGACAAGGCGATGGCCGCGATGATTCTGGCCACGACCGCCGCTTCGATGAACCTGGAGGTCACGGTCTTCTTCACCTTCTGGGGTTTGAGCTTCCTGAAAAAAGGAAAAAGATACCGCCGCAAGCCGCTTCTTCGCCGGATGCTCGAGTTGATGACGCCGGGTTCGATGAAAGGCCTGCCGTTGACCCACCTCAATATGCTGGGGGTCGGGCCGGCGATGATGAAGGCCCTGATGAAAAAATCGGGGATGGCCTCGCTGGAGGAACTTTTCCGGACCGCGGCCGGGCTGGGCGTGAAGTTCTACGCCTGCTCCACCTCCTGCTCGGTGATGGGCGTCGAGGAGAACGACTTAATCCCCGAGACGGCCGGAACCGTCGGGGCGGCGACATTTCTCGGCGAGGCGAAGAATTCCGGGATCAACCTCTTCATCTGATCCGAATTTTTCAAAATTCGGATTATAAATCAGAAATCTGCAATCTTGATTCTGAAATCCGCTTTATTAGGGAGCGGAGCATAAGTTTGACCCGTGAATAATAACGAAAACCGAAGACTCGACTGCCTGGGCGACTTCTGCCCGATTCCGGTGGTGAAGGCCAAGCTCGCCCTGGAGGAGATGAGTCCGGGCGAGGTCCTCAAGGTGCTCGCCGACGACCCGGCCGCGGAAAGCGATTTTTCCGCCTGGTGCGAGGCGACGGGCAACCCATTGCTGAAAAGCGAAAAAACCGAAGAAGGCTTTGTCTTCCTCATCCGCAAGGGAGCCGGCGGCCGAACCTGAACAGGGAGGATGGAATGAAAAAGGAGAACGTTCCTCAAAATCTGATCGAGATGGTTGAATACCAGCCGGACTCGGTGGTGAGCAAGACGCTGCTGGAGAAGAAGACCGGGACCGTCACCCTCTTCGCCTTCTCGCAGGGGCAGGGGTTGAGCGAGCATACCGCGCCTTTCGACGCGATGGTCTGCGTCCTCGACGGCGCGGTGGAGATCACCATCTCGGGCGTGCCGACCACGGCGCGGCGGGGGGAGATGCTGATTATGCCCGCGGATCAGCCCCACGCGCTCAAGGCGGTGGAGGACTTCAAGATGATGCTGATTATGATCCGGACCTGAACGCCTTTCCCGCCGCTTCCTGAAAAGAGTATAGTTAAGGATATCGGGAGATCAGTCTCCGAGGCGAGAAATGGACGAACCGAATACCGAACCCGCCGGCAGGACCAGGGTGCTGGTCGTCGATGACGAGCCGGCCATCTTGAGTTTTCTCAAGCCGCTGCTGGAGAAGGCGGGATACGAATGCCGGACCTCAGCCTCGGCCGGGGAAGCCCTGGCCGAGCTCCAGAGGGACGGCTTTTCTCTTGTTCTGACCGATATTATGATGCCGGGGATGAATGGGATCGAGCTGCTGGAAAGGATCAAAGCGATGAAGCGGGGGATCGCGGTGGTGATGCTCACCGCCCTGGACACCGTCGAACATTCGATCCGGTCCATGAAAGCCGGCGCTTTCGACTACATCACCAAGCCATTTACCACCAGTCAGGTTCTGGCCGCCGTCGAAAAAGCGCTTGAGAAGAGACGGGAGGTTCTGTCCGAGCGCGAATACCAAAAGGACCTGGAAGATAGGGTCAGGGAACAGGCCGATCGGATACGCTCTTCCTTTCTCAATACCGTTGAGACCCTCTCTTACGCCCTGGAGGCCAAGGACCCCGAGCTTAAGGAGCATTCCCGGAGGGTGACCGCGCTCGCCGTCGCGCTTGCCGGCCGGCTGGGGATCGACGAGGAAGAGGTCGAAAAGATCCGGATCGCCGCGCTCCTGCACGACATCGGCAAGCTGGGCGTGACCGACCGGATCCTGGACAAGGAGGAGGAACTCGACGATTCCGAGATCGAGAAGATCAGGTCTCACCCCCTGGTGGCCGGAAAGCTCCTGGCCCCCATCTCGGAGCTGAAGGAGATCGTGCGCTTCATCAAGCATCACCACGAGAGGTTCGACGGCGGCGGCTACCCCGCGGGCTTGAAAGGGGAGGAGATTCCGCTGGGGGCGAGAATCCTGGCGGTCGCCGACTCATTCGACGCGATGGTCTCGAACCGCTCCTACCAGGAGGCGGTAGGCGCCGAAGCGGCGTTGGAAGAGCTGCGCCGGCAGTCCGGCGGCCAGTTCGACCCCGCCCTGGTGGAGATTATGGACGCGCTGGCGGCCGAGGGTTTCCTCGACCGGGGTTTCGGTAACCGGGATTGACGGGATGATAAAGAGTAGAAAAAAAGTCGCCCCCCCGATGCCGGGAAAAAAGTTCTTCGCCGCGATCCTGGACAACCTATACGAGGGGGTCTATTTCGTGGACCGGGAAAGGATCATCACCTACTGGAACAAGGCCGCCGAAAAAATCACCGGCTACGCCGCCGAAGAGGTTCTGGGGAAGTCCTGCGCGGACAATATCCTCACCCACGTTGACACAGAGGGCAACAACCTCTGCCAGGGGATGTGCCCGCTGGCGGCGACCATCGCCGACCGGAAGCCCCGCCAGGCCGAGTTGTTTCTCCATCATAAGGACGGCCACCGGGTGCCGGTCTCCGTCCGGGCCACCCCCCTGATTGGAGCCGGGGGCAAGGTGATCGGGGCGATCGAGCTCTTCTCCGACATCAGCAATCAGGCGGTCAACTGGATGAGGATCAGGGAACTGGAGAAGCTGGCGCTGCTTGACGATCTTACCCGGCTGGGAAACCGGAAGTTCATCGCGCGGGAGATCCACAACCGGTTCGAGGAGAAGCGGCGCTACGATATCCCCTTCGGAATTCTCTTTATGGACATCGACCATTTCAAGAGCGTCAATGACAATTACGGCCACCAGGCGGGCGACCAGGTCTTAAGATACGTCGCCAATACCTTCCTCGCCAATTCCCGGCCTTTCGACCTTTACGGCCGGTGGGGCGGGGAGGAGTTCGTCGGCGTGATCAACAACGTGCACAAGCGCGAGCTCGGGCGGATCGGCGACCGGATGCGGGCGCTGGTGGACCAGGCGTATCTGGTCAACGGTTCCGAACAGGTCCGCGTTACCCTGTCGGTCGGCGCCACCCCGGCGCGCGATCACGACACGCCGGAGAGCCT
>PUNC01000121.1 GCA_003551625.1 PVC group bacterium | reverse complement strand
CTGATTTTGGATTGTAGTGGCGATATCTTTATTTCAGAGCTGGCAAAACTGGAAATTGTATCGTCTTTTTGCCGCCGCTTCAGAAGTAAGGATATTGGTGAAGATGCTTATCAGGAGGCAATTGAGGCTTTTAGAGAGGATTTGCAGCGGTATAAGCTTGTTCCATTAACTAACCTGGTTTTAAAAAAGGCCGAGATGATCTTGCTTGATTTAGCGCCCACCACCGGCTTGAGAACTTTGGATGCTTTACACCTGGCCACTTTTATCATGGGCACTTCATCAAATAGTCTTTTTGTGGCTGATGATAAAAACCTTTTGTTGGCGGCTGAAGCAATAGGCGCTAATACTTATTGTCCCACCTAATTCTGGCCTCTAATGGATGGTGCAAGTTTGATGAAAGTAATATTTTACTTGCCAGGTAGGCAATCAGCTTTAGTATGTGAACTTCAATGATTTAAAGGTGGAAGGATTTTGGATCATGAAAATATTAGTTACCGGCGGAGCAGGTTATATCGGGAGCCATACGATTAAAGTTTTAAAGGAAGCAAACTATGAAATCCTTGTTTATGATAACCTGATCCGGGGTCATAGAGAAGCAATCAAAGGTTACAATCTTCTAGAAGGTGATCTGGCTGAAATAGATAGAATAAGCCAAATCTTGACAGATCAAAAAGTTGATGCGGTGATGCATTTTGCCGCTCACAGCCAGGTAGGCGAATCCGTAGAAAAACCTGATTTGTATTATCAAAATAATGTTATAGGTGGGATTTCATTATTAAATGCTTTAGTTAAAGCCGGGATAAAATATTTTATCTTTTTTTCGAGTGCTGTAGTCTATGGTGAACCTGAACAGATACAATTGAGGTAAAATTAATTTATGGCGTCGGTGTAAAAAATAGATTATCCCTAAACGAGATGAATACCAAGAACACTTAATCATTATTCAAGGCCTGCAGGAACAAACATCTAAAAATTACAGCAGGGAACTTGAGATATTTTACGGTTATTTTGAAGAGGAAACCGGCGGGGAAATCAGAGCACCCTTACAAATAGAATCAATGCGGCTGGATTACCACCTGGACTTTGAGAATAGGAAGGTCAGGCTTTTTGACAAAAGCGGCAAGGAAAGAATGGTGCCCCTGACAGAAAATACCTGCCGGGTTCTTCAGGAGTACCTGGCCGTGCGCAATCCCTCATCAGAAAAAGAGCAGGCGGTATTTCTTGATGCTCTGGGTCGGCCTATGACTGCACATGCAGTGCGGACCAAGTTTAAAATGATCTGTGAGAAGGCCGGTTTAAATAAACCGGGATTGACGGACCATAAACTCAGGCATCCCTGCCTGACCCTGCTTTTAAATGCCGGTGTCGACTTATATACTTTGAAGCAGATCGCGAGCTATGTTAAGATCAGCACTACAGCTGTTTACCTGCATGTATCACAAGAAAAGCTGCGGGATGCGTTAGAAATACTGCCCTATAGCTAGCTGGTTTTTTGTTTGTTTGCATTTTATATAAGGCTTTTCAACAGACAAAGTACCTACGATGGCTGCAGTGCTAATTTTGCCTGTGCAGTGTTAGTAAAAGAAAAGAGGTATTTGTATGGTCCAGATGGCTGAACCGCTGCTGATCTGCCTCAAGCAGGAAGAAGCAGCGGTAAAAGTTGCTCAACTGAGAGATTTTACCGAAAAAGACTGGGAGGATATTTTTGAAACTGCCGGGCAACACAGTGTTGTTCCCCTTCTTTTTCATGCCCTTAAACCTCTGGTCTCCCAGTTAAATATCCCTGCACCGGTATGGGAAGAAATGCGCAGAGGTTTTTATGCTTCTGCGGCGTGTAATATGCGGCTATACCGAGAGCTCCAGAATATACTAGACATATTCAACAACAAAGGTATCAACGTTATCCTTTTAAAAGGCGCCCACCTTGCCGAAATGGTCTATGACAACGTTGGCCTTAGAGGGATGAGCGATGTTGATTTGCTGGTGAAAAAAGAAGATCTGATGCGGATGGAAGAGGAGCTTTTGGCGCAGGGCGGAGTGCCCGAAGACTGCAACCGCATTATAACTCAAGACAATTTTCATTTTGGTTACATCTTGCCCGGGGAAGGCTTGAGGGTTGAAATTCACTGGCAGTTGAGCTCAAATAAATTACCGTGCCGGGTTGATGTAGAGGGTTTGTGGGAGAAGGCTCAGCCGGTTAAGCTGGGACAGGCCGAAGCATGGGTGCTAGCCCCGGAAGACCTGCTTTTACATCTTTGCCAGCACTCGGCCAAACATGCCCATGATCTAAGCGTGCGAATGTTATGTGATATTGCAGAGGTGGTAAGGCATTACGGGGCAGGATTGAACTGGCCGGAGATAGGCGTTCGCTCCCGAAGTTGGGGCATTACCCGTGCTATTTATCTGTTTTTAAGCCTGGCTAAAGAATTACTTAAGGCGGGCATACCGGCTGATGTGCTTGACAGGCTCCGCCCTGATGATTTTGATGAGGGCTATCTCGAGCTTGTGAAGCAGCAGATCTTTACCACACCGGACAATTACTCTTCATGTTCGGCGGCCAAGCTTTGGGGAGAAAAAGGATTGGGTGACAAGCTTAAGTTAATGGGTGCCCGACTGCTGCCTTCCAGGGAGGAGATGTCCCTTAAATACCCGGCGCCTGCACGTTCATGGCGCATCTGCCTTTACTACCCCGTGCGGTGGGCTGGAGTTTTAAGCAGGCACGGCGTATCGCTGGGGCGTCTGGCCCTCGGTGATAAAAAGATGCAGGCCAGTGCTGCCCGAATTAGCAAAGTCGAGGATTTGCGAGACTGGCTGCTTTCGGGTTGATATATTTCGTTAAAAGTATTGTTTCCCCTGCTCTTTGGTGGTTGTCACGCGATGGCAGAAAGACACGAACCGATGCTGAAAAAACAGCAAAACCCCTGCGGATAGAGAAGAGCATTTGATGTCCGGTTAAAAAGTTTGCTCCTGTCAATATCATCAGAAAGCAGCTTTGATTATAGCTATAGACGGATACAGCTGCTTAAAACTATTCTGACGAATATACAAAATTCAAGCAGTTAATTTATAGATCTTTATTGACATTAAGAATGGAAACTGGTATTATCCTTTTAGATAAAACTCCTGAGACATTCATCGCAACAAAATTAACCTCATGTCAATTTCCATCATGACTTGATTTACTGGCTGTGTATTAATTATATTAAAGGAGAGATAAGCATGGATAAGCAAAAGGTAAACCATGAAAGAAAGCGCCAATATGAACCGCCACGGGCCAACTTTGTTCCCTTGAAGATGGAGGAGAGACTGTTGAGGTGTGGTAAAACTGGTGAAGCGAGCCCAAGTTGCAGAGGTCAGGATAATGATAGATCTTAATCTTAGTAAAGTATAAAATTTAGCAACTTGAAAATTTTTCGTGATTAAAGAGTTGAAGAATGGAAGGGTTAATAAATGAAACGCAAAGAAGATTTTGTCCTGCAAAATATCGGGGGCGAAAACCTGCTGGTGCCGATCGGGGCTCAGGTGATGGATTTAAACGGGCTGGTCATTTTAAATGACACTGCTGTTTATATATGGGATCTGTTGGTTAAAAAATGGGAATCAGACGAGATGGCCGGTGCTGTTGCCGAACAGTTCGAGGTTGACTTAGAAACTGCCCAACGAGATGTGCGTGCTTTTTTAAACGAGATAGCTGAAATGGGTCTATTAGAAGATTGAGTTTCTTACCTGATGACTACGGATTACTGGTACGCGAATTGCACCGCCGGGCTGCTGATCGGCGACAGCCAGTAAACGGAACCTTTGAACTGACCGAACGCTGCAACCTAGCTTGCAAAATGTGTTATGTTTGTCAGGTAGCAAATGATGTAGACCAGCAAGCCCGGGAACTTTCTGCTTCTGACTGGCTGGAACTGGCTAACTATGCTGTTGATAACGGGATGGTTTTTTTGTTGCTTACTGGCGGTGAACCACTGCTGCGTCCTGATTTTTTTGAAATATTTACTCCTCTTACAAGACTGGGTTTGCTCTTAACACTTTTTACCAACGGCACGTTGATCACCGAACCAATAGCGGCAAAGTTGGCGGAAGCCCCTCCCAGCCGCACAGAGATCACAATTTACGGTGCTACGGCTGAAACCTACGAATCGGTTACTGGTGTACCGGGAAGTTTTAAAAACTGCTGCGAAGGCATCGAGGCGCTGGTTAAACATCAAATTCACCTGGGCTTGAAATCAACAATTACCCGGCAAAATATACATGAACTGGAAGCAATGCGTAAGATGGCTCACGCGTGGGGCCTTCCTTTTACCGCAGCATGGATGTTAACCGAGCGGCGTGATGGACTTCAGTCGGAAATAGGAGATTGCCGACTTTCAGCAAGTGAATGTGTCGAACTGGAAGCGACTGATCGTGCATCTGCCACCGAATTGACTGAAACAGCACTGCGTGAAGCGACCGTTGGAGATGACAGTAATTTATACTGTCAGGCCGGAAAGGTCGCTTTTACGATTAATGCTTGGGGAGAAATGTACCCCTGTATTGATTTGCGCATGCCGGCGGTTAAACCTCTGGAAACCGGTTTTCAGGCTGCCTGGCAAGTAGTGCAGGATTTTGTGGATAATGCACCGCCGCTTGATCCGGTTTGCTTTGACTGTGAAGCACGGCCTTATTGTCCCCGCTGTCCGGCCTGGTCCAAACTGGAAAATGGCACCTTGACCAAGCCTGTTCCTTATTTATGCGAAATTGCCTTTGCGCGAAAGGAAATTTATGAAAAAGATTTATAAAATACCTATATCTATAGCCCGGGTAATGATTGAACTAAAAAGCCCGCTTTCTTTCTCCGAACTTGGTATCGGCACCCGCCTTGGTCCTTTTATGGGCACATCTGAAAAGCCGTTAGTCTGTCTATCATTAAGCTGGGCAGAAAGTAAGTTAAGTCCTTTTCCTGAAGGTAAACTAATCTATGATCCCGGTTCCATCTGGCAAATGTATAGCAACGGGCAGGATTATTATGCTGCCCTTAATTACCGTGATGAAAATGAAGGTGGCGAGGCCTTAGCTGTACTGCGGGCCAATGCTACCTGGGATGATTTGAGCCTGAGCGAAAAAATTACCGGGCCGGACTGGCGGAGTCTGCTTAACGTCGGCGCCAGTGAGTTAATATTGCGCACCGCCATCCTTTTCACCGGCGGGCTGATCTTTCATGCCTCCGGATTGGACGACAACGGCCGGGGTTTGGTGTTTACCGGTCATGCCGGAGCGGGAAAGAGTACGCAGGCAGGCTTGTGGAGCCAGGAGCCGGGTGTTATCGCTATGAATGATGACCGGATTGCTATACGGGTAGAAAGCGGAGTGCCGGTAGCTTACGGGACCCCCTGGGGCGGTAGCGCAGATATTGCCCGCAACCATGCTGCACCGCTCAAGGCCTTATTCGTTTTGGAGCAGGCTTCGGTAAACGTTGTAGAACCGGTTTCAACTCCCACAGCTTCGTCCTTGTTGTTGGCTCGCGCCTTTTTACCTTTTTGGGATTCTTCATTGATGATCCGGTCCATGGCCAACCTTAAAGCCATTTTGGAGCATGTGCCGGTTTACCGTTTGCGCTTTAGGCCGGAACAGTCAGTCATTCACCTGGTGAGGTCGATACTATGAATGTGTCCAGCCGCGATCTGATGCCTGTTGTTAAAGATGCTCTTCAGCGCGGTCAAAATGTACGCCTGACAGTAAGTGGCAGCAGTATGCTGCCATTTCTTCGTAACGGTGATGTAGTTGAAATTGAACCCGTTACTGAAGTTCTTTTGGGCGACATGGTGCTAGTGCAGACAAATTCAAATGATGGTGCGGAATGTTATGTTCTGCACCGTATAGTTGAAAAGCTAAATAATAGTTCCCAGGTTTTTATTCGGGGCGACGCCCAAGCCTTTTCTGAGGGGCCTTTTACTAAAAATGAGGTTTTGGGAAAGGCAAATATTGCCTGGCGTAATGGGAAACCCCTTAAATTGGATCGTGGCTTGTGGTGTCTGACTGGATTGGCATGGATGCATTTGCTACCTGTAAATTTGTGGCTGCTCAGGTTTGTAATGCGCGGACGCAGAATTGGGGGTAAGGTGTTGGGCATGCTGCAGGGTATGCCATTTTATCGAGCGATAGCCAAGCCCTTCTGTCCGGGATATAAAATTCAGGAAGCAGATAAGGATGATCTTATTTATCTCCAAACCTTTATAAACCAGGGCAACAATCAGGACTCCAATGATTCAGTACAAAACGAGGATTCACGCTTAACGATCTATGTAGCCAGAAGCGGTAACAAAATTTTAGGGTTCGTTCGCTTTATGCGCTACACTAAAGAATGTTTTCCCTACAAAGGGCACTGGCTTTTCAGCCTTACAATTAAAAAGCGCTATCGGGGCGTGGGTATTGGTGAGGCCTTAACCCGAAAGGTTATAGAGCAATCAAAGCTTGAGGGTGCTTCAGAGCTATGGTTATTTGTATTCGAAGACAACAAACCGGCTATTAAAATGTATGAAAAACTTGGTTTTAGGCATGCTGAGCTACCGGAACTCAAAGAAAAGCTTGCCGCTGATGCAAAACTGTATGGTAGGGAAAGCATCACGATGAGAAAAGCATTAGAATAAGACTGCAAATCTTATTTAGAGAGGTAATGATGAGAGGGTTGATAAATGGATCAAAAAATCCAATCCATATGACCTACAAGTCTGGGCAGTTCTTACAAAACTTCAAAAGCGGTACGCCTCGAAAGAGTGTTAACTGAGGTGTGGTTGAAGGTTGCCGATCCGGCAAAAGATAAACGGGTGCTGACCGGGTTAGTCAGGTCGAGAATTATCTAGATTGGCTTTTTTCGGGCTGATGTTTTTTAGCTCATAGTTTTGCTTTGGCCATGGAGCGAAACTGGTCGCTGGTTTTTAGAAGTTCGCTGTAGGTGCCCTGGTCGACGATGCGGCCTCTGTCGATCAGATAAACCACATCGCAGGATTCCACGGTGCTCAGGCGGTGGGCGATGATGATCAGGGTTTTCAACCGGGCCGCGCTCTCCATGGCGGTGAGGACCGCTTCTTCGGTTACGCCGTCCAGGGCGCTGGTAGCTTCATCGAAGACCAGGACTGCGGGGTCGTGGTAGAGGGCCCGGGCGATGCCGATACGCTGGCGTTGGCCGCCGGAGAGGCGGATGCCCCGTTCTCCGACCAGGGTGTCATATCCGTCGGGGAGGTCATTGGTTATGAAGTCGTGGATGTTGGCGATGCGAGCCGCTTTAATCAGGGCTTCCTGATTTATTTCCTGATCGCTGCGGCCGAAGGCAATATTGCGGGCCACGGTGTCGTCGCTTAAGTAGATAAACTGAGGCACGTAGCCCAGGTTGCGCTGCCAGTTCAGGCGGTTGTTTTCGTCCAGCGGTACGCCGTCTATAAGCATTTGGCCTTCGTGGGGCAGAAGCAGGCCGAGAATGAGGTCAACCAGGGTGGTTTTGCCCGCTCCGGTGGGCCCGACAAAACCGACAGAGGTATTGCGTTTAATGGACAGGTTGATGCTGCTTAAGACCAGCTCCCCGGAGTTGGGGTAGCGGTAGGATATACTTTTTAGCTCAATTTGTTTTTTGAAAGGCAGCGGTTCGGGCAGGGATTGATTGCTAAGGGAAGCAGGTGTGCCGGTGGGGCCGGGTGCGGTAATATCCCGGTGGATCCGGTCCAGGACCGCCTCGTGAAACTGAATTCCGGAAAAGGAAGAAAAAATCTCCTGGACAGCCGGCAGCAGGCGGTAGCCGGCAAAAGCGAACAGGGAGGCCAGGGGAATGACCTGGTAGGCATCTTCCCTGGTGGCAAAAAGGATCAAAACAAAGACAATAATGGCGCCAAAGCCGATTCCTTCCAGGGCGTAGCGGGGCAGCTGGCCGACAACAGAGCTCCACAGGGCGTGGCCGGTCAGCTCTAGCGAGGCTCCTCGGTAGTTGTTGAGGAAGAAGGGTTCCACGTGCATGGTCTTGATTTCTTTGATGCCACCGAAGGCTTCGCTGACCGCTTTGAACTTTTTCTTGTTTGCTTCAAAGCGCAAGAGTCCCCTTGTCCGCAGTTTTTTCCTGAGGCTGAAATAGATCAGGGCATAAGGGCCGCCGATCAAGGCCATGGCCAGCACTGAAACCAGTGGTTCAATCAGGATTAGCATGGCTATAAGAAAGACGACCACCAGGCTTTTGGTGATCAGCTGCAGGAAAGGCATGATATAGCTGTAGGTGAGGTGGTTTACTTCCCCTAAGACGTTCTTGCTCAGATCGGCGCTGTTCTGGTTCAGGAAATAGGCATAGGGCATGGAGAGGTATTTTTTCAACAGCCGCATGGACAGGCGGTGGTTGTTCATCAGGGAAAACCTGGTTTTCAGCCAGGTGGTCAGGGCGGAAAAAGCATTGGAAAATAAAATGATCGCCAGCATGACCAGCCCGGCAAAGATGATAAATGTGCTTACATCTGCGAAGTTAAAAGTTTCATAAGCCCACAGCAGGTATTCGTTTTCGAAGATGGTGGCCGGTTCCATGATCAAACCGATAAAAGGCATTACGGAAGCTACCCCTAGAGTCTGGGAAAAAGCGGTGATGATAATGAGCAGAAGCAGTAACAGCAGCTGCAGGCGCTCCCTTTTGTTTAAGATCTGGAGTATTTTTTTAATAGAAGCGCGCATGGTTTTAACCTCAAACGGCAGGGCCTGTTGTTTACTATCCAGTTTAAGATTCGACAGCTGAAGGGGCGATACCTGCCTGCTGCGGGCCCCTGCCCGGAGCAAAAAGGCTACTGTTACAATTCGCGATTTTGTGGTATTATAATTAGGCTTTAAGTGGAAATGAGCGGGTGGTACTGAAGCCCGGATCTGGTCAAAGATAACCTGCGAGCTGCTTTGGCTGTAGGGCAGGATATGGTTAATAAACAGGGCATTTATTCCAGGTTATAGAGAGAGGGGGCGTTAAGTTTTGGAACAAGAACTTGACCTTCTAGCCTTATGGCAGGTAATCGCTAAAAGGTGGAAATTGATTGTCTTGATCCCGCTGGCGGCGGCGGTGATAAGCATTTTATACAGCAGTTATATGATTACCCCCCTTTACAAGTCTTCCACCACCCTTTTGGTCATGCGTCCCACCGATGCAAGAGATATCTACTGGCAGGATCTCCATGTCAGCCGCCAGCTGGCGGAAACATACAGCGACATTGTTCTCAGCCGGCGGGTAATGACAGCGGCTGTGGCAAAAGAAGATTGGCCTTACGAAATAGATGAGCTGGCGGCGATGATCACTGCGGAAGGGGTCAGGGATACCGAGATCATCAAGCTCAGTGCCACCAATCCGCACCCGGAAGTGGCCAGGGATGTGGCCAACGTGGTAGCCGCTGCGTTCAAGGAAGAAATTATTGAGATTATGAACGTAGAAAATGTGAGCACCCTTGATGAAGCGGTTGCCCCGGGAGGGCCGGTCAGTCCGCGGATACATTTAAACGTGGCCGTTGCTTTTGTGGTTGGCTTGATGGGGGCATTCGGGCTGGTTTTCCTGCTTGAATACCTTGACCGGACGGTAAAGGACCCGGCGGAGGCCCAGGCGATCTTTAACCTGCCGGTGATCGGAACCATTCCCATGGCTGATGGAGACAGCCTGTTTGCTTCGAGTAATCCGCGTTCACCGCCGGCCGAGGCCCTGCGTACATTGAGGACCAATATCCAGTACAGCAGTGTGGATCGGCCGATCAAACGCCTCCTGGTTACCGCGGCCAACCCGCAGTGCGGCAAATCAACCGTGGCCGCAAACCTGGGGCTGACCTTGGCCGGCTCGGGGGGTTCCGTTTTGCTGGTCGATGCCGACCTGCGCCGGCCCACTCAGCATGAAATCTTTGGCATTGAGAGTGAACCGGGATTGACAAGCTTGATTGTCAAAGATGAACTTGACCTGGGAGCGGTGATGCATAGAAGCGGCCATGACAACTTAACGATCATACCGAGCGGCCCTGTGCCGCCGTACCCCTCTGAAATGCTCGCTTCCCTGCGCATGTATGAACTGGTAAAATCATTTACGGATCATTTTGATTACGTAATATTTGACTCGCCTCCCGTAGTCGCCGTTACCGATGCGGCTGTGCTATCAAGAGTGGCGGACGGTACACTGCTGGTAATTGGTTACGGCAAAGTTAACCGGGAAGAAGTTAGCGGTGCACTGGAGCAGATGAGCAACGTTCAGGCCAATATGATCGGCCTGGTGATTAACGGCATGCCGCACAGCAAAACTTATTACAACGGTTACAGCTATTATTACGGATCCGACCGGAACATGGACAGTAAAGGGAAAAGCTTTTTTGCCGGGCTTTTTTGATCCAAAAAGAGCGGTGCTGCGGAGAAAGGCACGGAACAAGAGGCAGACAAGGTTGGTTAGTGCGATCTAAGCGGCAAAAAACTTTATGTGAGTAAGACGGGAGTCAGGATAAATGGCAAAGAAATTGACAACCGTGTTTTTAATTTTGGCCGTTTCGGCCTTTTTGTTTTTTACGGCAGAACAGCTTGTCTCTTTTCGGAGAAGCTTTGTCAGGCTGCTTGATTATACCGTGCAGGCGGCGGATGAAGAAAGACTGCTGCCGCAGGTTTCTGATCAAGAACCAATAGAGCCGGCCGTATTTTTAGTCTACGGCATCGACGCCGGGGAATGGGTCGACGGTGCTTTCCGCGGAGGTAAAGGGAGGGCCGACACGATAGTTTTGATCAAAGCCGACCTTGCCTCTGAAGAAATATCCCTGCTGTCAATCCCCCGGGATACCATGGTGGAAATACCCGGCCGCGGCGGGCCGGATAAAATAAACCATGCTTACGCTTACGGGGGAACAGAGCTCTTGCTGGAAACGGTGGAGCAGTTTACCGCGGTGAAAGTCGATCACTATTTCGGCTTTAATTACCTGGCCTTTAAAGAGGTAATTGATGTGCTGGGCGGAGTCACTTTTGATGTCGATACGGATATTGCCTCCCGTCACGACGACTTTGAAGCGGGCGAGCAGGTTTTGGACGGAGACGAGGCTTTTGCCCTGGTGCGATTTCGCAGGGAACCGCTGGGCGATATTGCCCGGGTCATGCGTCAGCAAAGATTTATGCGGGCGGTGGCCGCGGAGGCCGGGGAGCAGTCCCTGGACCGGCTCCTTTTAGCTGCGATTGCTGCCTGGAAAAACCTAGAAACAGATGTCAGCCTGACTGAAGCGGCACGCTGGGGAAGTTTGTTTTTAGAAATCGATGAAGAAGAGATCAACAAGGAGCTTGTTCCCGGCTGGTTCTACAATCCCGGTGGGGTCAGTTACTGGCGGCCCGATCGCGAGAAAACCCGGGAGGTAATTGAAAAGCTGTTTTAAAGGGCGGCAATTTGCATGATGCCGCCGGGCAAAGGGTGAAATATTTGGTGATAAGAAATGTGGTTTGGGGGGCGGTTTTGCTCCTTGCAGTTTTGACAGGCTGGGTAATGCAAACGGGCTTGGGGCTGGAGCGCACCTTTCTCAGTACCGATTACTACCACACTGTTTTAGAGGAAACAGACGGGGAGAGCCTGCAGACCTATTTCCTGGAAGCAGCTTCCTCCGAATTTGAAAACTACAGCCTGTGGGATGAATCAATGATCCACCGGGCCCTGGTGCGCACCGCCGATGAAGCTTGGCTTAAGGAGCAGGCTGCTTATGCCGCAGGTGAGTATTTGTTATTTGTCAAGGGGGAGCAGGAACAGCTGGTTATAGCGGTTGATCTGCGCGAGCGCCGGCAAATTTTTCTGGAGGAGCTGAATAAAGAGCTGGCCCGACATTATCCCGAGCTCTTTGAGGAAGTGAGCGCGGAGTTTTTTGATCAGCTGCTTTCCCGGCTGGAGATAGCGGAGGAGCTAACTTTAATCGAGCTGGAGGACAAAGAGGAGCTTAACCCGGAATTTAAAGCGGAACTGGCAAAATTGGATCGGGCCAGGACATATATGGAGTATATTCCCTGGTTTAGCGGTGCAGCGCTCGCGCTGGTCGGGTTTATGTGGTTTGGGCCGGCGGGGATGTTAAAAGTGCTTGGCCTGGGGGCTTTATTCTCGGGGCTCACCTATTTATATCTGTGGCCTTTGGGCTGGGACAGGATGGTGGTTCCCCTGGTGGAGAGGCTGGTTGCAGACTGGGAACTGGCGGGGCTGGTTTGGGCGCAGCAAGAAGAAATAATGCGCAGCCTCGCCGGAGATATGTTCAGCCGCATTTCCATCTATTTGTCCGCGGCCGGAGCGGCTGCTTTGGCAGGCGGGTTTGCCCTGCACAGGGGGATAGGTTATTTTAGAGGGCCTGGTGGGGATTAAGGAGCCGGGAGACCGGCCGCCGGGGAATTTAAGGAAAGATTCTGGATTCTCCGTTGGGGCAGGGCAAGCGGCTTTATTGCTCGAACTCATAACAGGCGTAAAAACTAACCGGAAGAAAGAGATGTGTGGTTCTATTGGAACAAGAGCTTGATCTTTACGCCTTATGGCAGGTAATAGCCAAGAGGTGGAAGCTAATCGTATTAATGCCTGTGTTTGCTGCGCTGGCAAGCGGGTTGATCAGTATTTATTTAATAACCCCGCAGTACTCTGCGTCGACCACCCTGATCGTCTCCCGCCAGTTTGCCACCCATGAGGATATTTACCGGGATGTGCAGCTCAGCCGGGAGCTGGTGGATACATACCGGGAGATAATGAGCAGTCAGCGGGTGCTGAGGCTGGTGATTGCCAACCGCGGTCTGTCCTACAGCGTTGATGAAATGCAGGAAAAGATCGACGTGCAGCCGGTGCGCGACACCGAGCTGATTAATGTCGGTGTAACCGATTCGGATCCTGTGCTTGCTCGCGATATTGCCAATGAGACTGCCTGGGTTTTCAAGGAGCAAGTGGTGGAAATCATGGATATTGAGAATGTCAGCGTGGTTGATGAGGCGGTGGAGCCGGGAGGACCGTCCAGCCCGCGGGTCAGGCTAAACATCGCGGTTGCTTTTGTGGTCGGCCTGATGGGTGCTTTCGGCCTGGCTTTTTTGATCGAGTATCTCGATCGGACCGTCAAAAACCCGGATGAAATACAAGAATTGCTCAAGGTGCCGGTCATCGGGGTGGTGCCCAGGGCCGACGGCGAGGACCTGTTTGTCAAAAGCAGTCCGCGTTCGCCTCCGGCGGAGGCATTCCGCACCCTGCGCACCAACATTCAGTACAGCAGGGTGGACCGGCCGGTTAAAAGCATCGTGGTTGCCGGGGCCAATCCGCAGTGCGGCAAGTCCACCGTGGCGGCAAACCTGGCGGCAACTTTGGCCGGCAGCGGTTTTTCGGTCCTGCTGATCGATGCCGACCTGCGCCGGCCCATGCAGCACCGGTTTTTTGAAATTGATAGTGAACCCGGGCTTTCCAGCCTGATTTTTAACAGTGAACTGGATCTTGAATCAACAGCGAAAAAAAGCGAAGTTGACAGACTGACAATATTGACCAGCGGGCCGGTGCCACCCTACCCGGCGGAAATGCTTGCTTCAGAGCGGATGGAAGGTTTAGCCGCGGAGGTCGCTCATAAATACGACTATGTCGTTTACGACTCGCCTCCGATACTTGCGGTTACGGACGCGGCTCTGCTTTCAAGGCTTACTGACGGTACCCTGCTGGTGCTCGATTACGGCCGGGTAACAAGAGATGAAGCTGCAGGGGCCCTGGAGCAGCTTTATAAGGTGCAGACAGATGTAATCGGGTTGATTATTAATAGCATGCCCTACAGTAAGTCTTATTATAACGGTTATCAATATTATTATGGTGAGAAGAAGAAGTAGTTTTTAAGTTTGGGGCATTGTTTTCTGGGAAACAAAGCTAAATTTTTTCGAAGGGCGTTGGAGCTATCCCCAATTTAGGCTGATCAGCGCACTGTGACATTGCAGCTGTCGGTGTAACCGCCGTCAGCTGTTTCCACGGTTATTTCCGCTTCCCCGCTCCCCTGGGGGGTGACCCGGCCGAGCTGGTCGACGGAGGCTACCGCGGGGTCGCTTGATTGCCAGATCAGGGTTTTATCGGTTGCATCTTCCGGTTCGACAACCGCCTGGAGCGTTTGCGGTTCATCATCCAGGTCTAAAATGATGAAAAAGTGATCAATGCTCACCCTGGTTACCGCTATTTCTTGCGGAGGGGCGGTTACGGTTACCAGGCATTCAGCCTGGGCTTCTTGTTCGCCGGCGACTGCCTTGATCGTTGTTTCACCGGTCGCCAGGGGCGTGACCAAACCGTCTTTGATAGCTGCTATTTGCGGATCTTCCGAAGTCCAGTTCATTTTAGGGTTGGTGGCATCTGCCGGGAAAGCCCGGGCTTCCAGTTGATAGGGCTGGTCTTCAAGGGTTAGCTCAAGCTCATAGCTGCACAGGGTGACTTGATCGACGGGGACATAGATAAATTGATCGTTTTCCCAGGTGCCGGTCGTTATTTTGCCCTCGGCACTGATAAAGGTTCCCTCTCCATCTTTTTGCCCTTCGGCCCATTCCCCTTCGTAATAGGAGCCGTCGGGGTATTGCATCGTTCCGTGCCCGTGCTTTTGGCCTTGGTACCAGGTACCTTCATACCGCCGGCCGTCTTCCCAGGTTTGGATGCCGCGGCCCTGCTTAACACCTTTTTCCCATTCTCCTTTATAGGTGTAGGCTCCTGGCACAGTGAGCTTTCCCCATCCGTGGTAGCGGTCTTCCAGCCAGGTGCCGCTGTACTGGGGACCGTCGGGGTGTTCCCAAACCCCGCTGCCGCAGCGGGCCCCGTCATTAAATTCACCTTCATAGACGGTGCCGCTGGGGTAGACAAGCACTCCTGTGCCGTGAGGCTTGCCGTTTTTTAAATCTCCGTGGTACTCGGGCTGTTTGTCGGTGCAGCCGGCCGGGAGAAAAAGGGAAATTGAAATGAGCAGCAGTAACAAAAATTTCACAAAGAGGTCCTCCAATTAAGGGATATCAATTAATTTACAAAGTGCTCTGAAGATGATCATTCTTGCAGTTAATGCTATTTTCGCTGAAAATTTCTTAACTCCTGCCGACAGACGGTGTATATAAGGTTTTTTGGAGAGATGACATGAAATTTAATACTCAAGGCAAACTTAACCCGCTTTTTCTAAGCCTCTGGGGGCCGGTAGTGCTCCAGATGGGCCTGATTTTTTATTTTTCGTCCCAGCCAAAAGGAAGCCCGGCTTTGGAGAGCTTTCCTCTGCCGGCGGGTATCGGCCACCTTTTGGGCTACGCACTGCTGGCCTTTTTGCTCTACCGGGCTTTTAACCGGGGCCTGGCCGGCTGGAGCTTTATTGCCGGGCGCAATACTTTCTGCTTCGCATTTATATACGCTGTGAGCGATGAGATTCACCAGCTGTTTGTTCCCGGGCGTCAGGCTTCTGTTTTCGATGTGCTGATCGATGCGGCCGGTATTGTGCTGGCCCTTTTTTTGATCGCCGTCTTGCAGGTTACGATTTTTCGCAGGTAGATTCGATAAAAGCCAGCAGGAAAAATGTTTTTAAAGGCGAATAAGAATTCTTAACCGAAATATTACATTTATTATTTAGAAAAATTGAGAAAGGAGGCAATGCTGAATTTAATTTAGAAAACAATAATTCAATAGTATAAAAACTGTTTTGGACGAGGATGTTTAAAAGTGTGTGATTCTCTATATCTACTAAGCTTGTTTGGTTTTTCACTGTTCAGCACCACAGTACTTACACCTCCACTGGCGAGGCTCGCCTCCAACAAGAAGATTGTAGATCTGCCGGGTCTGCATAAAACCCATCTTAAAACAGTGCCTTTGCTTGGCGGTCTGGCAATATTTGCCGGAATTGTTATCAGCATTCTGGTTTTTGGCTTTAATAACTATAAAACATTTATTGTTTTTAACGGTGCGGGAGTCCTGGTTGTCACCGGCATTTTGGATGACATCTATAATATAAAGCCATTGGTCAAGTTGTTAGGGCAAATTTTGGCTGCGTCAATTGTAGTTTTCTTTAATGCCGGCCAATATCATTTTGTCCTGGATACTTTTGCTTCTTACGACATACCGGCCTTGCCGGTGTTGATTTTGATCGTCGGCTTTATAGTATTGATGATCAATGCTTTTAACCTGATTGACGGCCTGGACGGCCTTGCAGTCGGCACCGCTTTAATAATTTTTGGCTCCATGGCTTTAATTGCCTTGATTAATGGAGGAAGTGCCAATATGCTGGCCCTTAAAGTCATCGGGGCGGGAGCCTGCGTCGGTTTCTTGTTTTACAACTTCAACCCGGCTAAAGTTTTCATGGGCGATGCCGGCAGTATGCTGCTGGGCTTTCTTCTAGCGGTTACTTATCTTTTTTCCCTGGGCGGCGAAGTTTCTGGATCGGTTGTTCTTGGCAGCATGTTTATATTTGCTTACCCGGGTTTGGATACCATGTTCGCCATTTATCGCCGCCTGCGCAACCGTACCTCTATTTTTAAGGCCGACAAGGGCCATATCCACCATGTCTTAATGAGTCTCGGCTATTCCGTAAGGAAAACCGTGCTGCTGCTCTACCTGGCAAGTGCAGTGTTTGCCGGGTTGGCGATACTGCTTTTAACCCTGGATATCAGTGCTACCAGCCTGCTTCTTATTGGTTTTGTTACCGTGATCTTCACCTTTGCCTTATTCAGGT
>PUNC01000165.1 GCA_003551625.1 PVC group bacterium | reverse complement strand
CACATCTGTTGCGCCTCGGCAATAGCGGGAAGTAATATCTCATCCCACAGGCCATCCCAGAGCGACTGACTCGCATCAATAGCAATCTGACGCAACCATTTGGACACAAAGCCCCACAATACTGAAAGCGTAAACTCTCTTATCGTACCCATCTTTGCCTCCCCTTCTATATCTTTCACTTTCAAATCCATGTTCGGACACAAATCGAGGAGTCCTCTCGTTTTCATAATACCAATTAACAACTCTGCGTATCGAGAATCTGTAGCATAACCAGTACGTTGAAGCTCCTCTGCAAACTCTTTTGGATCGCTGATGTTCCACAGGTTCTCATAGCGTCTGTTCTCCTGTAGGAATCGAGTATGATCCTCAATACTTTCCTGATAGCTACTATACTTCCTAAACCGCTCATCTGGTTTCGCGACTCTTTGGCCATTAACCTCCTCTTCCGTGTCAGACACGACATACTCATGCGTAGGATGACCATGATGCTTAATTCCAAAGAGGTTATAACTGTAAACTCCGCTACGCTTGTCTCTCGGTACGTAACGCCCCCATCCTGTTTCAAGTGCCGCCTTTGCGATCACTATCGCTGCAGGAATATCATGGTCACGTTCTACTTTTAACGCTGGTTCTTTGAGTCTGTCTATGAAGTCCTGCACATGCTGCGGCAATTCTTCTCACCCCCCGCTAAAAAGAAGATACAAGTTAATAATAAACATAATCACCAGGAACGCCCAGGGAACCCAACCTTGAATATCTTTACCAAAATCACTTCTGCCCTGATCGCGCCCTTCCACCTCTTTGCGCCATTCTGAAAGGCTTGTAACTACACCGACCAGGTTGTTATACTTCTTGATCACTTGCTGAGTGAGCTTCAGTTCCTGTGTGAGTGTTTCCATCTGTTGGCGATTTCTCTCCTGCATCTCATACAGTTGCTTATTCGTTGGCCATGCTTCATCTTCTAGGCTCATGTCGATCCCTCCTGTTCCTGCGAAGATCTTTTTGCATCTCCTGTACCATTTTATTCAGTTTTTCTTCTCGCTCTTTCTCTCGACGCTTCTTGTAGAGGAGTTCTTCTGATGCTTCATTGTTGAATAACTTTCGTACATAAGCTGCTAGGGTTCTGATTGCCTTTAATGGTATATTAAAGATTTTCAGTTGCATAGAAACCCTCCGTATTAGATTCTGTCCCAGTAAGATTCCCACGCGACCCCTTCTCCTGGCTCGTTATCTTCGGAGGACGTATGATCATCAGTGCATACATAGATGTAGCTGTGGATTACCATATCTCCTACACTATACTCAGCTGCTAAGACCCACTCATCTAGATCAGCTTCCCATGAACCGTCTCCTAGGCGGTTACCTGCACCAAAGGACGTGTTGACCCCCTCGTCTTGTAGTGACCCGTCAATATTCCCGAAAAGGTCGTTATTCGTGATCAGGGAGTGCTCTGCAGACGCTTGCGATATCTTAACCCCAAAGTCGTTATCGGTTATCACGTTGCCCATTATTCTGGTTCTGGATCCGCTAGCAATTATCCCACTGCTTGCCCCATCCTTGATGGTGTTTCCTTCCAGTAGATTATCGTCCTGTGATATCATTATCCCAGTCGCTCCGCTACCTTTCACTATACAGTTCGTTATGGTAGACTTATGAGAGGATGTTAAAGTGATACCATTTTGCGAGGAGTCGGATACTATACAGTTGTCGATAATAGTATCTTCTGCAGTAAACATGTCCATGATGCCGAACGTACAGTCCGTGATCAAACAGTTACTAACTATTGAATTTGTACTTACATAGATACCACCGCTACAGTTGTGTACGGAACATTGCGTGACTCGAGCTCGCGAAGTTCCGGCACCAAAACGGATTCCTTCTTGCGAACAGTCACGAACTTCGACACCGCTTATGGCAACGTTTCTGATATCCTCTATCGGTGGTACGACATAGAACCATATACCATGGGAGTCTCCTGAGCCCCCTAGATTATCCTTGTTACCATCGATAGACAAATCCACTACCGACATATACTGGTGGCACGTTTCTACAGGTTTAGTGACGATGGCAGCTATCTCGTCATCATACCCATCCTCGATCTTAATTACTGTACTATTACCTTGGCCCTTCAGCGTCGTGTTAGTTTTCAATTCGATCGATCCGTCCACGATAAAGGTGCCTTCTAGCAGTACTACCGATCCCCCTATACCTGTATCGGCAAGATGTTGGATAGCATCGTTAATCTCAACCTGGTCACTTTCTCCGTCACAAATGTAATCTGCTCCTACCTTCCCTTTCTCTGAACTATTGTGAGCTGCTATCAGTAGAGTACTGTCTGTCGTTTCCGACAAGATGGTCTTCTCCACCGGCTCGGAGAACGTAGCCTCGAACAAGTCTTCATTCTCCTGAGTCCACTCATCCGGCTTCTCAGGGTCGATGGGATGTACCACGCTGTCGAAAGCACCTACCGTGACCTCGAACGTCCTTCCTGCAGGGAGCTTGAAGATCTCTGCTCCCTCTACCTCAGTTATCGGTATCCACCTCTCCTTCACGATCTCATCCTTATCGGGAGGGGCATCAACCTCTTCCACCCGCACCACATATCCAAGGATTTCCTTCTTTTCGGGTTCTTCCTTCTCCTCACCAGTTAGCAGCTCGTATTTATCATAAGCTTGAGGTAGCTCTACTTGCAACGCGCTAGGATATTTATCAATCTCTGGCTCATCTAATTGAGCGATTCCAGGATGCCACAGTGTTACAGGCTGTGGTATGGTCCAGTTATCGCTTCGATCTCGAGCAGCCAGATACATAGTATACATAGGCTTCCTAGGACGATCAAACCTCCATGATGAGTACTTTTGCTCAGAAAGAGTACGCCCCTGGAAGATTAGGTTTCCTTTGGGGTCAGCTTCTCCGAAAGTGATGGTGAAGGAGGTCAGCTTCATGCGATCTTCTGGAAAGATCTCTGTAATACGCGAGCGGAGGTGCTGCCAGACTGTCACAGGCTGGTCTGGGTAAACCATGACGTAACCGGTCAAACCCTTCCTTAGACCTATGGAATATGGTGGGACGTCTACGTCTACGAAAGACTCCTCGTCACCATCCTCCGTAGTGAAATCTACTGTAACTTCCACAGGAGTCGGCTCCGCAACATTGAATTGTATTTCTGGCATACTGCGTGACCCAAAAAACGGTGGTATAGCGTCCGTCAAATCAGGCATGTCGCTGTCATTATATACTCCCTCAGTTACCCAATCCATACTTTCACCTCCTACTCGCTACCAAGACGCTCTTGCGCTTCCTGCTCATTCAGAAATTTGTCCTGAGCTGCATCATAATAAACGTTTCCTTGCCAGCCATCCTCTCCTGAGATTGGTGCCTCTTCTACAACAAAACCTACTGGTTCGTTAGGAACAGTCCAGTTCCAAATGTGGATCATGTACAAATCCTCTGCCACTTCTTCGCCGCGGATCTCTACCGACATATCGAACCCTCCTTATTATTCTGGATTCGGGTCTAACTTGAACTCGAGGTCCAAATGCAACCTGTACGTGTCTATCTTTGATAGGGGTGGATCGAAGGTGAAGCGTCCTAAGAACTGAGCATCGTTACTGCGGAGGATCAACTCGCCTATATCTCCATTCGACTGTTCCAATCCTATGGTAACACGAAACGCTCTCTGGTAGGCGGTATAGTCTTCGGGATCGACATCAAAGGGCTCGAACTCATCCAACCTGTTGCCTAAGAGGAATGCGTCTACTGCAGGATCGGTAGGATCATTAGAATCTCCAGTCAGAGCATAGGGAGTTACGGTAGCATCATAAAAACGACGAAGTGCGTTTCTTAAATCAACCCCTCCGACTATGTCATGCAATGCGCGGTTCCCAATAGTGGCAGTCCAATTGATATCCTCTCCCTCTCTACCCCCACCATCGATCGTTCCACTCCACGTCTTTGTGGGATTCGTGACCTTGAGTATCCACTCGACTATAAGTTCATGGTAGTCGCTCT
>PUNC01000175.1 GCA_003551625.1 PVC group bacterium | reverse complement strand
TGGCCGAGGCGGCGGCCGCCGTAATCCCGACCGGAGTTTCGGTCAGCCCCTTCGTGCCCAAGCCCGGCACCCCCTTTCAATGGCTGGCGCAGGCGCCGATGGGCCGGTTGAAATCCTCCCTCCGTTTCCTGCGCTCGCGGTTGAGCGGGGCGAAGAATCTCCGGGTCGAAGCCACCTCCGCCCGGGAAGCTTTCCGCCAGGCGATTATCGACCGCGGAGACCGGCGGCTGGGAAGAATGCTGGAAACCGGCGACTGGTTGAGCGCCGCCGATCTCTTCCCTCCCGATCAGCCTCCTTTAGATTTCGCCTGGCGGCCGGTCTTCGACGGGATGCCGGCGACGGACTCTCTCCGGGAGGAATTCCGGCGTTTTCAGAACTCTTGTTAACCCGGATTATTCATAATCCGGGTTAATCGCCCGCCGGCCGGAACTCTTAAGAGGACTTCCCTCGTTTTTCTGAATAAAAACCTGTTATTGCTTAGAGCAGTATCCTTTACTTGTCCTTGCGCGCTGTGACTAAATGTCTCATAATGAATCTTGTTGCGCGCCACAACGGAGAAGAGAATATGAACGAAAGAAAAAAAATTTCCTTCATCGGCTCGGGAAATATGGGCGAAGCCCTGATCCGCGGGCTGCAGTCGTCGGAGATATTTTCCGGCGAGGAGATTATGGCCGCCGACCGCGACGAACGCCGCCGCCGCGAGATCTCGCAGGGGCTGTTGGTAAAGGTGACGGAAGACAACCGCCGGGCCGCCCGTTTCGGCGATATCGTCGTCCTGGCGATAAAACCCCAGCACCTCTCTCCCGTCCTGCGGGAGATCGGTCCCGAGTTGAAGCCGCAGCAGCTTCTGGTATCGATTCTGGCGGGCGTGCCCACCTCGCGCCTGGAAAAGACGGTAGGGAAGAAGATCCCGGTGATTCGGGTGATGCCCAACACCCCGGTTCTGATCAAGGCCGGGGTGGCGGCCGTCAGCCCGGGAAAGTATGCCGGGGAGGAACATCTGGCGCTGGCCGAAAGGATCCTCTCCTCGGTGGCCCGGGTGGTCCGGCTCGACGAAGAGATGATGGACGCGGTCACCGCGATCAGCGGCAGCGGCCCCGCCTATCTTTACTATTTTACCGAGGCGCTGGCCGCCGCCGGGCGGGAATTGGGCTTTGAGGCGGAACTGGCCGAAACGCTGGCGGTAAGAACGGTCGTGGGATCGGCCAAGCTTCTGGAAGGGTCCGGCGATCCCGCCGATATTCTCCGCCGGCGGGTCACCTCGCCCGGCGGCACCACCGAGGCCGCGCTCAAGGTTCTGGAGGAGTCGGGATTCGCGGGAATGCTGAAGGAGGCGGTCAGGAAAGCCTGGGAACGCAGCCGGGAGCTGGGCCGGGAAAGCCGAGGATAGGATGGACCTGCTTCCCCTGCTTTTCAACGGTTACTTTCTCCTGCTTCTTCTCCGGCTGACCATCGCCGATACCGGGCAGGCGGCCTTCAACCGGATCTACCGTTTTATCGTCAAGGCGACCGATCCGGTGGTCGTTCCCCTGTCCAGGCTCCCGGTCCGGGCCGGCCGGCCGCTATCGCTCTGGATCTGTCTTGTTCTCCTGGTGCTGATTCGCGGCCTGACCCTGGAGGCGCCGTCGATAAATTTCGGCGCCGCGGTCTGGAGTTTCGATCGGTCGCAGCTTCTCTGGCGCCCGGCGGCGAGTCTGGTTCGCTACTTCAACTTCATTTTTCAGTTTTACTTATTCACGCTTTTTATCGTCAGGTTCTGGCCGCCGGGAATGCCGGGCGACGAGACCAAGAGGCTTATCGACTTCGCCCTTCCCCCGGTAAGGCTGGACCGCGCGGGATGGGGAGGCCTCTTTGCCGGTTACGCGGTCCTGCTGGCCGCCGGGCGGGTGGGGCTGGCCTCCGCGGGCCTGTTGCTGCCGGAATCATCGCCCTGGTGGGGGTCGCCGCTGATCGCCGTCGCGCTGGCGGCGCGTCTGCTGCCGGTCATCCGCTACCTGATCATCGCGGCGGTGATCTTAAGCTGGTTGAGGGCCTTCAGTATGGGCGGGGGGCGTTTCTACGGGCTGGAATCGCTGGCCGAGGTTTTCATCCGGCCGTTCCGTCCCTTGAGGTTGCAGGTCGGCAGCTTCGACCTGACCCCGCTGGTGGCGATCCTGGTGATCTATTTCGTGGAGCGGCTGGTGATGGACCTGCTGGCCAATCTCGGGGCTTCGATATCGGTAGTCTAATCCGGGTTAAGGAGGAACCATCTTGACAAGACTGCAGGAGAGACTGGAAGCGGCCGCGGCCGCCGTGCGGGAGATGATCGGTTTCCCGCCCGAGGCGGGTTTGGTCCTGGGCAGCGGCCTGGGCGAGTTGACCGAGAATATCTCCGTCCGGGGCCAAGCCGAATATTCCGCGCTTCCCGGCTTTCCCGTCTCCACGGTCATCGGCCACGCCGGACGGCTGATCTGGGGCGAATGGGGAGGAAAGCGGGTCGTCGCTTTTCAGGGGAGGTTTCACTTCTATGAAGGGTACCGGCTTTCCGAGGTGACCTTTCCCGTCTGGTTGATGAAGCTGCTGGGCTGCCGGGTTATGATAACAACCAACGCCGCCGGCAGCCTCAATCCCGAGATGCCGGCCGGATCGATAATGGTCGTCACCAGCCACATCAACCTGCTGGGAGGAAACCCCTTGACCGAACCGGACCCGCCTTTGCCGGGCCCGCGTTTCGTCGACCTCAGCCGGGCCTACACGCCGGAACTGGTGGAGCTGGCGCTCCGCGTCGCCGCCGCCAAGGGGATCGCTCTCCGCCCCGGAGTGCTGACCGCGGTCTCCGGGCCGAACTTCGAGACCGCCGCCGAGTATCGGGCCTGCCGGTGGATGGGGGCGGACGCGGTCGGGATGTCGGTGATCCCGGAAGTCATCGTCGCCGCTTACTGCGGCTTGAAGACTCTGGTCCTTACCGGACTGAGCGACGAGTGCTATAAATTTCCCCTCAAACCATTGATTCCCGAAGAAGTCCTGGCCGTCGCCCGAAAAATCGCGCCCGATCTGGCATCATTGCTGGAAGGGGTTCTGCCGGGGTTGTAAAAGGCAAGCGAATTTTTTCCGAAAGAAAAAATGTCCCCTCAGAAAAAAATCCTGGAACGTCTGATCAAAAGGCTGGAACCTTCCCAGCGGCAGGTGGTCGGAGACTACCTCGGCCGTCTGGCCCGGGAAAAGATCCTGCTGGAGAGGATCTTCAACAGTATGCAGGAGGGGGTGCTGGTCGTAGATGAAAACCGCCGGCTGGCCCTGGTCAACCGCGCGGCCGTTTTTCTTCTCGATCTGCCGGCGGAAAAACAGGGCAGCGCTTTGGAAGAGACCATCGGCGATCCGGTCATCCGGGAGATTGTCGATGAGGGGTTCGAGCTTCCCGGCCAGTCGGCGGTGAAGGAGATCAAGGTTCTGCGTCCCCGTCTCCGCTGGATCCGGGTGAGCCGGAGCTCTCTCTGGGATGGGGAAGGGGGGTTCCGGGGGGTACTGCTGCTTTTCACCGATTACACCCGCCAGCGACAGATCGAGGAAGCCGCCGGCCGGGCCGAGCGGTTGGACCTGTTAAGCTATCTTACCGCCGCCGTCGCGCACGAACTCGGCAATCCCTTAAGTTCCCTCTCCATTCACGCCCAGTTGATCGACCGCCGGACCCGCCGTTCCCGCGATGACAAGCTCAAGCGGTCCACCCGGGTCCTCCAGGAGGAGATCGGCCGCCTCGACGAGATAGTCGGCCAGTTTCTCAAAGCGCTCCGTCCCGCTTCCCTCGACCTGCGAGACGAAGATATGGTGGAAGTGGTGGAGCGGGCGCTGGTGCTGCTCGAGGACGAGCTGAAGAAGAGGAAGATCGGGCTCAAGCGCGTCTATCCCCGCTCGCCGGTCAGGGGCAAGTTCGACCGGAACCTGATCAAGCAGGTGATCATCAACCTGATCAAGAATTCGGCCCGGGCGATGCACCGGGGCGGCTCGATTGAGATCGGGGTAAAGGAGCGCGACCCCCATATATTAGTTTCGATCCTCGATCAGGGGGAGGGGATCCCGGCCGATGAACTCTCCGATATTCCCCGGGCCTTCTTCTCCGGAAGATCGGGGGGTTCCGGCCTCGGCTTGCTGGTGGTCTATAAGATCATCCGCCAGCACGGCGGAACCCTGGAGATTAAATCCGAGTCCGGCGTGGGGACGGAGGTGGTGGTAAGGCTGCCCCGTCGCCCCGCCCGGATCAAGATGCTCGAATCGGGCCGAAAAACGGAAGGCGAGTTATGAGCGCCGTCATTCTGGTCGTGGATGACGAAAAGAACACCCGGGAGGGCCTGAAGGAGGCGATCGCGGCGTTGGGCTATCGGGCGCTGACGGCCGAAGACGGCCGGCGGGCGGTGGAAATCCTGGGGACGGAACCGGTGGACATCGTGCTTGCCGACTTGAAGATGCCGGGTATGGACGGCCTGGAATTGCTGAAAAAAGTCCAGTCCCTGGCTCCGGCCACGGTCTTTATCATTATGACCGCTTACGGCACGGTGGAGACCGCGGTGGCGGCGATGAAACAGGGCGCGCACGACTACCTGACCAAGCCGGTCAATCTCGATCAGCTGGAGCTGTTGATCGAGAGGACCCTGAAGAAGAAAAATCTGGAGGCCGAAAACATCTACCTCAAGGAGCAGCTCGAGAAACGGTTCGGTTTCGAGAGCCTGATCGGCCGCAGCGCCCCGATGGAGCGGATATACGAGATGATCCGCCAGATCCGTAACAGCACCGCCACGGTCCTGATCAGCGGGGAATCCGGCACCGGGAAGGAACTGGTGGCCCGGGCGATCCACCACCAGAGTCCCCGCTCCGGCCGGCCTTTCTTCCCGGTGCATTGCGCTTCCCTCGCGCCCACTCTTCTGGAAAGCGAGCTCTTCGGGCACGAAAAAGGCGCTTTCACCGGCGCCGTCGGGCAGAAGAAAGGGCGTTTCGAGCTGGCCGACGGCGGAACCATTTTCCTGGACGAGGTTGGAGAGATCCCGCCCGGAATCCAGGTCAAGCTTCTCCGCGTGCTCGAGAGCCGGGAGTTCGAGAGGGTCGGGGGCGGCCGGCCGATCCGGGTCGATGTTCGGGTTCTGGCCGCCACCAACAGCGACCTCGAGGCCAGGATCGCGGAGGGTTCGTTCCGGGAAGATTTTTACTACCGGCTCAACGTGGTCAGGATCCATATTCCGCCGCTGCGGGATCGGCGGGAGGATATTCCCCTTTTGACCAGTTACTTCATCCGGGAGTTCAGCGAGGCCAACGGCAAGGAGGTATCCGCGATAACCCCCCGGGCGATTCATCTCCTGCAGTCGTATGACTGGCCCGGAAACGTGCGGGAGTTGAAAAACTGCGTGGAGTCGATGGTGGTGCTGACCAAGTCCTCCGCGCTCGATATCGACGACCTTCCGCCCCAGATCCGCGACGCGCCTTCCGAAGCCCCGGTCTCCCGCCCGTCCACGCTCAATTTGAAGTCGGCGGAGAAGGATATCATCGTTCAGGCGCTCCGCGCCTCCGGGGGAAACAAGAGCCGGGCGGCCGAGCGGCTGGGAATCAGCCGCCGGACGCTCTACCGGAAGCTGGATGAATATGGAATCGCGCCCCGATAACACTTTGCCGTCCGTTCCCCACCGGGCGGTCAGGATCGACTACCGCGTACCCTACGCCGATACCGACCAGATGGGGGTGGTCTATTACGCCAACCACCTGGTTTATTTCGAGCGGCTTCGCAACGAACTGTTGCGCCGGGGAGGTTTGACCTACAAGGAATGGGAGGCGCGGGGTTTGACCCTGCCGGTGGTGGAGGCGTACTGCCGCTACCGCTCCCCGGCCCGTTACGACGATCTCCTGACGGTGGCGGGCTGGGTCGCTTCCGCGTCCGGCGCCCGGATTCGCATCGAATACCGGTTGACCCGGGATGACATCCTGCTGGCGGAAGGGTATACTGTCCACGCTTGCCTTTCCTCCGCTTCCCGGCCGCTGCGGCTGCCGGAGGAATTGAAGAGGCTGGCCCGGGACGCGGAATAGCGGTATTTCACCCCCGCCGCGCGTCTCCGGCTGGCGGGGGTGACGACGGAGACCGTTCACTGTGCTGCGGACACTGAAGAAAGATATCGCGGCGGCGCGGGAGAATGACCCGGCCGCCCGGCACCTGCTGGAGGTCCTGCTCTGCTACCAGGGGCTGCACGCCGTCTGGCTGCATCGGGCGGCGGCCGTTCTCTGGCGGTCGGGGCTGAAGACTTTGGCCCGGATGCTGGCCTATTTATCCCGCTGGCTGACCGGGGTCGAGATCCACCCGGCCGCCCGGCTGGCGCCGGGAGTCTTCATCGATCACGGCGCCGGCGTGGTGATCGGCCAGACCGCCGAGGTGGGGGAATGCTGCCTGCTTTACCAGGGAGCGGTGCTCGGGGGGACGAGCAAGGTCAAGGACAAACGCCACCCCACCCTCGGCCGCTGCGTGGAGGTCGGCGCCGGAGCGATCCTGCTCGGTCCGATCAGGGTGGGCGATCACGCTCGAATCGGCGCGGGCTCGGTGGTTATCCGCGACGTGCCCGCCGGGGCCACCGTGGTCGGCGTTCCCGGCCGGGCGGCGCTGGGTTTCAGCCAGCAGGAACTCCAGGAGCTCCAGCACGCCCAGCTTCCCGACCCGGTCGCCGACGCCGTCAAGTGGATTATGAAAGAGCAGACCCGGCTGGAAGACCGGCTCCAGCGGTTGGAGGGCGGAGGAGGAGTGACCGATCAGATCGACCGGGCGTGGGAGGAGAAGAAACGCGAGATCGTCCGGGAATTCTTTTCCGGGGAGGAGAGCTTTGATTCGGGAGGGGGGATCTGAAAGACGGTGATCCGTGATCGGTGATCCGTTCAAACCGGGAACGGGTCTGTAAACTGTAATTGAAAATTATTCCGGAGGAAAAATTTAATGAGAGAGAAGGTTGAGAAAGCGTTGGAGGAGATCAGGGGTTTTCTCCAGGCCGACGGCGGCGACATTGAGCTGGTGGGGATCGAGGGGGGTACGGTCCGGGTGAAGCTGACCGGGGCCTGTTCCGGATGTCCTTTCGCCACCTTCACTCTTCGCCAGCGAGTGGAGAAAAGAATCAAGGAACTGGTGCCCGAGGTCGAGAAGGTCGAGGAAGTCGAGGGGTAGCGAAAGGCCGCGGTTGATGTTCAAAGCCCCGGAGGACCCTTTTCACCGCCGAACCGGGAGGGTTATGAGGCGTTATGGAAGGAACTCTCTCTCAATCCCGTAGATCTCCCTGGCTGGCGGTGCTGCTGGTCTTCTTCTGTTACGCCTACTTCACCTACGACTGGCCGGTATTCCGCAATACCAACGAATACAGCCGGTTTTACCTTCTTCAGGCGATGGTCGATTACGGGCGGTTCTCGATCGACGACCTGATCGCCGTCCGCGACACCCAGGACAAGGCCAGGCACCTGGGCCGCTACTACTCGAACAAGGCCCCCGGCGCTTCGTTCCTGGCCGTTCCGGCCTATCTGGTTCTGCGCCGGATCGAGGCCGCCCGCGGCGCCCGCTATCCCGAGCCGCTCCGGCTCTATTTTATCAAGGTCGCCGTGGTGGCCCTTCCTTCGGCGCTTTTCCTGTTGGCGCTCTATCGTTTCTGGGGGAACTTCGGGGCCTCCCGTTCCTTAAGGCTCCCCTTTCTTCTGGCCTACGCCCTGGGAACGATCGCCTGGCCCTATTCGGCGATGTTCTACGGTCACCAGCTGGCCGCCATCGCCCTCTTTCTGGCGTTTGTCGTGATCCGGACCGGCTCCCGCGCCTCCGCCGGCATCGGTTCGATGGTTCCGGCCGGCTTTCTCTGTGGTCTGGCCTTTATGATCGAGTATCCGGCGGCGGTGGGAGTTTTTCTGCTCCTCCTTTACGCCCGCGAAGCCTTCAGCGCCCGGCGGCTGGTTTACTACCTGCTGGCGGCCGCCCTGCTCGTTTACGCGGCGGTCAACTGGTATGGTTACCTTCCTCCGGTGGTCGGCCGGGCGGGCGCGGCGGTGATCGCCGCCGGGGTGATTCTTGTTTTCCTCTATTTCTGCCGGCGGGGAGCTCCGGTTCTGTATTTCTTCCTCGTGGGAAGCTCGATTCCCCTGGCCGCGCTCTTTTATTACCACTGGTCCTGTTTCGGTCATCCGCTGTCTTTTCCGTATATGTTTGAAGATTTCGGACAATTCGCCCTTGTTCCCGGACAGACTTTTTCCGGTTTCGTCGCGCCCCGCCTGGAAATTCTGGGGAGACTTCTCGCGGGCTCCCGGCGGGGATTATTCGTTTATTCTCCCTTCCTTGTCCTGGCCCTTCCGGGGTTGGCGGCGATGATCCGCGAGCGCGGTTGGAGGAAGGAGGGGGTTTTCTTCGCCGCCGTCGGCCTGTTTTATCTTCTCTTTCTGGCCGCCTTCGTGGAGTGGGAGGGGGGGTGGGCGATGGGGCCGAGACACCTGGTCCCGATTCTCCCTTTTCTGGCGACCGCGGCGGTTTTCCTGATCGCCCGCCGGGGTGAAAGCGCTCGTTCCTGGCTGTCTTTGCTCTTCGGCCCCCTGGCGGTATTCTCCCTGACCGTGACTTTTTTAGGGACGGCCACCTTTCCCTACTTCCCGCTCGCTTTCGCCAACCCGATCTACGAGGTGGGTTGGAGGCTTTTCGCGGAAGGAAGAATCGCCGGCAATCTGGGTATCCTGGCGGGGCTATCGCCGGGGGGGAGCCTGTTGCCGGTGCTGGCGGTGGCGGCGGCGATGGCCCTGGCGATCGTCTTCCGGCTGGCCCGGACCGCCGGTCCGGACCGGGGCGTGAGGGCGATTTTTATCGTCCTGTCGCTGGTTTTCTTCCTGCTCCTGGCCGGGGGGGGCTGGCAGTGGAGCCGAAGGGCGGAAGGGCGCCTTAATCCCGCGCAAAGGGCGTTGGGGGAACTCGAGCGGTCCCGGATCGCCTGGTATACGGGGTACTGATCGATCGCTGACGCGCTCGATCAGGGGTTCAAAAGTTCAAGGTTCAGAGGTTAACAGTTCAAAACCTTTGAACCTTTGAACCTGGAACCTTCTAAAACTTATACTCCAAACCGGCGCGGAGCTGCCAGTTGTTGAAAAGCGGCCGGTCTTTCTCGGTCACCGAGCCCAATTCCGGGTTGAAGTGGGTCTGCTCCCGCTTGATGCGGGTGTAGACCCAGCGGGCGTCGACGTTGAGGAAGATGTTCTCACCCAGAAAGAAATCTATTCCCGCACCCACGTGGAAGCCGGGCCCGCCGCTGACGTCGCCGGTGATGTCGAAGTCAAAATCTCTTCCGTCCACCCGCGCCCGGTAGCCTCCTTCGATATCCGCCCGGACGAAATAATAACCGCCTCCCACCGCCAGGTAGGGTCTCCCTTCCTGGGTGACTTCCGGCGAGAAGATCAGAACGCTGAAGTGGAGCGGGAAGACCCGGTTTTTCTCCTTGTACCAGACCGGGCCCGGGGCGATTTGGTAAGGCATCACGATCAGCTCCTCCACGCTCCATTCAAAAAAGTCGCCGCCGATCTCGAAGCCCAGCGTGTCGTGAAACTTGTATTTGAGACGCGCCCCGTAGCCGAATTCGCTGGAAAATTCTTTCGGGGTGGGTATCAGGTAAGAGACGTTCCCGCCCAACCGGAACTCCTGGGAAAAAGTTTCGCCGGCCGTCGCCGCCAAGACGGCCGCGGCTAGCCCCGCGATGAACCATTGTTTCATTCCAAGCTCCATTCTTTCGACCGGTTCGGCGAAGATCACCCGATCCCTGACGCCCCGGCTATTTTATCCTCCACTCTCCAGTATTATACCCGCCAGCTCTTTCGGTTGTTCAAGCTATTTTTCCGGAAAAGATTACTTTGCCCGGGGGGCGGTATCGGGTATCCTTACTCCCTTTGAAACCGAAAAGGAGGGTGCGATAATGAAAGTCTGCATCATCGGCACCGGTTACGTGGGGTTGGTGACCGGCGCTTGCCTGGCGGAGCTGGGCAATACCGTTATCTGCGTCGATAACGACGAGAAGAAGATCGAGATGCTCGAGCGGGGGCAGGTGCCGATCTATGAGCCCGGTCTGGAGGAGATTCTCCGCAACTGCCACGCCAAAGACCGGATCCGCTATACCACCTCCATCGCCGAGGGGGTCAAGGCTTCCGAGATCGTCTTCATCGCCGTCAGCACCCCCGCCCGCCCCGACGGTTCGGCGGACCTTACCGCCGTGGCCGCGGTGGCCCGCGAGGTCGCCGAGAATCTCGACGGATACAAGATCGTGGTGGACAAGAGCACCGTCCCGGTCAAGACCGGCGAGAAAGTGGCCGAGACGATCCGTCGCTACAGCGCCGAATCGGTGGAATTCGACGTCGTCTCCAACCCGGAATTCCTCCGGGAAGGTTCCGCGATCTACGATACCTTCCATCCCGACCGCATCGTCATCGGGACCGCCAGCGAAAAGGCCGCCCGGGCGCTGACCGACCTTTACCAGCCTCTCGACGCCCCGGTGATAATCACCGACATCAACAGCGCCGAGATCATCAAGCACGCTTCCAACTCCTTCCTGGCCACGAAAATATCGTTCGCCAACGCTCTTTCCCGGATCTGCGAGAAGGCCGGAGCCAATGTGGAGGAGGTGACCAGGGGAATGGGGCTGGACAAGCGCATCGGCACCCAGTTTCTGAACGCCGGAATCGGATACGGCGGCTCCTGTTTCCCCAAGGATGTTTCGGCTTTCGTTAAGATCAGCGAGGAGCTGGGGTACGACTTCCGCCTCCTCAAGGAAGTCGAGCGGATCAACCGGGAACAGATCGACTTCTTTTTCGAGAAGATAAAGCAGACCCTCTGGATCCTGGAGGGCAAGCAGCTGGGGATCCTGGGGCTGGCTTTCAAGCCCAACACCGACGATATGCGTAACGCCCCCTCGCTGGTGCTGATCGACCGGTTGCTCAAGGAGGGCGCCTCGATCAAGGCTTACGATCCCCAGTCGATGGACAAGGCCCGGGAGGAACTCGAGGGGATACAATACTGTTCCGACCCCTACCAGGCGGCCGAGGGGAGCGAGGCCCTGATCATCCTCACCGAGTGGAACGAATTCAAGGAGATGGACCTCCAAAGGATCAAGGGGCTGCTTCACCACCCGATCGTCATCGACGGAAGGAATATTTACGATCCCGCCCGGATGAGGGAGTTGGGTTTCACCTATCAGAGCGTGGGGAGGTTCTGAATCCTTGGAGACGCCGGGCACGGTTCTGGTCACCGGGGGAGGGGGATTTATCGGTTCCCATCTGGCCCAGGCCCTTCTGGAGAGGGGGTTCCGGGTGAGGATCCTCGATAACTTTTCCACCGGCCGGCTGGAGAATATCGCTTCTTTCGCCTCCCGGGTGGAATTGGTGGAGGGGGACATCCGCGACCGGGAAACGGTCCGGGAGACCCTGAAAGGCGTGAGCGCGGTCTTCCACCAGGCGGCCCTGCCGTCGGTTCCCCGGTCCTTTCGGGATCCGGTCGGCACGACCTCGGTCAACGTGGAAGGCACCCTGGTCCTGCTTGAAGAGTCGCGCTCGGCCGCCGTCCGCCGTTTCGCTTTCGGGTCTTCATCTTCGGTTTACGGCGACACGGAGAGCGAGGTCAAGTCCGAGGATCTGCCTTGCCGCCCCCTCTCTCCCTACGCGGCCGGAAAATACAGCTGTGAACTCTTCTGCCGGCTCTACTGGAAGGTTTACCGCCTGCCCGCGGTCTGCCTGCGCTACTTCAATGTCTTCGGGCCGCGGCAGGACCCCGATTCGCCCTACTCGGCGGTCATTCCCCGGTTCATCTCCGCCGCCCTCCGGGGAGACCGGCCGGTGATTTACGGCGACGGGCGCCAGAGCCGGGACTTCACCTATGTCGGCAACGTGGTGAGGGGCAACCTCCGGGTGCTCGACGCTCCCGACTCCGCCTGGGGGGAGACTTTCAACATTGCCTGCGGGGAAAGAATCGATCTCTGGCGGCTGGCCGGCGAGATCTCGCGGCTGACCTCGAGTCCGCTGGAGCCGACCCTCGCCCCGGCCCGTCCCGGCGATGTCCGGCATTCCCGGGCCGAGATCTCGAAAGCCGAAAAGACGCTCGGATACCGCCCCGCGGTCTCTTTCTCCGAGGGGCTGGCCGAGACCGTGGATTGGTACCGATTGAAACATTTTCAGCCCAGACCTTGACAGGAGGTTGTTATGAGTGTTCCGCTGCTTGACCTTGCCGCCCAGTACCGGGAGGTCGGGGAAGAGATGGAAACCGCCGTTTTGGAAGTTCTCCGAAGCGGGCGGTACATCAAGGGCGAGAAGATGGTGGCGATGGAGCGGGCGCTGGCCGAATACTGCGGGGTCGAACACGCCGTGGCCTGCGCTTCGGGGACCGACGCCCTGCTGCTGGCGCTGATGGCCCTGGACGTCGGCCCCGGCGACGAGGTGATAACCACCCCCTACACGTTTTTCGCCACCGCGGGGAGCATATCCCGGCTGGGGGCGAAACCGGTATTCGTGGACATCGAACCGGCGACCTACAACATCGATCCCGGCCAGGTCGCCGGCGCCGTCACCGAAAGAACCCGGGCGATCATCCCGGTTCACCTCTACGGGCAGTGCGCCGAGATGGAGCCGATCCTGGAGCTGGCCGCCCGCAAGAACCTGGCGGTGATCGAGGACGCCGCCCAGGCCGTGGGGGCGGTCAGCCGGGAAAAGAAGGCGGGCTCGATGGGGGTTATGGGCTGTTTCAGCTTTTTCCCCTCCAAAAACCTGGGCGCCTGCGGCGACGGGGGTTTCATCACCACCGGCCGGGACGACCTGGCCGAGCTGCTGACCGTGTTAAGGGAGCACGGCGCCCAGCCCAAGTATTACCATCGCCTGGTGGGGATCAACAGCCGGATGGACGCGCTCCAGGCGGCGGTGATCCTGGTCAAGCTGCCGCACCTGGAGAGATGGCACCGGGGCAGAAGAAAAAACGCCGCCTACTACAGCCGGGCGCTTGAAGGTCTGCCGCTCGCCCTGCCGTTGGTCCGCGAGGGCAACCAAAGCGTCTTTAATCAATACGTGATCCGCACCCCCCGGCGGGACGAACTCAAGGAATACCTCACGAAGAAGGGTATCGGCACCGAGATCTACTACCCGGTTCCGCTTCATCTCCAGCAATGCTACGAGCGTCTCGGGTACCGCCGGGGAGACTTCCCGGAATCGGAGTCGGCCGCCCTCCAAACCCTGGCGCTTCCGATTTATCCTCAACTTTCAGAAGAACAGCTGGACGAGGTGGCCGGGGCCATCCGGGAATTCTTCGGTCGCTAGCCCCGCCTCCAATCGTCCGGGCTTTCAGCCGGGGGGCGGACGGAAACCTTTGAGGCTTTAGCCCGGAACAGCAATATTTAACCGTTTAAACGTCAAAACGATAGCCCTGACGAATACTCGGGGCCAGCCAGGGGCTTTTATGAAAACCTTGATCACCGGCGGCGCCGGCTTCATCGGCTCCCACATCGCCGAAGCCTACCTGCGGGAAGGCTTCCGGGTCACCATTCTGGACAACCTAACCACCGGCCGGAAAGAGAACCTGCCCCCGGCCGCCGAGTTTATCGAAGCCGATATTTCCTCTCCCGCCGCCGCCGCGGTCATCCGGGAGGGCGGATTCGACCTGGTCAATCATCACGCCGCTCAGATCGACGTTCGGGCCTCGGTCAAGGACCCCGTGGCCGACGCCGCCGTCAACATCCTGGGCAGTCTCAACATCCTGGAGGCCTGCCGCGACGCCGGCGTGAAAAGATTCGTCTTTGCTTCCACCGGGGGCGCCATCTACGGGGAACAGGATTACTTTCCCGCCGACGAGGATCATCCCCCGCGCCCGGTCTCTCCTTACGGGATCACCAAGCTGGCGGTGGAAAAATATCTATACTATTACCGGCTGGCCTCCGGGCTGGAGGCGGTGATGCTCCGTTACGGAAATGTTTACGGCCCTCGCCAGAACGACCTCGGCGAGGCGGGGGTGGTGGCGATTTTCGCCCGCAAGATGCTGGTCGGCGACCGACCGGTAATCAACGGCGACGGCCGGCAGACCCGCGATTTCGTCTATGTCGGGGACGTGGCCCGGGCGAATCTGCTGGCCGCCCGCGCCGCCCGCCCCGGAATCTACAATATCGGGACCGGCCGGGAGACCGACGTCAACGGGATCTTTCGTCTTCTCCGGGAAGCACTGTCGTCTTCGGCCGCCGAGATTCACGGCCCTCCCGCGGCCGGCGAGCAACTCCGGTGCGTGCTGAGCTCAAAGAAGGCGGAAGAAGCTTTCGGCTGGACTCCGCGGGTCGGCCTGAAGGAGGGGATAGGTCTCGCCGCCGAACACTTTCGGGAACGCTACCGGGCGGAGACCGCGGCGGAAGGCGAATGACGGCGCGGGCGCGCAACTTCCGTCCCCGCGGGCTGGTGACGATGGTGGGAAGCCTTCCCCACCGCGATCCCGCTGCGGCCTGCCGCCTGGTCCTGGAGACGCTGCCCCACTGTCCGGCCTGGCCCCAGCTCCCCCGGCGCTCTTTCCGGGAAAAGATGACCGTGCAGTTCAGCGCCGGGATGCCGGCCCTGGTCCTGGATGAGGACTCGGAGAAGGTGTACTTCCGGATCGACGACACCCTGCCCGGGCGGCTGGAGAAGTTCTACGGCCGCCTTATCGAAGACGACGTCGATCACTTCGCCCTCACCCCGGATTACGCCGGGGGGCTGGACGCTTTTCTCCGGCTTCTGGGGTCCGCCGACCGCTCCGGTTACCTCAAGGGGTGCGTGGTCGGTCCGGTCACTTTCGGAATGACGGTCACCGACCAGGACCGCCGGCCGGCTTTCTACCATCCCGAGGTGGCCGACGCCATCGTCAAGTCCCTGGCGATGAAGGCCCGGTGGCAGGTCCGCGTCCTGAAGGAATTCTGCGACCGGGTGATGATCTTCATCGATGAACCATACCTGGCGGCCCTCGGTTCGGCGGTGATCAGTCTTCGGGAAGAAGACGTGACGGAGAGGATCGCCGAGGTGGTCGAAGCGATCCACGGAGAAGGCGCGCTGGCCGGAATTCACTGCTGCGCGAACACCGACTGGTCGGTTCCCCTGAAGACGGGCGTGGACATCCTGAATTTTGACGCCTTCGGTTACGGCGACAACCTGCTGCTCTACCGGGAACGGATCCGGGATTTTATCGCGGAAGGCGGGGCGCTGGCCTGGGGAATCGTCCCCTCGTCCGAAGAGATCGGTTCCCGGGATTACGATCAACTGCGCCGGCTTCTGTTCGATTTCTGGGGGCGGCTGGAGACGGAAGGAGCCGGCGGGGAGCTGGTCGCCGGTTCGGCGATGATCACCCCCAGCTGCGGCCTGGGCACCCTTTCCGAAGAGTTGAGCCGGGAGGTCCTGGAAGTTCTGCGCCGGTTCGGCGGGGAGTTTCCGCGGTGAGCCGGACTATCGGAATCTGCGGAAAAGGCGGCACCGGCAAGACTACCCTGGCCGCGCTGGCGCTGAAGTATTTCCTGGCCGGATCCTTGAAGCCGGTTCTGGCGATCGACGCCGATCCCAACTCGACGCTGAGCCGGTCGGTGGGCCTGGAAGGCGCGGGCGGCGTGGGAAGCGTCTGCGAGGAGCTTATCGACCGGGTCCGCCGTCAAGCGGGCGGCTTGAGCAAGGTTGATTTTCTCAAGCTGGGGGTGGAGGAGCTTCTGGCGGAATCGGAAGGTTTCGACCTGCTGGCGATGGGCCGTCCCGAAGGGCCGGGCTGCTACTGCTATCCCAACCAGGTTCTGCGGGAGATCATCCGGACTATGCAGGCAAGGTATCCGGTGGTGATCATCGACAACGAGGCCGGCCTGGAGCACCTCAGCCGCCGGCTGGTCCGGAAGATGGACGTGATGCTGATCGTCTCCGGTCCGTCCCCCTCCGGGCTGGCTACCGCCGCCCGGATCCGGGAACTGGCACGGGAGCTGGGGATAGAGGTCGGGCGGGAAGCGGTGGCCGTCAATCAGGCCCCGGGGGGACGGGAGGAGGTTCTGGTCAAAGAGGCCCAGAGGCTCGGCCTGCCGCTGGCCGGCGTGGTGCCGTTCGATCCCCTGCTTTCGGACTGGGAATGGGAGGGCGGGTCGCTGCTGGAGCTTTCTGAAGATTCGGAAGCCTGGCAATCCGCCCGGGCGATCTTCGATAATGTTCTGTAGGATTCATTTATTTTGTGATGAAGAAGCAGGAAAATAGCCGCGATCTGGTGGTGGATTTTAAAAAATACCTGGTCGAACTCCACCGGGACGGCGTTGATTACCTCCCGGCCGGTGAAGAGCCCGCCCCGGCGGAATCGGTCGGCGTTTCTCTCCTGGCGTCTCTTCGCGAGCTTAAAAGACGGGGAGAGGGATTGTCCGGTTGCCGGAAGTGCTCCCTGGCCTCCGGCCGGGAGAACGTGGTCTTCGGGGAAGGGGGGTTCAGAAAGAAGGTTATGCTGATCGGAGAGGGGCCGGGGGAGACCGAGGACCGGCAGGGGCGCCCCTTCGTGGGACGGGCCGGAAGGCTGCTCGACAAGATCCTGATGTCGATCGGGCTTACCCGGGAAGACGTCTATATCACCAACATCGTCAAGTGCCGCCCTCCCGGCAACCGCGACCCCCGTCCCGACGAGATTCTGGCCTGCTGGGCTCACCTGGAAGATCAGATCGAAGCCCTGCGGCCCCGGGCGATCGTTTCGCTGGGAAGCCCGGCTACCCGCACCCTGCTCGAGTCGCGGAAGGGGATATCGCAGCTTCGGGAGCGGGTCCACGATTATCAGGGAATTCCCCTGATCGCCACCTACCATCCCGCCTACCTGCTGCGTTCCTATACCGTGGAGAACCGCCGCCGGGTCTGGGAGGATGTCAAGCGCCTGCAGAAGCTTCTGCAGGAAGAAGATCCGCCGGAGGAATGAATAATCCGGGAGATGACGGTTTGAAACGCCAATCTCACGCCGGCCGTTAAACTATGGCCCTTCCCGGAGAAAAAGCGAAGGCCGTCCGGGTGGTGGCGGACCTTCCGGCCGATCTGCTTCTGGACTATTCGGTTCCGCCGGAATTGGCCGGAAGCGTCACGGTGGGTTCGGAGGTTTTCATTCCCCTGGGACGGAGAAAGGCCCGGGGGTTCGTGATCAAGGAGTTCGCTTCGCCCTCCCGCCCGCTCCGCGACCTCTCCGGGGTCTCCCCCCGGGCTCCGCTCTTTCATCCCAACCTGGTCGAACTGGTGGAATGGGTCTCCCGCTATTATTTCTCCTCGTTTCCCCGCGCCTTTCGTTGCGCCCTGCCGGCCCTGGTGCGCCGCGGCACCGGCTGGAAACGCGACCGGACGGCGGAGTTGCTGATCGGCCGGGAAGAAGCCCGCGACCTTGCCCGGAAGCTGGAGAAGCGGGCCCGCGCCCGTTCCCGGGTTCTGGCCTTTCTGGCCGGAAACCCGGGTCCGCTCGACGCCCGGAAGCTTCGGGAAGAAGCCGGCGCCGACGGGCAGATTCTGGCCGCCCTGGCCGCGAAAGGGCTGGTGAAGCTGGGCTGGGCCGAATTCGAAGGCGCCGGGGCGGAGGAAGAAAAGGTCCTGCCCTCGACTCCCCTCAAGCTTACCGCCGAGCAGGAAGAAGTCTTCGGCCGGATCTCGTCCGGGCTGGAGCGGGACCGGTTCGAGGTCTTCCTGATCCACGGGATCACCGGGAGCGGCAAGACGGAGATCTATCTGCAGTTGATCGAGAGGACGCTCGCGCTCGGACGCCAGGCGATAGTGCTGGTTCCCGAGATATCGCTCACCCCTCAGATCGGAGACCGGTTTCGCTCCCGTTTCGGCGGCCGGGTCGCCGTTATTCATTCCCGGCTGTCGGGCGGGGAGAGAAACCGGCGGTGGAGAAGGATAGCCGCCGGCGGGGCGGGGGTTGTCCTGGGGCCGCGCTCGGCCGTCTTCGCGCCGGTGCCCCGGCTCGGCCTGATCGTGGTCGACGAGGAGCACGAGACCTCCTACAAGCAGGGGGAGCAGTCCCCGTTCTACCACGCGCGCGATACCGCGGTGATGAGGGCCAAGCTCGAGAGCGCGACGGCGGTTCTCGGTTCGGCCACCCCGTCGCTGGAGAGCTATTACAACAGCCGGCGGGGTAAATACGCTCTCCTCAATCTCCGCCGCCGGCCGGAACAGGCGGTTCTGCCCGCGGTCAAGGTGATCGATATGCGCAAGGAGAGAGACCGGACGCGGGCCGGGTTTCTCTTTTCCGAGTATCTGGTCGAAGAGGTCCGGGCGGCGCTGGCCGCCGGACGCCAGGCCATCCTCTTCCTCAACCGCCGCGGTTTTACGACTCTGCTGATCTGCCGGGATTGCGGTTATACCGCCCGCTGCCGCCACTGCAGCATATCCCTGACCTACCACCGCGCCCGCGGTCTCCTGATCTGCCACTACTGCGGATTCACCGCCCGGCCGTGGGCCAGCTGTCCCCTTTGCCGTTCCCGCTCGGTCCTGGTGGCGGGAACGGGAACCGAGAAGGTCGAGGACCGGATCGCCCGAATCTTCCCCGGAGCGAAGGTCGGCCGGATGGACACCGATACCGCCGGCGCCAAAGGGGCTTCCGAAAGGATTCTGCGGGAACTGAAGCTGGGGCGGATAAATATCCTGGTCGGGACGCGGATGATCGCCAAGGGGCTCGACTATCCCAATATCACTCTGGTCGGCGTGGTCCTGGCCGATCCCGCGCTCAATCTTCCCGATTTCCGGGCCGGGGAATACGCTTTTCAGCTGCTTACCCAGGTGGCGGGGCGGAGCGGGCGGGGGGCGGCGGCCGGCAAGGTGGTGATCCAGACGCTGGTGCCCTCCCATCCCGCGGTCGCCGCCGCCGCCCGGCAGGACTTCGAGGAATTCTATCGCCGGGAGATCGGTTTTCGGGAAGAGCTGGGTTATCCTCCTTTCAACCATTTCATTTTGGTCACGACGTTATCGCGGGACCAGCGCCAGTGCGATCGGGCCGCGGAGTTGATCGCCTCCGGAATCAAACGCCGCCTGCCTCCCGGCACCGAAGTGCTGGGCCCCTCGGTGCCGCCGGTCGAGCGCCGGCGGGGCCGCTGGCGAAGACAATTGGTGATCAAGACCAAAAACGTGGCCGGCGTTCTCGGCGTATTGGGAACCGTTTTCGACTCCTCCCGCCGCGACCGTTCCTGGCGGGTCGAGGTCGATGTCGACCCCGTTTCGATGATGTGAAAAATCGCCGGCGATTTTTTTGTTTGCCAATCGCCGTGAAAACGCTATCTTGACCCAATGATCGGTCGGGAAGAGAAAACAAAGTTGATCGAGCTGGCCCGGACGGCGATGCCGAACGCTCACGCGCCCTATTCCGGCTACCGGGTCGGCGTGGCTCTGCTGACCGACCGCGGAAATTATTACCGCGGCTGCAACGTGGAGAACGCCGCGCTTTCCATCACCCTCCACGCCGAGATGACGGCGATCGCCTCGGCGGTGGCCGCCGGCGAAAAAAACTTTCTCGCCCTGGCGGTATTCACTCCCGCCGAGTATCCGCCTTTCCCCTGCGCTCTCTGCCGGCAGGCTCTGATCGAGTTCAACCGCGGGGAGATGCTGATCATAGCGACCGGCAAGGACGGGAAATCCCGGGAGACCACCCTGGCCGAACTTTATCCCCATCCCTTCAGCCCTTTTCACCTGCTCTCCGGCGATAAAAAGACGTAAAAATTTGCTATTGACAAATATTCTCCGCCGTGAGATTCTGTCCACGCTGAGGTTGGCGGACGGACAAATGACAGAATTTACTTTTATGTTAGTTCAAGCCGCAAAGGGTGGTCGACTTTGTGGTTTTTTTATTTGACCGAAAACTTTACCAAAAGGAGGTATTAGTAAGTGAAAGGTAAAGTGAAGTGGTTTAACGACAGAAAAGGGTACGGCTTCATCGAGAAGGAAGGCGGTGGAGATGTGTTCGTGCATCATACCGGGATCACAACTTCCGGTTTCCGCACCCTGAAGGAAGGTGAGGAGGTTGAGTTTGAGTTGATAACGGGCGACAAGGGCGAAAAAGCCGTCAACGTCACCCCGCTTTAATCGCGTAATCGACATCAAACCTAAAAGGCGGCGCCGTATTTCGGCGCCGCCTTTTTTTTTCGTCCGCCGCCGGCGACCGCGGCTGACGGCCCGAAGTGTGTCAAATGTGTCCACCAAGACAGAACTGTAACTTTACGCTACTGTTTTTCCCCCGGACCGCCCCGGTGTCCGCAGAATACGGAAGATTTAATTATATGCCGGGCAATAACATATGATCAAGAAACCCTTTCGGCCCCTCCTGTCGGTTAACTGGCATGCTTATTGCTCTTTGAGGATTGGAGAATTTTGTTAAATTTCACGCTCATCATAAGGAGGAAGAGATGCCCAAGGTTATAGGAATCGATTTAGGGACTACCAATTCCTGCGTCGGGGTTATGGAAGGCAAGGATCCGAAAGTGATCCCCAACGCGGAAGGGGGCCGGACGACGCCTTCGGTGGTGGCTTTTACCAAGACGGGGGAGCGGCTGGTCGGCCAGCCGGCCAAGAGGCAGGCGATAACCAATCCCGCCAATACCGTATTTTCGATCAAGCGTTTTATGGGGAGGCGCTACGGCGAAGTCGGCTCCGAGATCAAGCTGGTTCCCTACAAGGTGGTCGAGGCCGAAAACGGCGACGCCCGGGTTGAAACCGGCGACAAGGTCTATTCCCCTCCGGAGATTTCGGCGATGATCTTGAGAAAGCTCAAGCAGGACGCCGAAGCTTATCTCGGGGAGAAGGTGACCCAGGCGGTGATCACGGTTCCGGCTTACTTCAACGACAGCCAGCGCCAGGCCACCAAGGACGCCGGCAAGATCGCGGGCCTGGAGGTGCTGCGGATCATCAACGAGCCCACCGCCGCCTCGCTGGCCTACGGCCTGGACAAGAAAAAGGACGAGAAGATCGCGGTCTTCGACCTCGGCGGGGGCACCTACGACATCTCCATCCTGGAAATCGGGGAGGGGGTTTTCGAGGTGAAATCCACCAACGGAGACACCCACCTCGGCGGGGACGACTTCGACCAGCGGGTGATCGACTGGATCGCCGAGGAGTTCAAGAAGGATCAGGGGATCGACCTGAAGCAGGACTCGATGGCGCTGCAGCGGCTCAAGGAAGCCGCCGAGAAAGCCAAGTGCGAACTCTCTTCGGCGATGGAGACCGAGATCAACCTGCCGTTTATCACCGCCGACGCCTCCGGGCCCAAGCACCTGTCGATGAAGCTGACCCGCTCCCGGCTCGAGCAGCTGGTGGAAGACCTGATCGAGAGGCTGATTCCCCCCTGCCGCCGGGCCCTGGAGGACGCCGGGATCAAGACCTCCGAGATCGAAGAGGTGATTCTGGTCGGGGGGATGACCCGGATGCCCAAGGTGCAGGAGACGGTAAAGAACTTCTTCAAGAAGGAAGCTCACAAGGGGGTCAATCCCGATGAGGTGGTGGCGATCGGCGCGGCGATTCAGGCCGGCGTGCTCAAGGGCGATGTCAAGGATGTTCTTCTTCTCGACGTCACCCCGCTTTCGCTGGGGATCGAGACCCTGGGCGGCGTGATGACCAAGCTGATCGACCGCAACACCACGATTCCCACCCGCAAGAGCGAGATCTTCTCCACCGCCGCCGATTCCCAGACCCAGGTGGAGATTCACGTGCTTCAGGGGGAGCGGGAGATGGCCCGGGACAACCGGACCATCGGCCGTTTCCATCTGACCGGGATTCCTCCAGCCCCCCGGGGCGTTCCCCAGATCGAGGTGACCTTCGACATCGACGCCAACGGTATCCTGAGCGTCTCCGCCAAGGATCTGGGCACCGGCAAGGAACAGAACATCACCATCACCGCCTCCAGCGGTTTGAGCGAGGATGACGTGAAGAAGATGGTGAAGGCAGCCGAGGAACACGCCGACGAGGACCGGGCGGCCCGGGAGAAGGTGGACGCCCGCAACCAGGCCGACCAGGCCGTCTTCCAGACCGAGAAACTGCTCAAGGAGAACGCCGAAAAGATCGATCCCGAAGCCAGGTCCAAGATCGAAGCCGCCATCGAAAGGGTGAAGGAGTCCCTCAAGAAGGATGACGCGGCCGAGATCAAGGCGGCCACCGAGGACCTCAGCCGGTCCTGGCATCAGGTCAGCGAGGAGATGTACCGGAAGGCGTCGGCCGAGCGTCCCCCCTCCGGAGAGGCGCCCCCGCCCCCGCCGCCCGGCGGCGGCGAGACTCCTCCGGAAGGCGAGGTCATCGACGCCGAGTTCGAGGTCGACGACGAGGATAAGGACAAGAAGTAGAAACCGGACTGATTCGCCGATCCATTCCCGGAAAGGAGGTGAATAACGGTCGAAGGGAAGATCCGTGCCGGCGAGTCGCCGCGATGTCAATCAGCAGAGACTGCTGCCGCAGTTGAAGAAATGAAAAAGGAGGAAATAGGGATATGAAGATCAAACCCCTGGGAGACCGGGTACTGGTTCAGCGCCTGGAGGAGAAAGAAGTCAAGAAGGGCGATATCATCATCCCCGACACGGCCCGGGAAAAGCCGATGGAGGCCAAAGTGGTGGCCCTCGGCACCGGCAAGGTTGATGACGAGGGAAAGAAAGTCCCCTTCGAGGTGAAGAAGGGGGACCGGGTGCTGATCGGGAAATACTCGGGGACCGAGATCAACGTCGGTGACGAAGAGTATCTGGTCATCGGCCAGGACGACATTCTGGCCATCCTGGAATAGAGAACCAAAAACCGAAAGGAGTAAAGGCAGATGACAGCCAAACAGCTCAAATATGACGAATCCGCCCGCCAGTCGCTTATGCGCGGGGTGGAGAAGCTCAGCCGGGCGGTGAAGGCCACGCTGGGCCCGAAGGGGAGAAACGCCATCCTGGACAAGAAGTTCGGCGCTCCCCTGATCACCAAGGACGGCGTCACCGTCGCCAAGGAGATCGAACTCGAGGATCCGTTTGAGAATATGGGCGCCCAGCTGGTCAAGGAGGTCGCCTCCAAGACCAGCGACGACGCCGGAGACGGGACCACCACCGCCACCATTCTGGCCGAAGCGATCTTCCGCGAAGGCCTGAAAAGCGTGACCGCGGGGGCCAATCCGATGGCGCTCAAACGGGGCATCGAGAAGGCCACCGAAGGGGTGGTGAAGGAACTCAAGGCGGCAAGCAAGAAGGTGAGCGAGCGCTCCGAGATCTCGGCGGTGGCCTCGATCTCGGCCAACAACGACCACTACATCGGCGACCAGATCGCCGAGGCGATGGACAAGGTCGGCAAGGACGGGACGATCACGGTCGAGGAAGCCAAGGGGATCTCCACCTATCTCAAGGTCGTCGAGGGAATGCAGTTCGACAAGGGCTACCTCTCGCCCTATTTCGTGACCGACGCCGACAATATGGAGGCCGTGCTGGAGGACTGCCTGATTCTTCTGCACGAGAAAAAGATCTCCAATCTCAAGGAGATGCTTCCCCTCCTGGAAAAAGTGGCCTCCTCCGGCCGTCCGCTGCTGGTGATCGCCGAGGACGTCGAGGGCGAAGCCCTGGCCACCCTCGTGGTCAACAAGATCCGCGGCACCCTCAAGGCGTGCGCGGTCAAGGCCCCGGGTTTCGGCGACCGCCGCAAGGCGATGATGGAGGATATCGCCGTCCTGACCGGAGGCCGTCTGATCACCGAGGATCTCGGAATCAAGCTGGAGAACGTGACCCTGGAAGATTTGGGCCGCGCCAAGCGGGTGGTGATCGAGAAGGAGAATACCACCATCATCGAGGGCGAAGGCAAGACCTCCGATATTCAAGGCCGGGTGGCCCAGATCAGGAAGCAGATCGAGGACACCGATTCCGATTACGATCGCGAGAAGCTGCAGGAACGGCTGGCCAAGCTGGCCGGAGGAGTCGCGGTGATCAACGTCGGCGCGGCCACCGAGACCGAAATGAAGGAGAAGAAGGCTCGGGTCGAGGACGCCCTGCACGCCACCCGCGCCGCGGTCGAGGAAGGAATCGTGGCCGGCGGCGGCGTGGCCCTGCTGCGCTGCATCGAGGCCCTGGACAAGGTCAAGGTGACCGGGGACGAGCGGATCGGACTCAAACTGGTCAAGAACGCTCTCCGGGAGCCCGCCCGGCAGCTGGCGGCCAACGCCGGCGAGGAGGGTTCGATCGTCGTCCAGGAGATCCTGAAGGGGAAAGACGATTACGGCTACAACGTCGACGCCGACAAGTACGAGCCGTTGTTCAAGGCCGGGATCATCGATCCCACCAAGGTTTCCCGGACGGCGCTGCAGAACGCGGCCAGCATCTCCGCCCTGATGCTGACCACGGAGGTAATGGTCACCGAGCTGCCGGAGAAGGAAAAACCGGCGCCGCCGATGCCGCCCGGGGGCGGAATGGGAGGAATGTACTGATTCACGGAATCGGCAGACCTTCCCCAAAAAAAGGCGGCGCCGTCACGGCGCCGCCTTTTTTTTAACTCAACAGGATTCGATCCGGTCGATCAGCTCCCCGAAGTCGGCCGCTTCGTAAATCTCCCGCCGGATCGCGGAAGCCCGGGGCAGCCCCTTCAGATACCAGGTGGCCACTTTCCGCATAAAGCCGAGTTTTCCGGTGAACGAACCTTCCCGGAAGCGCCGGATATATTCCAGATGCCTTTTCAGCACGGCTTTCTTCTCCTCCGTCCCGGGACGGGGGAGAACCTCTCCGCGTTCCAGAAAAGCCTCGACTTCCCGGAAAATCCAGGGGTTGCCCAGAGCTCCCCGGGCGGCCAGGACCCCCCGGCACCCGGTCCGGTCCAGCATCAGTTTGGCCGAGGGGCCGTCAAAGACGTCCCCCGATCCGAAGACCGGGATCTTCACCGATTCCCTGACCGCCCGGATGCCGTCGTAGTCCACCCCGCCCGCGTATCCCTGGGTCCGGGTCCGACCGTGAATGAAGATGGCCGCCGCGCCGGCTTCCGCGCAGGCGGCGGCCAGCCGGGAGATCCATTCGCGGTCCACGGCGGTATCGCCCAGGCGCAGCTTTACCGTCACCGGAATCTCGAGCCCGTTGGCGAGAGTGGAGATTATCCGCAACAGCCGTTCCGGATCCTGGAGCAGGTAGGCCCCGGCCTTCTTGCTGGTCACTTTTCTGACCGGGCAGGCGCTGTTGACGTCCAGGAAGGATATCTCCGCGCGCTCCCTGACTTTTCCGGCCGCCGCCAGCATAATATCGGGTTCGCTTCCCAGGAGCTGGGCGGCGATGGGACGGTCCGCATCGGCGGTGGCCAGGAGGTCCCGCGTTCGGGGATTGCCGTGGACCAGGGATCGGGCCGAGACCATCTCGAAGAAAGCCAGCCGCGCCCCCATCTCCCGGGCGATCAGCCGGAAGGCGAGATCGGAACAGCCCGAAAGGGGCGCCAGGATTATTTTTTCGTTGAAGGCGGTCTTCATAAACCCTAATTATTCACGAAAACCGGCGGTTTTCACGAATAATTATGGTTATCATCCTGGTGTCCAAACGGTTGAAAGTCGAGCCGTCCCGGTTGAAGAAATCCGGGGGCGGGACTATAATCGGCCCGGGAGCCGGGCCGTTCGCGGCCGCCGGGAAATCGGGGATGAGCGGGCAAGACAGATATCGGCGGATAATATCCTTCCTGTTCGGAGCGCTGGCGCTTCTGGCCGGTTGTTCGGCCGGCCCGGGAACGGACCGCTGGCTGGGAAGCGACAAGCCTCTTCATTTCTCCGCCGCGGCCACTGTCGCCGCCGCCTCGACTTCCCTGGCCCGCGGAAGAGGGTTTTCCCGGGACGAGAGCGCGGCGGCGGCCCTGGGACTGGCTCTTTCCGTCGGCTCCGCCAAGGAGGCTTGGGACCGCTCCCGGGGGGGGAGATGGAGCTGGAAGGATATGGCCTGGAACCTGGCCGGCGCGGTCGCCGGCGTTCTGGCGGCTTCGGCGGCGGAGTAGCGTAATTACGGAAAAAGGAATCGGCGTTTAATGACCAACGAGCTTCTCTGGATCGGATCGATCTTCCTGGTCCTGTCGGCCAACCTGGTCCTGTTGCGGGTATTCGGGAGAGCGGGCCTTTACGGCGCCCTGGTCCTTTCGGTGATCGTCTGCAACATCCAGGTGATGAAGATAGTGGAGATATTCGGGCTGACGGCGACCCTGGGCAATATTCTCTACGCCGGGATATTCTTCGCCACCGATCTCATAAATGAACTCTACGGGCCTTCCGAAGCCAGGAGGGCGGTCTGGCTGGGACTGGCGGCCCTGCTGTTGACGACCCTTTATCTGCAGATCGATCTGCTTTATCTTCCCGCGCCCGAGGATTTCATTCACCCGGCGCTGGCCGATCTCTTCGGTTTCTTTCCCCGGATCGCGGCGGCCAGCCTCGCGGCCTACCTGGTCAGCCAGCTTCACGACGTCTGGGCCTTCCAGATGTGGAAGAGGAAAACTTCCGGGCGCCATCTCTGGCTGAGGAACAACGCCTCGACCCTGGTCAGCCAGCTGATCGACACCCTGGTCTTCTCCACGATCGCTTTTGCCGGTCTTTTCAGCGCCGGGGTCTTTGTTCAGCTGGTGGTGACCACCTATCTTTTCAAGCTGATCGTGGCCGCGGCCGACACTCCCTTCATCTACTGGGGGCGAAGAATCGCGCGGAAATACAGGCTGTAGGGGATTAGGCTGTTAGACTATTAGGTAAAGGCTGACGAACCGGGCTGAAAGGGGGCCGAGGGGAGTGTTTTAACCCCATGCTCCAGCTCTTTGCGCTATGCATCCTTTCTAACTTGGTCCGAGGGTGCGCAACCCCGCGTCTCCGCGTCTCTGCGCGAGAACAAAGGGGGATAGGGTGCGGAGCGTAGCCGGAATCTAAATTCTGAAATTTTACCCCGAGATGGCGCCGTAGGAGCCATTTTTCGGGGCTAAAATCTGCTTTTATCAGGGTGCGGAGCACTTAGCGATCTTTGCGTCTTTGCGTGAGAACAATATGTCTTTCCATCTGATCTCTCCCGAGCAAAACCTTCCCCGTTTTGTCGCCGGCCTGGTCGCCGCCGCCGGCGGCAACGATTTCTCCCGCCAGGTCGCCGTCTTTCCCACCGCCCGGCTGGGCCAGCATTTCCGCCGGGAACTGGCCGAGAGGGCGGGGGCCTGTCTCCCTCCCCGCGTGACCACCCTGGCGGGGTTGATCGCGCTCTTGTCTGCTTCTCCCTCCGGCCGCCCGGTCACCGTTCTCGAAAGAAACCTGATCCTGCGGTCGCTGCTCGCCAAAGGGCGCTGGCGCCGTCTTGGGCCGGGTATGGAAGGGTTGATCGGGGACTTTTTCGGGGAGTTAGCGGCCGCCGGCCACCGGGTGGACGCTCCGGACGTATTCGAGCGGCTGGCCGGGGCCTTCGAGGCCAATCCTTTCGGGAGCAATGATTACGCCCTCTACTGGGGTGAGTGCGCCCGGGAATTGGCGGTTCTGGCCGAAGGTTACTTCGCCGCCGTCCGGGAGAAGGGATGTATCGACTCGGATTGGACTCTTCCGTCCCCCGCTCCCTCCGGCCACGGTTATGAAAGAGTGCTGATCTGCGGCTTCTACGACGCCGCCTCGGCGCAGATCGATTTTCTCAAGGGGATCGAACCTGTTCCGGAGTATGTCTTCCCGGCGGATTCGACTCCCGCTTTCACTCCCGTCGTCCGGTTCGCCGCCTCCCTGGGTCACGATCTGCGGCCGGCGCTGGCGGCGCGGGAACCGCGCCCCCTCCTGGCGGTCCTCGACGGCGAGGGGCTGCCGGCTTCCGGGACGGCCGGACTGGAAAAGTTCAAGATCCTGGCGCTGCCGTCCCTGACCGCCGAAGCCCGCCAGGCCAAGTATGAGGCCCTGGCCGCTCACGCCCGGGGGGAGAGGGCTCTGGTCGTCATTCCCCGTCGTCAGCGCTATGTCGAAGTCTTCTCCGCCGTCTTCTCCGCTCCCGTCTCCGATTCCGGCGGTCTCCTTCCGGTAAGCGATGCCCTGGCCAGAAAATGCTACGCGGACCCGGCGGTCCAGCTTCTCCGGGCCCTGCTCGAACTGGCGGTGCTGGGATTCGGCAGCTCCCGCCTGATGGCTTTTTCCCGGACTCCGGGAGCGGCGGAACTGCTGGCCGGCGACGGCCGTTGCCGGGAGGGAACTAATCACCGGCTGCGGCGCTTCATCGAGAACAGGTTTTTCGAAAATTACTCTCAGCTCCGCGACGCGTTTTCCCATTCGGCCGATTTTGACGGGAAAGACGATTTGCTCCCGGCGCTGGAAGATCTTCACCGCCTTCTCCCGCGCCCGGCGGGGCTGGGAGGGCTGGCCGCGCTGGCCCTGAAACTTTATGATCGCTGTTGCCGGGTGTTTCCGGCCGGCGAGATCGAGGCCGCCGTCCGGGTCAAGCTCCGGCAGTCCCTGCGGCAGTTTGTTCTTCTCGACGCCGCCTGCCCCCTGCCGGGCAAGCCGGTCGAACACCTGGCGTTCCTGGAAAAGCTGGTCTTTCAGGACGAGATCTACGCTTCCCCCCAGCCCTTCCGGGGAGTTCAGCTGCTTCATCCGATGGAGGCGCGGATGGTCCCGGCCGAAACTCTTATCCTGTGCGGTATGAACGAGGGGCAGTTCCCGGCCCCGCTTCCCACCCGCCTGGTTGAGGAGCATTCCGTCCGCCGGGAGTTCGGGCTGCTCAATCCGGACCATCTTGAGGAACTCGAGGAGCTGGGTTTCTTCTCCCTGGTCGTTCAGCCCCGGCGGGTGGTCCTGACCCGCTGCGCCCAGGCGGAGAACGAGGATTCCGCCGAGAGCCGCTTCATCACCCGCCTGCGGCTGGCCGGCCGCGGTTACGCGGTCCCCGAAGGCGCGGCCAGCCGCAGCGATCTGCGCTGGCGCGCGGCGGCGGCCGGCCGGGGAAACCAAGCTCCGCCGCCCCCGTCCGCGGCCTTCCTGAGGGTGTCGCTGCCCCGGCGGATCCATCTCAACGCGGGGGCCTGCGAGGCCCTTCTTAACTGTCCCTATCGTTTTTACCTGGAGCTCAAGGGGGTGGCGGAGGGGCCGGAACTGAAGGAAGAGCCGGACCGCCGGGTCGAGGGTACATATCTGCACCGGATCGTCGCGGAATTCTGGAAATCGAGATTCTGGGAAAAACGCGGTCTCACGGCCGCCGGGATCGAGGCCGAGCTGGTCGGGTTGAGCTCACGCCTGGTTCCCCGAATCGCCGGTTTCGCCTTTCTGCGGATGATGCTGCAGTGCGGGGCCTGGAGACCGGCCGCCGGCCGGCTGGCCAAACTGCTGGCCGAATGGAATCCGTCTTCCTGGGAGGAAAGGCTGTCTTCCGAACTGTCCGCCGGCGGATCGACCTTCAATCTTTCCGGACGGGCCGATTTCCTCGGTCTCTCCGCCGCCGGCGAGCGGATAGTGATCGATTTCAAGTCCCGGAGCATCGCCGGAAAGAGGGAGGTGGAGGACCTTTCCCGGCCCCAGTTGCCTTTTTACGCCCTGATGCTGGAGCGGGCGAAGAAGCCCGTCAGCCGGCTGGGTTACTGCTCCCTGCTCGGGCGCGGCCGGCCGGGAATGACCGAGATCCCGGAGGGAGGGCTGGGCGCGCGGCTGGCCCGGGCGTTGAAAGACCGGCTGGCCGGGATCGCGGCCGCCGGCGGAGTTTCCGCCGATCCCGACGAGCGCTACTGCGCGTTCTGCCCCTACCCGGGGGTCTGCCGGTCGGGAGAGGAGGGCGCCGGTCCGGAAGAAGGAGGCCGCGATGACTGATCGGGCATCTCCGGACGCCTCCCGGGTGATCGTCGCTTCCGCCGGCGCCGGGAAAACCTACCGGCTGGTCGGCCGGTATCTGGAGCAGGCGTTTTCGGCGCCGGAGCTCCGGTTAAGCCGTTTGCTCACGGTTACCTTTACCCGCAAGGCCGCCGCCGAGATGCAGCAGCGGATAATCGAGGAGGCGGCCCGGATGCTGACGCCGGTGTCGGGGAAGGTTTCTCCCGGGCCGGCGGCGGCGGCCGGCCTGATCCTGCGCCGCAGCCAGACGATGCGGGTGATGACCATGGATTCGCTCTTCAGCTGGCTGGTCCGGCGGTTCGCCCTTGAATCCGGCCTGCCGGTGGGAGCGGAGACCGCCTCGCCCAGCGGCGTAGCGGAGATTCTGAGGATAGCCTGGAACCGGTTGTTGAACTCCCCGTCCGCCGCCGCGCGTCTCCGCCCCGCGCTGGAGATGCTTGAGGGCGATATCGACCGGGCGCGCTCTTTTCTTCAGAAACTCTACCGGGATTTGCGACCGGTTCTCTATTACCGTTACGGCGGCGAAGAAGAAGCGGGCCTTCTGCGGGACCTGCTCCTTCCCGAGGAGGGGGCCCCGGGGCCGGAAGAGCTTAGGTCGTCGGTCTGGGATCTGATGCGCCGGGCCCTGGACGAAGACGGCTGGCCCCCCGACCGGCGTTCCGAGATGGCGGCGCTGGCCGAAAGCGGCGATTTCGCCGCCCTGGTCTCGTCCCGCTTCTTCAAGCCGGAAAAGGAGGGATGGCCGGAAAACGATCTTCCGGAAGAGGAATTTTCGCTCAGCTTCAACTATTTCCCGCGGAAGCTGAAACAATACGGCGAACCGGTGGCCGATCTGATGCGAAGATACCGGCTGGGAGTGAAGAGACGCGCCTATAACCGTTTCCTCACCCTGATGCTGGAGCTTTACGGCGGGTATCGGGAGATCGTTTCCGGGGTCAAGGCGGAGCTGGGAGCCGTCGATTTCACCGATATCGCCCTGGCCGCCTGCCGCCTGCTGCGCGATCCCGGCATCGCCTTCACCGTCCAGGCCGGAGTTCAGCATCTGCTGATCGACGAGTTCCAGGATACCAACCCCCTGCAGTGGCGGTTCTTCCGGCCCCTGATGGAGGAGCTGGTCGCCGGTGAGGGGACCTACTCCCGCCAGAGTTTCTTCGCCGTCGGGGATCTCAAGCAGAGCATCTACGGCTTTCGCGGCGCCGACTATACCCTGCTCGAGCAGCTGGCCCTCTCCGCCGGAGAGAGGGAGAACCTGGTTCTGGAGAAACTGAACCGGAGCTGGCGGGCCGCGCCCCTGCTCTGCGATTTCTTCAACACCGTCTTCGCCGACGGGCGGCTGCCGATGTGGGAGGAACACGGGACCGTTCGGCCGCGTTCGCCCGCCTCGGTGACCGTCTATCCGCTGGTGGCCAAAGACGATACCGCCGCCCGGCGTCTCATCACGGGGCGCTGGCGCGACGACGCCGAACGCGTCGCGCGGGCCATCGCCGCCGCCCCGAAACGCCTGTCGGTGAGGGTGGAAGGGGAAAACGACGGTCTCCGCCGCCGTTCCTGCCGCTGGTCGGATATCGCCGTCATCTACCGCAAGGCCCGTCCCTCGCGCTATCTGGAAGCGGCCCTTTCCCGGTTCGGCGTGCCCTGCCGCCGGGAAGAACACGGCGGTTTCTACGAAAGGCGCGAGGTCGCCGACACGCTGGCGCTGCTGGATTTCCTGGTCGAGCCCGCCGACAGCGCGGCCCTGGCCGCGGTCCTGCGCTCCCCCCTGGTGGGAATCGACGACAGCGGTCTGGCGGAGCTATTGGAAGAGAAATCGAAGGAGGAGAGCCTGTGGGAAGTTCTTTGTCGGGCCGGCCCCGCCCGCCCCCGGAAACTGCTGGCCGACGCCCGCGCCTCGATCGGCCGCCTCGGGCTCTGCCGGGTGCTGGAGGAATTCTTCCAGGCTTCCAGCGCCCGCGCGGCCTACCGGAATTTTTACGGCGACGATCTGCCGGCGCTCAACCTGGACAAGATGGTGGACCTTCTGGGCGAGATGGCGGAGAAGGGGCATCTTTCGGTCAGTCAGTGCCGGGAGGCGCTGCGCCGGATGTCGGACGAGGACGAGACCAGGATGGCCGGCCAGGCCGGAGATTGCGTCCGCCTGATGACGGTGCACAAGGCCAAGGGGCTGGAGTTCCCGGTCCTCTTTCTCTTCGACGCCGCCTCCGAGATGAGGCCGGCGGGGAGCAACGACACCTTCGTCCGGTTGCGGGAAGGCGCCGGGGTGCCGCCGCTGGTCTATCTGCCTCCCTCCCGGCTTCAGCCCTCCGGGGACCCGAAATTCGAGGACTGGCGCTCCCGCGCGGCGGAGGAGGCCGCCGCCGAGGAACTGCGGATACTATACGTGGCTCTGACCCGGGCCGCCCAGCACCTCTTTATCAGCGGGGTCGAGCCCCCTCGCCCCGGCCCTAGCCAATGGGAGCGGATTCTTTCCGGCGCCGAAGCGCTGGCCGCCGCCGGCAAATGGAGCGTCGAGCGCGCAGATCATTGCGGGCAGGAAGCCCTGGTCTCCCTCCGGGACGAGACCTCGCTGCCGGAGGCGCCGGCCGTGTCGGTTCCCGCCGCGGCCGCGGTGGACGAAAAGATATTCGATCCGGCGGGTCCGACCGGTCCCGTTCTCTTCCGCCCCGCCGCCGGCGAAGACCGTTACCGGGATTACGATTCCCCCGCCGACGAATCGGGGCTGGCCAAGCACCTCACGCTGGGAAGCGCGCTTCACCTGGCCCTGGAAGGTTGGGTTCGGGGGAAAGAGCCGGATCCGGCCGGGATTCTGGACGCGTTTTTGGAAAAAAGCCGGCCCGACCGGGAATGGGTGGAAGAAGAGATGAAGAAGGATCTTGAGGTGATGGCGTCCTCGAATTTCCTGGCCCGTTTCGCCGGCGCGAAGAAACTCCGGGCCGAACTCCCCGTTCTGGATCTGATCGCCGGCCGGGACGGGGGAGAGCTGGTCAGCGGGGTGATCGACCTGGCCGCCGTCTTTCCCGACCGGGTCGAAATCTACGACTATAAGACCAACCGGGTCCGGCCCGGCGGCGAGAAGAGGCACCTGAGCAAATACCGCGCTCAGATGAAAGCCTACGCCGCCGCCGCCGCCCGGATCTTCAAGCTTCCGATCTCCGCTTACCTGGTCTTCACCGCCACCGGCAAGGTGGTGGAGATTTAGCCCGGATCCACCAGGTCGGCGCCGGAAATGCCGGGGGCGGGAGGGACTCAGGGACTTGAGGGACTAAAGGGACGGAGGGACGGTTTAACCTCGCCTTTGTTGTCCCTTCAGTCCCTTTTCTGTCCCTTCAGTCCCTTCTCCGTCCCTTATGTCCCTGATCCGGCGTATAGTAAATCGGGCTGAATTCTTGAATCTCCACCGAGAAAGTGTAAAATGCCTTTTTGGAAAAAAACGAACCCGAGGCCGGTCTGCGCTCACGATTCAAACGGAGCGGTGGATTTAATTTTCAGACCGGATTCAATCCGGGCTTCCTCCCGGCCGGACGGAAAGAATGGGAAACAACTCCAACAACAACCAACGCGAGGGCTGGAGCACGAGGATCGGTTTTGTCCTGGCGGCGGCGGGAAGCGCCGTCGGGCTCGGCAACATCTGGCGGTTTCCCTACGTGGCCGGCGTCAACGGGGGCGCCGCCTTTCTGCTCATCTACCTGGTCACGATCGGCCTGATCGGCTATCCCCTGTTTTTAAACGAGATGCTTCTGGGCCGGAAGACCCAGAAAAATCCCGTCGGCGCTTTCCGGGCGCTCGCCCCCGGAGCGCCGTGGTGGCTGGTCGGCGCGCTCGGGGTCCTGACCGGCTTCGTGATCCTTTCCTACTACTCGGTGGTGGCCGGCTGGGCGCTGCATTACACCTGGCGGGCGCTCTTTGAAGGTTTTTCCCCCGCGGCGGACTACTCGGCCGAGTTCGGCTCGTTGATCTCCTCTCCCGGGACCCTCCTGCTCTGCCACCTGGTATTTATGATTCTTTGCGTGGCGGTGATCTCGGCCGGGGTGGTGAAGGGGATCGAGAAATGCGTCTTCTACCTGATGCCGCTGCTCCTGGTTCTGATGGTCGCCGTTATCGTCCGCGCGGTGACCATTCCGGGGGCGGGCCGCGGGATCGCGTTCTTTCTCCGTCCCGACTGGAGCCGGGTCACCGCCGGGACCTTTCTCGACGCGATCGCCCAGTCTTTCTTCACCCTGAGCCTGGGAATGGGAGCGATCCTCACCTATGGAAGCTATCTCCGCCGGCGCGAGAGCGCGGCCCGAGACGCCCTGGAGGTGGTGGCGATGGATACCGGGATCGCCATCCTGGCCGGTTTCGCGATCTTTCCCGCCGTCTTCGCGCTGGGCTTCGAGGCCGCCCAGGGTCCGGGCCTGACCTTCGTTACCCTGCCGGCGGTTTTCGCCCGGATGGCGATGGGGCGGGCCGCCGGATTCGTCTTCTTTCTGGTCTTGAGCATCGCCGCCCTGACTTCCGGGATATCCCTGCTGGAAGTGGTGGTGGCCTGGGCGATGGACGAGAAGGGTCTCAAGCGGTTTCGGGCCGCCCTGTCCTCGGGTTTCGTGATCTTTCTGGCCGGCATCCCGGCCATCCTCGGCTACAGCGGCTGGAGCGGGGTCCGCATCCTGGGAATGGACATCCTCGACTCCTACGACTGGCTGGTCAACAGCGTCTTTCTCCCCCTGGGAGGTCTGCTGGCGGCGTTGTTTACCGGATACGTCTGGACCGCGTCAAAAGCGGCGGTTGACTGCGAACTCGGCGATCCCGCTTCGGCCTGGATCCGGATCTGGGGCTTTCTGATTAGGTATCTGATCCCGGCCGCCATCATCCTGATTATGGTCAGCGGCCTGGCTAATAAATTCTTCGGTTGAACGCGACCCGACGGAAATCGGTCTGAATAACCGCTGAGGTTTCCACGGCTAATCGGCGTTATGAACTTCTTCTCATATCGGTTGGCTGGTAAAATATCCGATGATGCTTGAGAACCGTTTGATTAAGAGTCCCGAGACAAAAAGATGAAAAAGTCGCATCTGCTGGTGATCTTGAGCCTGGCGGTGTTGGCGGCGGTGGTTTATCTCTCCCTCCGCCCGCGCCGGCACCGGGAACAGGATATCCTGGCCGTGGTGGGAGATGAGTGGATCACCGCGGAACAGTTGCGCCGGGTCTGGCAAGCGCTTTCCGAAACGGAACCGGTATCTCCGGAGCTGGTGCTGCAGGGAATAATCGAGGAGAAGAAGCTGGTCGGTTTGGCCCGCGCCGCGGGCATCGAGGAGACCGATCGTTTCCGCCGGGCGCTGGCCGAAGTTCGGGAGAGCCTGTTGGTGGAACTCTTTCTGGAGGAAGAATTTTCAGCCCTCCCTTCTCCCGGGGAGCGGGAGATCGAGGAGTTCTGGAGGGAGAACGCCGCGGACTTCGCGGTTCCGGAGCTGGTCCGGGTAAGCCATATTCTTCTTCGTGATTCGCCGGATAAGGAAGGCGAGGCCGCGGAATTCGCCCGGTCTTTGCTGCGGAGGGCGGGGGAGGGCGAGGATTTCGCCGAACTGGCCCGACGTTACTCACAGGCCGACAGCGCTCCCCGGGGCGGGGACCTGGGTTTCTTCCGCCCGGGTCAGCTTCTTCCCGAATTGGAAGGGGTGGCCCGGGGGCTGGAGACCGGCGGAATCGCCGGCCCGGTCCGGACCGACTACGGCTACCACCTGGTCAAGGTTACCGACCGTCGTCCTCCCCGCCTTCGGGAACTCGACGAGGCCCGCGACGAGGTGGTTTCGGCCTTGCTCTTTCGGCGCCGGCAGGAGAGGATGGCTGAACTGCGGGAGAAGGCCGTCCGGAAAACTCCGGTCTGGGTGGACGAGGTGAGGCTGGAGAGGATGAAGGCGGAAATGGAGAGAGGGAATTGAGATTCGGGGGTTTGATCTTCTGGGCTCTGATCTTGGCGCTGGGGGCGGCGCCGGCAGCCTCCCGGGGCGAGGTGCTGGCCGTCGCCCGGGCGCTGGCCCAGGTCGGCGATGAGCTGCTGATCGCCGCCGATCTGGAGCGGAATCTTGAGCCGGTCTACCGTCAGCTCGAGGAAGTCTACTCCGGCGCCGAGCTGGCCGAGGTGAAGGACCGGATGCGCTCGAACGCCATCCAGGGCTGGGTGGAGCGGGAGCTGCTCCGTCAGCGGGCCCGCCGTGATGATGAGATCAGGGTTTCGAACCGGGAAGTGGAGGCGCGGCTGGCCGAGATCAGGTCGGCTTATCCATCTCTTGCCGAATATGAGGAGGATCTGGTCCGGGAGGGGATGACCGAAGATGACCTGCGCGATCAGATTCGCGATGAGATCAAGATCCAACGCCTGGTAACCCTCGAGGTCAGGCAGAGAGTGAATGTGCCCCCGGGGGAGATCATCTCCTACTACGAGCGGAACCGGGACGAGTTCTCCGAGTCCGAGCTGGTCCGCTTCAGTCATATCCTGATCCGCGCCGGCGCGGATGAGGAAGAGCGCGCGGACGGCCGGGAGCGGGCCGGAACGATCCTGGCCCGGATCGAAGAGGGTGAAGACTTCGAGGAACTCGCCCGCGCCTACTCCCAGGGGCCGCGGGCGGAACAGGGAGGCGATTGGGGCTTCGTGGAGAGGGGAGAGATCCTCCCGGTCCTGGAAGAGGAGGTCTTCTCCCTGCGCGTGGGTCGGCACAGCCGGCTGATCGAGAGCGATCTGGGTTTTCATATCGTCTGGGTGACCGGCCGGCGGGACGCCGGGATCCGCCCCCTGGAAGAAGTCTGGACGGAGATCGAAACCGAACTCTTCTCCAGAAGATTCGAGGAAAAATTCCGGGATTGGGTAGAGCGGTTGAAGGCCGAAACCTACGTTGCCATCTTCGAGTAGAAAAATCCGCGTCGCCGTCACTATGGGCGACGCCGCCGGGATCGGCCCGGAGGTCGCCGTCCGGGCCGCCGCCGATCCCTTCCTCCGCCGCCGCTGCGACTTTCTCCTTATCGGTTCTTTGAATGTATTCCGGGAACAAGCCCGGCGGACGGGAGCGGCCCTGGCCCTGCGCCGCCTCTCCGCGGGCGAGCGGAGGGAAGGGAGTGGGGAGGAGGTCCCCGTTCTTCAGCCCCCCCGCCTCCCGTCCGGACCGGTTCGTCCCGGCCGGGTCTCCGCCGCCTGGGGCCGGGCGGCGATGGAGTGCGTGGAACGGGGGGTGAAGCTGGTGCTTGCCGGCGGGGCCTCCGCCCTGGTCACGGCTCCGATCAACAAGGAGGGGATTCACCGGGCGGGGTACCGTTTCCAGGGCCATACCGATTTCCTGGCCCACCTGACCGGCGCCCGCAGTTGGGCGATGATGCTGGTCGGGGGCAGGTTCCGGGTCACGCTCTGCACCGTGCATATTCCTCTCTCCCGGGTCAGCCGGTCCCTTTCCCGGGAGGGGATCGCCGAGAAGATCCGCCTGACCCACCAGGCGCTGCTCCGGCTGGGCGTCTCCCGTCCCCGGATCGCGGTGGCCGGCCTCAACCCCCACGCCGGGGAGGCGGGGGCTTTCGGGGACGAGGAGGCCAGGATCATAACCCCGGCCGTGGCCGCCTGCCGGCGGGCGGGTCTGCCGGTCGAGGGGCCGCTGCCTCCCGACACCGTCTTCTACCGCCACCGGCGCGGCGACTATGACGCGGTGGTGGCTATGTATCACGACCAGGGATTGATCCCGCTCAAAACGCTGGCTTTCGACCGCGGGGTCAACCTTACCCTCGGCCTTCCGCTGGTCCGGACCTCCCCCGACCACGGCACCGCCTACGAGCTTGCCGGCCGGGGACGCGCCGATCCGCGTTCGATGATCGAAGCGGTGAAACTCGCCTGCCGCCTGGCGTCGAAGTGAGCGCCGGGCGGGAAAACCCGCTGGTCAACCGTTCTTATCTGAGCGGGCTGTTGCGTTCCCGCGGTCTTTACCTTTCCCGCCGCCGGGGACAGAACTTCCTGGTCGACCGGAATATTCTGGCCAAGATCGTCGGGGCGGGGGAGCCGGGTCCCTCCGATCTGGTCGTGGAGATCGGCGCCGGCGCCGGCACCCTGACCCGGGAGCTGGCGTATCGCGCCGGCCGGGTGAAGGCGGTGGAGGTCGACCGCGGACTGGCCGAGCTGCTTCGAGAAACCGTCGCCGAGCTGCCCAACGTCGAGGTGATCGAGGCCGACTTTCTCCGGCTCGACCCGCTTCGGCTTCTCTCCCCGGAGTCCTTCGGTGCGGCCGCCGGGATGGGAGTGAAGGTGATCGCGAATCCGCCTTACTCGATCGGGGGCGAGATCCTGGCCCGCCTGCTTCTGTCCTCGGAAAATCTCCGGTTGATGGTCCTGACTCTTCCCCGGGAGGTCGGGATCCGGGTGACCAGCCCGCCGGGGAGCGGGGACTACGGGACCCTGAGCGTCCTGGCCGGAATGTTCAGCCGTCCCGAGGTTCTCTTTCCGGTCGGCCGCCGCTGTTTTTTCCCGGTCCCCCGGGTGGATTCGGTCGTCATCCGCTTCGAAATCGTTCCCGGCGGGCGGTATCCCGTCTCCGATCTATCCCTGTGGAAATCCGTGGTCCGGGCCGCTTTCGGCCGCCGCCGGAAGTTTCTGAAAAACTCCCTGGCCTCGCTCTCCGCCCTTGGTTATACTGCTCGGATGCTGACGGAAGCCTGCCGCCGGGCGGGGATCGACCCCTCCCGCCGGGCGGAGACCCTGAGCGGGCAGGACTTTGCCCGCCTAAGCGACGAGTTGGCCGCGATCTCCGGCCGGGGTTCTCAACGATGAAAGACGCGTCGAAAAACCAGCCGCTGGATCCCTCCGGGATCGAGCACGTGGCCGGCCTGGCCCGGATCCGGTTGACCCGCGAAGAGAAGGAAAAACTCGGCGCCCAGCTGAGCGATATCCTTGGCTATATGGAAAAACTCAAGTCCGCTCCGGCCGACGATCTGGAGCAGCTGTCGCACATCCTGCCCCTGAAAAACGTCACCCGCCCCGATGAACCCTCGTCACCCGCCGGCTCCGAGCAATACCTGCGGCTGGCCCCGGAAAGGGAGGGCGGCTTCTTCAAAGTCCCCCCGGTGATCGAGGAGACGTGATGCCCGCCTTTCAAGCCCTCAACCGCCTCTCCGCCCACGAGTTGGCCGCCCGGATCGCCGCGGGACGGGCGACGGCGACCGCCGCGGTCCGGGATTGCCTGGAGAGGATCGAGAAGACCGACCGCCGCCTCAACGCCTTCGTCCGCGTCGATCGGGAGGAGGCGCTGGAGGAGGCGGGCAGAATCGACCGCGAGCTGGCCGCCGGGCGAAACCCGGGACCGCTGGCCGGGGTTCCGGTGGCGCTCAAGGATCTGTTCTGCGTCAAGGGCCGGGAGGTTACCTGCTGCTCCCGGATCCTCGAGGGTTTCATCTCCCCCTACGACGCCACGGTGGCGCGCAAGCTCAAAGACGCCGGCGCCGTTATCCTGGGATCGACCAATATGGACGAGTTCGCGATGGGGTCGTCCACCGAAAACTCGGCCCGGGGGCCGGCGCGCAATCCCTGGGACCTGGAAAGGGTTCCCGGCGGATCTTCGGGCGGCTCGGCGGCGGCCCTGGCCGCCGACCAGACGGTGGCGGCTTTCGGGACCGATACCGGCGGTTCGGTCCGCCAGCCCGCCGCTTTCTGCGGCGTGGCCGGGCTGAAGCCGACTTACGGGCGCGTCTCCCGCTACGGACTGGTCGCCTACGCTTCCTCCCTCGACCAGGCCGGCCCCTTCGGCAAGGACGTCGAGGATCTGGCGCTCCTGCTGGAAGTGATCGCGGGCCACGATCCCCGGGACGCCACCTCCGCGCCGGAGCCGGTTCCCCGGTACCGGGACTTCCTCCAGGCCGACCCCGCCTCCCTTACCCTGGGGCTTCCCTCCCGGGATACGCTCAAGGGGATGGACCGGGAGGTGGCCGCGGCTTTTCGCGCCGCCGTGGACACCTACGCCGCCCTGGGCGCGAAGTTCGTCGAGGTGGAGCTTTCCAGCCTGGAATACGCGGTGGCCTGCTACTATATCGTCTCCACCGCCGAGGCTTCCTCCAACCTGGCCCGTTTCGACGGTATCCGCTACGGCCGCCGGGCGCCGGGAGTCGCCGACCTGCTGGAACTTTTCGAAAAGAGCCGGGCGGAAGGGTTCGGTGAGGAGGTCAAGCGCCGGGTTCTTCTGGGCACCTATGTTCTCAGCGCCGGATACTACGAAGCCTATTACGGCCGGGCTCTCCGCATCCGGCGGCTGATCAAGAACGACTTCGATTCCGCCCTGGCCGGCTGCGATTGCGTTATTCTCCCGACCGCTCCCATCCCGGCCTTCCGCCTCGGGGAAAAGATCGACGATCCCCTCCAGATGTATTTGACCGACCTGTTCACCATCTCCATCAACCTGGCCGGCGTCCCCGCCGTCTCGATCAACTGCGGATTCACCGGCGGCGGGCTGCCGGTGGGCTTGCAGCTGGTGGCCGCCCCGTTCCGCGAGGACAACCTGATCCGCGCGGCGGCCCTTTTCGAGGGCGCCACCGCCCATCATCTGAAAAAACCGGCCCTGGACGACCGGTAACGGAAGGAAATGAGCGAATTCGAAACCGTAATCGGCCTGGAAGTTCACGTTCAGCTCAAGACGCGCTCCAAGCTTTTCTGCGACTGCCCGGTCGATTGGGGCGGGGAACCCAACAGCCGCGTCTGCCCGGTCTGTCTGGGATTGCCCGGCACTCTTCCGGTGCTTAACCGCAAAAGCGTCGAGCTGGGCGTACGTGCCGCCCTGGCCCTGAACTGCCGGATCGCTCCCTTCAGCCAGTTCCACCGCAAGAACTACTTCTATCCGGATATGGCCAAGAACTACCAGGTCTCTCAATACGACCTCCCCCTGTCCGCCGACGGGTTCGTGGAGATCCCCCGGGAGGAGGGAAGCCTTCGCGTCGGACTCGCCCGCGCTCACCTCGAGGAGGATACCGGAAAACTCGTCCACTTCGCCGCCGAAGGTTTCAGCGGGGTCGATTTCAATCGTTCCGGGGTTCCGCTCCTCGAGATCGTGACCCGTCCCGATCTCCGTTCCCCGGAGGACGCCTACGATTACCTCAAGGTCCTGCGGAACCTGCTGCGGACGGTGGAGGTGAGCGACTGCGATATGGAAAAGGGAAGCTTTCGCTGCGACGCCAATGTCTCGCTTCGCCTGTCCGGTTCGGAGAAGCTGGGGGTCAAGACCGAGGTCAAAAACATGAACTCCTTCCGGGCGGTGGAGAGGGCTCTCTCTTACGAGGTTTCCCGTCAAGCCGAACTGATTCGTTCCGGAGGCGCCGTCGTCCAGGAGACCCGGCTTTACGACGCCGCTTCCCAGAAGACTTTCCCGATGCGGAGCAAGGAGGAGGCTCACGATTACCGCTATTTTCCCGATCCCGATCTGGTCCCGACGGAGCTTGACCGGGTCTGGATCGAAGAAATATCCGCCGCCCTGCCCGAGCTGCCTTCGGCCAAGGCGGGGCGTTTTCAGCGGGACTACGAACTCGGGTTTTACGACGCGGGGGTGCTGACCTCGGATCCGGCCCTGGCGGAGTATTTCGAAACCGCCGCCCGCGCCTGCGCCAACTTCAAGACCCTGAGCAACTGGATCACGGTGGAACTGATGGCCCGGCTCAAAGAGTCCGACACCCCGATCGAGAGTTCCCCGGTGCCGCCCGAACACGTCTCCGAGCTGGTCGGACTGATCGACCGGGGCGTGATCAGCGGGAAGATCGCCAAGTCGGTCTTCGCCCTGATGTGCGACGAAAGGAAGCCTCCCTCGGAGATCGTCCGGGAGCGGGGGCTGGTCCAGATCAGCGACGAGTCGGAGCTGGAGAAGGTGGTGGAAAAGGTGATCGGGGAGCATCCCGGCCCGGCTGAAGACTTCGCTTCGGGGAAAGAGAAGGCGCTGGGGTTCCTGGTGGGCCGGGTGATGAAGGAGACCCGGGGCCAGGCCAACCCGCGCCTGGTAAACGAGATCATCCGCCGGCGGCTATCCGGCTGAGTCCGCTTCCGCCGCCAGCGCCTCCTCCATTTCGCGGATCGCTTCCGCCACCGCCCGGTTCGCCGCCTCGTTCATCGCCTCGGCGAAGCGGCCTTCCCGGTGGGCGACCCGGGCCTCGGTTCGCCCGCTCCAGACGGCCAGCCGGTCGCTTTTCCGGATCAGTTCGAAGGCCAGCCGACATTCCGCCAGGAGGCGTTCGTCTTCGACGATCTGGTCGAAACTGATTATCGATGTTTCGAGCAGATAATCGGTCGCCGGCGGCAGAACGTCCGCGGCCACCCGGGCAAAGAAAGCCCTCCGGCGCAGAGCGTCCTCCAGGATTCCGGCGATCATCTCGGCGGGGGGTTCCATCCAGAGACTGTATTCGTAAAAACCCATTCGCTGGTCGTCGCGCCGGTAGACGATTCGTTCCCGGTAGCGGCCCGGCGCCCGGACCGGTCGCAGGCGGAGCGAGAGAGGAGAGGTCGCGACGGCGGGCAGGACGTCGTCGGCCGGCCGGATCAGGAAGTATTCGTGACGGGTAGGCGCGGAGCGGCAGCCCGCCGCCGCCAGCCCCGCCGCGATCAGGGTCAAAAATATCTTGGAATTGTTTTTCATCTTACGTAGGCGTCCCGCGGCCGGGAAGGTCCCCGCAGGAGGACCGACGGGTCCTCGGCGACGGTCTCCAGGGTCCGGCGCAGGGGCCGCAGGGTCTGGGCCACTTCGTCCATCGTCCGGCCCATCTCGCGTTCGGTGACGGCCAGCGATTCCCGGGCCGAGCGGAGGAAGATCGAAAGCTCTTCCAGGGAATCGCGGGTGGTCTCCATCACTCGATCGGTGGCCTCGACGATCTCTTTGAGCCGGGTCCGCCCCACCTCCTCCAGGGAACCGTCTATTTTAGCCAGAATGCTCCTGATCTCCAGCAATATCTCGGGCAGTTCCTTGGCCAGGTCCTGGATCACCGACGGCCGGGCGGTGATATGGGAATGGCGGGGAAGGGGGGGGGAGGCGGGGTCGCCGCCGCCCAGGTTGATCTGGAGGCCGCGGAGGATGCTGGAAAAACTTAAGGTGGCGTGGATTCCCTCGCGGGGGGTCAGCCGGTCGGGGTCGATGCCCACTTCAATCAGAACCAGGTTCTCGGCGGTGACGCTGATATCGAGAACCTTCCCCACCTCCACCCCCTGGTAGAGGACGGCCGATTCCTTCTCCAGGCCCTGAACGCTGTCTTTGAAGAGAATATAGTATGGATCGAGAGGAAGGTGATGCTTGCGCGCCATCGCGGCGAAGACGGCGGCGATCACCGCCAATCCGCAGACGATGAAAACCCCGGCTTTTATATTCTGGGCTCTGGTACTCATTCTCCGGTTTCGCTTTATTTCCTTTCCCGCCCCCGGTCGAAGAAAGCGCGCACGACCGGGTCGGCCGAGCGGTCGGCTTCCTCCAGACCGCCGAGGAAGACGATCCTCCCCTCGGCCAGCATCAGCACCCGGTCGGCGATGGCCCGGATCGAGGCCAGGTCGTGGGTCACCACCACCGCCGTGATCTCCAGCAGATCGCGCAGCCGCCGGATCAAGCGATCCAGGCCGGCGGCGGTCACCGGGTCCAGTCCCGAGGACGGTTCGTCAAAAAAGACGATCTCCGGATCGAGGGCCACCGCCCGGGCGAAGGCCACCCTTTTCTTCATCCCGCCGGAGAGCGAGTCGGGCATCAGGTGTGCGGTATCGCCCAGCCCCACCAGGCTCAGCTTCATCCGGCTGATTACCGGGATGATCTCCTGATCGACGGCCCGGCTTTCCCGCAAGGGCAGGGCCACGTTCTCCGCCACGCTGATCGAATTGAAGAGCGCGTTGGACTGAAAACTGACCCCGATCTTTCTTCTCAGCCGGTTGAGGGCCTCGTCGTCCAGGCCGGTGATTTCCCGCCCCCAGTAACGGATCGAGCCTCTGGCCGGCGCGGCCAGGCCGATCAGGTTTTTGAGCAGCGTGGTCTTGCCGCAGCCCGAGGTTCCCACGATGGTCAGAATCTCTCCGGGGAAGATATCGAATCCGATGTTCTCCAGGACCTGCCGGTCGCCGTAACCCGCGCTTAAACCCGCTACCCGGATCACCGGTTCGGTATTTACGGCCGCTGTTGATTTTAGATTCACCGGCCAAATCTTTTCAAGCGAGAAAATAAAAGAGACTGGCGAAGACCAGATCGGCCACGATGATCAGGAAGATGTCCTGCACCACCGCGCGGGTGGTGGCCTGTCCGATGGCCCGCGGCCCGCCTTTCACCCGCAGGCCGTGGTGGCAGCCGACGACCACGATGATGACCGCGAATACCAGCGACTTGATAAATCCCTGGAGGAGATCCCCGGTGGTGACCGCCTCCAGGGTCTGCTCCCACCATCTGTTGAAAGTAAATCCCAGCGAGAAGATCCCCAGGGCGAAACCCCCGGCCACTCCGGTGACGAAACCGATCGCGGTCAGCAGCGGCAGGCAGACGATGATGGCCAGGAACTTGGGCGCGATCAAAAACCGGGAGACGTTCTGACCCATCGACTTGAGGGCGTCCACCTCTTCGAATACGGTCATCGCGGCCAGTTCCGCGGTGATCGCCGCGCCGGAACGGGCCGAGACCACGATTCCGGTCATCAGGGCGGCCAGCTCCCGGGCGAAACCGATTACCACCAGGCTGGCGACCAGGATCTGGACCCCGAACAGCCGCAGCTGAGCGGCCGAAAGCATCGCCACCACCACCCCCAGCAGAAAGTTGATCAGGGCGACGATCCCGATGGCCTTGAATCCCATCTCGTCGATTTCGCCGATCAGGCTTTTCCAGCGCAGGCCTCTCCCTTCCAGCGGGGCGATGAAGGACCAGTAAACCGCTTCCACCACCAATCGTCCCGCCGCCCGGATCTCCGCCAGCGCGACGAGTCCTTTTTCACCCAGTCCGGCCAGCGGGTTTCTCGAAGGCCGGAGGGGCGGAGCGGGGGGCGGGAAGCTTTCCCGGATCAGTTCCAGGAAGGCGGCCGTTTTCCCCCGGGCCCCGCTCAATCTCAATCGGCCGCCTTTCTGCCGCGCCAGCCGCCAGGCCTGGATAAGCGTTGCCGCGCCCGGGCTGTCGATTCCGTCCAGTCCGGCGAGATCGATTTGGATCTCTTTGGCCCCCGCCCGGATCCTTTCCTTTACAGTCTCGAGCAGTTCGCGCCCTTCGGAAAGGGAGAGCGTTCCCCGGAGGGTTATGGGTTCGGAGCCGCCGGCGGAATCGATCCCGGTCTTTTTGGTCATCAGCCGGAGAAGATCTCGGAGAAGTCGGTTCCTCGCCGGGGAGACGAGACCCGCTCGGCCAGCGCGTGGACGATCAGGGGCAGCGCGATGGTGGCGTCGCAGTAGCACTGCACCAGATCTCCGGCGGGATCCTCCTTCCCCCAGGAGACGGCCTCCTCGAAAGTGCAGCCGGACAACCCCCCCCACTGGGGGGAGTCCGTCGTCACCTGAATCGCGTAGCGGTGGGGGTAGTACGATTCGTCGGTCCCGGAACGCTGCTGTCGCCCCTCCCGGTTGGGGACGCGCAGGTCGTCATAGAGGAGATCGGAGGTGGCGGCGAGCAGTTGGATGAAATCTTTGGGAACCCCCCCGCCGATGTAGATCACCCCGGTGGTTTTCACCTTTTCCCCCAGCCGCATAAACTCCACGTAGTCTTTGATTCCGTCGATTTTCGGCAACACGCCCTTGCGGTGGGAGATCAGGGCGGCGTCGCCGTAGGGGCTGTCGGCGATGGCCGGGCAGTAGATGGGAACGCGGTTGCGGGCGGCGGCGGTGACGATGCCGTCGACTTTTTTCTCCTCCAGCCACCGGCCGAAACGGTAGAAGATCTCCCGGGACGAGTAGATCCCGTCTTTGTCCAGCGTGAGGTAAAAATCGGCGATCAGTTCGGTCATCTCCAGGTAGTCGTCCTCCCGGCCGTAGATGTCGTAATAGCGGTTGAGACCGTCTTTGAAGAGCCGGGCGTTGTCCGCCAGGTGAGAACCCTGATAGTAACTTCGCCCCATCGCCTCCACCAGGTCCTCGGAAAGGTTCGCTCCGGTGGCGACCAGGACGTCGATGAAGCGGTTTTCGATCAGCCACGATATCAGTTTCCACTGGCCGGCGGTGGAGAGGGATCCGGCGTAGCCCAAAAGAATGGTGGTCTCGGGGTCTTCGATCATTCTCTTCCAGACCTCAACCGCCTCCGCCAGCCTTCTCCCCTGGTAACCGGTGGCGGCCATTTCGCTGACCAGTTCCGAGACGGTTTTGGGTTTGGATATCGACAGGGCTTTAACCTTCTTTAAATCCATTATTCTCTCCCTTGCTTAAGATTCAGTAGATCGCCAGTCCCAGAAAAAGGAACAGGAGTCCGATCAGAACCGCGTTCAAGTCCCCGGCGCGAAAGAACCACCGCCGCGCCGCCCGGTATTGAAGCCATTGCCGGAATTTATCGTAACTGAAGAGCGTCCAGACGCTCTTGAAATAAAGCAGGGTCAACAGGACCGTGGCCAGGAGGGAATGCTCCACGCCGAGCGTGAAATGCCGGTGCCAGGTTATCCCCACCAGCAGCGTGAACGCCGGCCCCAGCAGACAGTATCCGGCCCGGCCGGTCCTTGACCCGATCTTCCCGCCGGCGCCCGGCTTGAAGCCGAAACGAAAGAGCGGCCACTGCGCCAGCAGGGCCACCCCCAAAACAATGCTTAAGATTGAAAAGTAATTCAAGGCCGCCGCCGGAGGTTTCGGCTGTTGACACGCTGAAAACTTATTTTAGCCGCCCGCCCGGAGGTTTTTCAATTAAAAAAACCCGCCCTCGCCGGGCGGGTTCGGAGCAGTTGGCTTCCGATGTGAAGAAAGGATCACTCGACGGATGCCCGGCCCGCCAGGGTCGGGGTCAGCGTAACCTTCTCCAGGTATTCGGGAACGTGGGTGGTGAAAGGGGTATTCTCTTCGATATGGGCGGCGAAATGCGCCGTTGATTCCGGCTGGCCGTGAATCAGGAAAATCCGGCCGATCCTCTTGAAGTTTTTCAGCCAGGCGGTCATCTGCTTGTAGTCGGCGTGGCCGGAGAAACTGCTCAGGTAGCGGCTCCTTGCCCGCACAGTGGCCGTCGAATCCTCCAGTTGAATTATGGGCTCCCCGTCCAGGATCTTCCGGCCGACCGTGTTTTCGGCCTGAAAGCCCACGAAGAGGACGGTGTTGTTGGGATTGGAGAGATGACGGGCGAGATGCTTCTGAATCGAGCCCACGTCGGCCATCCCGCCGGGGGCGATGATAACCGCCGGCCCATCGATCTCGTCCGGCGGTCGGCCCATCCAGAGGGCGGGAAATGAAAAAGGCGGCTCGCCCAGGCGGGCCGCTTCCTGCGTTTCGTCGTTATAGAGGTGAAGATGGCGGCGGTAGATCGCGGTCAGATCGTTCGCTATTCTGCTGTCCACGTATACCCGGAAAGGCCGGTCGAAGAGGCCCTGGCGGGTAAACTGTCCCAGGTAGTAAAGGATCTTCTGCGTCCGGTCCAGGACGTAGGCCGGGATCATAACCACTCCGCCCCGGTTGATCGTGGAGTTGACGATGTCGCGGAAGTCCTGCAGGTCTTCGGCCTGGTCGGAATGGACGCGATCTCCGTAAGTCGACTCCATAATCACGAAGTCCGCCTCCGCGATGATGTCGTGGGGACGAAGATAGGGGGAGTGGGGCGGTCCGAAGTCGCCCGTCCAGACCACGCTGTAGGTATCGTCTTCGACCGGGAATTGAACCTTAATCATGGCCGAGCCGAGAATATGGCTGGCTTCCAGGAAAGTCACCTCCGCCCCGCCGGGAAGCGAGTAGGGCCGGTGGTAGTCGCAGGGGACCATATTCCGCAGGGCGTTGTCGATGTCGGCCTGCCGGTAGAGCGGGGTCTCGCCGCTCCACTCCGCTATCCGTAGGTAAAGGTTGAGCATCTCGCGGGCCAGCTCGGCGGAAGCTCTGGTGAGGTAAACCTTGCCGCTGTAACCGAGCTTGTAGAGATAGGGAACGCGGCCGATGTGATCGGCGTGGGCGTGGGTGATCAGGACCGCGTCGAGTTCGCGGGGATCGAAGGGGAAGAACTCGTTGTGTTTCCTGATCTCGTCTTCGTCCATCAACCCCTCATCCTGGAAAATCCCGCAATCCAATAAATACTTGGCGGTTCCGGTGTTGAGCAGCGTGGTCGATCCGAAGATGGTGCCGGTGGCGCCGGAGAACTTGAGATAGGGTTCGGACGTCTCTTCGGCCCCCGGCGCGAACAGGGCCGGCAGGATCAAAGTCGCGATCAACGTTATTGTCAGGATTTTTATCATACGCGTTTCTTTTCGAGGCGGAATAGATATTCGGAATCCTTCTTATTATCTCAGCTTTTTTCGCGCTTGTCAATTCCGCGGCGGTTCAGTCTTTCAAACGGGCTCGGGCGGCGGCGACGCCGATGATGGTCTTGGCGTCGGTGATCTCGCCCGCGGCGATCAGTCGTTCGATTTTGGGAAGCGGCAGGATCACGGTCTCGATCCGGCTTTCGTCACCGGTCTCCGCTTTGGCTTCGGTCAGTCCCGAGGCCAGGAAGACATGAATGATCTCGTCGCTGATTCCGAAAGAGGGATGAAAACTTGCCAGGTGTTCAAGCCGGCCGGCCCGGCGGCCGATCTCCTCGGCCAGTTCCCGTTGCAGACAGCTTTCGGCCGACTCGCCGGGTTCGAGCTTGCCGGCCGGGATCTCCAGGGTCCGCTTCCCGATCGCCGGGCGATACTGCCGGACCAGGACGATTTTCCCTCCGGGAAGGACGGGCACCGCCGCCGCCGCGCCGGGATGCTCCAGGACGATCCACTTTTTCGTCTTTTCGCCGCTGACGGTTCCGGGGAGTTCCCGGAGGACAAAAAACGGTCCCCGGTAGACGATCCGCCCCTTGGCCGGCGATTGCCGTTTCTTCTCTTTCATCGCGGATTAGAATTTGGTTTCTTTTGAATAATCCGGCCTAAAACCGGAATCCCGCGCCGACTTCGAGCAGGTCCACGCCCCGGTTGGGTTTGCGGATGCCGCCGTTGCTCCGGTGCTCGAAGACGGTCTGGACCAGGAAATGGTCCAGCCGCCAGCCCAGGCCCACCCGCCCGACGAAACTGTAGTTGGTGGGGACGGCGTGATAGTCGGCCTCGGAGTAGGAGCCGCCGCCCCCCAGCGTGGCGAAGAACCCGGTTCCCGGCAGGAACTCCAGTTCGTATTTCAATTTCAGCGCCAGCACGGCCTCCCAGGCTTCCTCGGGATGGTTGAGTTTACCCCCCTTGACCTCAAATCCCCAGGTGAAAGGCCGGGGGTAGAGCGGGGTGAACCGGTCCGGGCCGCCGGCCGGCGGAGTGAGCCAGAGGCGATAGGTTAGCAGGGCGCCCCGGGTGGAATGGTTTTTTATGGTCAGGACGTATCCGCCGAAGATCAGGTCGTGCTCGACGGCTTCAGCCGCGGCCGGAAAGAAGCCCGCCGCCAGGGCGGTCAGGGCCGCGAGTATGACCGGTTTGAAGGTTTTCATTAGTAAAATAGCCGCGACTTTTCCGGTGATTTCGTTCTCAAGGCAACAAAGATAACAGAGACCGTTGCGAATAGCTTTAGAAAATTGGCGGACGATGGTCGGGGAAAAACCTTTACCAGAAAATGGGGGGGCTGGTAAAATATCAAACCTGAAAATTTGTGAAAAGCTGTTTCGGGATTGAAAGATAAAACCCTCTGACCGGTCCGACCCGTCCGACCGGTCCGAGAGTTTGAAAACCCGATCAATCGGAAAACCGGTTTTCCGAAGGAGTTGCTATGAACGAAGACAACGGCCCCCTTCTGCCGCACGGCGGTTTCAGTGAAAACCTCTACCGCCGGAGAAGCCGTAGCAGGCCAGCCTCTGCCGGAGCTGGGGCTGACGCCGCCGCGCCGGACTGTCCGTCGTGCGGCAAGCCGATGAAGCGGCGCTTGTCGCGGAGCGGCCCGGGAGAGGGCAGGGAGTTCTGGGGCTGTTCGGCCTTCCCGGACTGCCGGCAAACCCTTCCCATAAAACCTTCCGACCCGTCCGACCGGTCCGAGAGTTTTAAAACACCTCCTCCCGCCGCGCTTCCATCGAAACCCCCATTGCCGGAAGCGCCGGACTGCCCGTCGTGCGGAAAGCCGATGAAGCGGCGCTCGTCGCGGAGCGGCCCGGGAGAGGGCAGGGAGTTCTGGGGTTGTTCGGTTTTCCCGGACTGCCGGCAAACCCTTCCCATAAAACCTTCCGACCCGTCCGACCGGTCCGAGAGTTTGAAAACACCTCCTCCCGCC
>PUNC01000150.1 GCA_003551625.1 PVC group bacterium | reverse complement strand
ATCCAAGCCGGGAGAGGTGTTCCTGGAGTTGTCGGGATCGGCTCTTCATCGATATTGAGATAATGTCTCAACATCTTACCAATCTTTCGGAGGCTGTCAAGACGGGAGAAAGGTTTTTTATAGGGGAAACCCCGGCCGGTGAGCGTCCTGATGATCGCCGCCGTCGCCCCCCGGCACGAACCGGTGCGGGCGACGCGGAACGTCCGGGACTTCGCGGGGATGACGGGCCTGCAAGTGGAAGACTGGCCGGGCGGATAACCGGCGGAGGAATGGTCAGGAACTGTCGCCGTGGCCGTCGCGCTCGTATTTTTCCCGCGAACAGTCGTGGCAGCGGAACTCGGGAATCCGGTCTTCGCTCCGGTCGTAGCCGGCTTTCTTGACCAGCCGGTAGCCGCGGACCGATCCTTTCCCGCAGTCGGCGCAGACCAGGTCGTCGCGGACCTCCCACAGTTCCCCCCCGTGAAAGATGTCGGTGTGCCGGAATATCCACTGGTCAACCCAGAAGAAGATCAGCCCCCCGATCAGGTTGGCGATGATCGTGGTGAGCGTGGCCCCCAGGGAGTCGGTCAGCAGCCAGACGCAGACCGCCAGGATCGGGGTGGAGAGCTGCCAGCGGACCAGGTAGAGCAGGTAGCGTTTGCGAAGCGTAGTCTTCATTATTTTAGCCGGGCTTGATTGCGGTCAGGGCGAAAAGCATACGAGATTGCTTCGTCGCTCCGCTCCTCGCAATGACAAATTATTAATGGCTGAAGTATCGCGAGACCCGGTCTTCTCCTCCTGTCATTGCGAGACCCGGTCTTCTCCTCCTGTCATTGCGAGACCCGAGCGAAGCGAGGGGCGAAGCAATCTCCCCCGCGCTTTCGGGTCTCTCCTCATTGGCTTCCCTCATCCGGTCAGCCATCTCCTTTCAAACGGCCGGGTCAGAATCAGGCCGGCGACGAAGCCTCCCACGTGGGCCAGGAAGGCGATGTTGGCCGGCGAACCGATCGAGAGCAACTGGATGAAGAACCAGACCCCGATGAAGACGAAGGCCGGAAGACGGACCAGGTGGAAGAAGAAGAATATGGGTATGAGCGTTACCACCGAAGCCCGGGGGTAGAGCAGCAGGTAAGCCCCCATCACCCCCGAGATCGCGCCGGACGCTCCGACCATCGGGATCAGGGATTCGGGGTTGAAGACCGAGTGGGCGAAAGCGGCGGCCACCCCGCAGGCGAGGTAGAAGATTATGAATTTGAAATGGCCGAAGCTGTCCTCGATGTTGTTGCCGAAGACCCAGAGAAAGAGCATATTGAAGAGCAGGTGGAAGAGGTCGCCGTGCATAAACATCGAGGTAAAGAGCGATCCGAAGGCCCCCGGCCGCGGCCGCTCCACCACCACTCTCCTGGCTCCCCAGAACCGGTCCCGCCGGTGCGGGACCTCCAGATATTCGGCGCTCTCGGCGCCGGGCCGGAAGAGAAAGTAGGGGGTGGCGCCGTAGGAGCGGACCGATTCTTCCAGGCCGCGGGAGATCTGGAGGAAGAAGGCCAGGGCGTTGACGGCGATCAGAATGTAGGTGAGGAAGGGGGCCGTCCGGGTGGGATTGATGTCCTTGAGCGGAATCATAAAGGCAAAGAATACAATTAGGACCCAGAAGTCAGGATCCAGAATACCCCGCCGCGCCCCTCTCATTCGTCTTAGAAAAAATTGTCATTGCGAGGCTTCGAGCGAAGCGAGAAAGCCGAAGCAATCTCCCTTCGAAATTCGACATTTTAACCCGCGGTGAAACTCTGCAGGTCGGTGTTCCGCGGTTAAACCAAGCCGTTTAGCCTTCTGGAGTGCGAGGGTCTGTTTGGCCGCGTCCTCGGCGGCGTTAAAGCGGAGCTTTCTCCGTCATATTCCGCCGGATATGCCTCCGCACTCCAGGAAGGTTTCTTTGCTCCTGCGTACCTTTGTGTGAGAAAAGCGGAAAAAATGAGCTATGCGTTTTTTCGTCCCATCAGGCGGGCCAGGACGGCTTTCTGCAGGTGGAGGCGGTTCTCCGCCTCGTCGAGGACGATCGAGTGGGGGCCGTCGAGGACCTCGGAGGTGATCTCCTCGCCCCGGTGGGCGGGCAGGCAGTGCATCACCTTGACGCCGGGATCGGCTTTGGCGACCAGGGCGGAGTTGACCTGGTAGGGGGCGAAGATCTTCTTGCGCTCCGCGGCCTCGGCCTCCCGGCCCATACTGGCCCAGACGTCGGTGTAGATCACCTTCGCCCCCTCCACGGCGGCGGCGGGATCGCGGAGCAGAACCGGCTTCGCCCCGTCGGCGCGGGCCGCTTCCCAGATCCCGGAGTCGGGATCGTGCCCCTCGGGGCAGGAGATGGTGAAGTCCACCCCGAGCCGGGCGCAAGCGTTGATCCAGGAGTTGGCCACGTTGTTCCCGTCGCCGACGAAGACCACCTTGATTCCGGTGAAGTCGGGCCGGGCGGGGTCAAGGTCGAAGTGTTCGATCACGGTCAGAAGGTCGGCCAGGACCTGGCAGGGGTGGAGCAGGTCGGTCAGGCCGTTGATCACGGGGATCGAGCAGTTTTCGGCCAGCTCGAGCGCGATCTTATGCGAGAAGGTGCGAACCATAATCCCGTCCACCCAGCGCTCGAGGTTGCGGGCGGTGTCGGCCACCGTCTCCCGCTTACCCAGACCGATGTCGCTCGGCGAGAGGTAGATCGAGGCGCCCCCGAGCTGGATCATATCCACCTCGAAGGTGACCCGGGTCCGCAGCGACGGTTTCTCGAAGAGCAGGGCCAGGACCTTCCCCTCAAGCAACCGGTGGGGGATCCCGCTTTTCAGTTTCGATTTAAGCTCCGCGGCCAGGCGGAAAAATCCGGCCAGTTCTTCGGCGGTGAAGTCGGCGATGGAGATCAGGTCTTTTTTCATTGGTTTTTGTTCTGTTGCTCCCAGGCTTTGATGAAGTCTTTGAGGTCCGGCTCGATCAGCGTCGGCTCGCCGGTGGCCTTGATGGCGGTTTGAATGTCCTTGAGGCCGTTCCCGGTAACCAGGAAGACGACCGTTTCGTCTTTTTCCAGCCTGCCTTCCTCCCGGAGCTTGAACAGCCCGGCCAGGGAGGCGGCACCGGCGGGCTCGGCGAAGACTCCGGTGAGACGGGCCAGTTTGACGATGGCGGCGACGATCTCCTCATCGGTCACCGTTACCGCCTCCCCGCCGGATTCCCGCACGGCTTTTACCGCCGCCAGCCCGTCCCGGGGAAGGTCCACCGAGATGCTGTCGGCGATGGTGGTCGCCTTGCAGGAGCGGACCGGTCCGTCGCTTCGGACCGCGTCGGCCACCGCCCCGCTCAAGCAGGACTGAACGGCGACCAGTTTCGGCAGCCGGTCGGTCAGGCCGACCGCGCGCAGATCCCGGAAACCCTTCCAGACCCCGCTGATGATATTGCCGTCGCCGACCGGCACCAGGACCCGGTCGGGAACTCGCCAGCCGAGCTGTTCGCAGATCTCGAAGGAGACGGTCTTCTTGCCCTCGCGGGTATAGGGATTCATCCCGGTGTTGCGGTTATACCAGCCGAACTCCTCGCAGGCCCGGGTGCAGAGGTCGAAGGCGTCGTCGTAGGAGCCGTTGACGGCGAAGACCCGGGCGCCGAAGACCAGCAGCTGGGCCACCTTGGCCGCCGGGGCGGAGCGGGGGACGAAGATAACGGGGCTCAATCCCAGGCCGGCGCCGAGACAGGCGGTCGAGGAGGCGGCGTTGCCGGTCGAGGCCCCGGCGATCGTCTCGAAACCCAGTTCCAGCGCCTTGGCGATCGCCACCGCGCTGGCCCGGTCCTTGAACGACGCCGAGGGGTTGCGGCCGTCGTCCTTGAGATAGACGGAGTTGAGGCCGAGCTGTTTCTCCAGCCGGCTTGTCCGGTAAAGCGGCGTCCAGCCGATCTGCTGTGGCATTATCCAGCGGCGGTCGGAAAGCGGCAGCAGTTCCCAGTAGCGCCAGATCGAAAGGTTCCGGTCGGCGGCCAGCCGCTCCCGGTTGATTCTCCCGCCCGCGGCGCCGTAATCATAGACCACGTCGAGATTTTCGCCGCAGGCGGAACACCGGTAGCGCATTCCTTCCCGGCCGTGTTCCCGTCCGCAGCCCAGGCAGCACAAATTTTTAACGTTCTTCACTAATCAACTCCTTCGGAACCATCGGTTTACTCTCTGGAGTTCCAAGCGAGAGCTTGGCCCAACTTTTTAAGCGGAGCTTTCGCTCCGCACTCCAGGGAGACTTTCTCCGTCAATTCTGCCGGACGTGGCTCCGCACTCCGGGGAGGCTTTCTCCGTCAATTCTGCCGGACGTGGCTCCGCACTCCACGCCGGGCGGAGCCTTCGCCCCGCGCCGGCGGATATCTTGTCGGCTTCAGCAGACCGGGTCGGGGACGATCCTGGTGCCGGTCTGGCCGATCAGGGCGCCGATGGCCTTGTCGAGGCTGGTGATGATCGCCAGGGTGCCGCCCCACTTGATGAAGCGGAGGCAGGCCTCGACCTTGGGGCCCATACTGCCGGCCTTGAAATGTCCCTCCTCGGCGTATTTGACCATCTCGGAGTAGGTCGCGCAGCCGATGTCGCGCTCTTCGGGGGTTCCGAAGTTGACCTTGGCGTGATCGACGTCGGTCAGCACCATAAAGACGTCGGCGCCCACCACCGCCGCCAGCCGCTGACCGGCCTTGTCCTTGTCGATGACGGCCGCCGTCCCGCGGAAGCAGCCCTTCTCGTCCATCACCACCGGCACTCCGCCCCCGCCGGAGGCGATCACCACGATTCCGGTCTGAACCATCTTCCGGATGGCGAGATACTCGATGTTGCGGATCGGATCGGGGGAGGCGACCACCCGGCGGAAGCGTTTCTCCACGCTGGGGGGCTTGACCTCCTTGATGACGTATTCGGGCCGCTCGGCCTTGATCTTCTCGGCCTCTTCCTTGGTGTAGAACGGCCCCACCGGCTTGCTCGGGTCCTGGTAGTCGGGGTCGTCCTCGCTGACCAGCACCTGGTTTACCACCGAGATCACCGGCAGCGGGGTGCGCTGCTCCCAGAGAAAGTTCTGCAGGGTCTGCTGGAACATATAGCCGATCTGCCCCTGGGTCATCGCGCCGACGATGTCGAACGGCTGCGGGGGTACTTCTTCCTTTCCCGCCTCCTGCTGGAGGAGAAGGTTGCCGGCCTGAGGGCCGTTGCCGTGGGTGATGACCAGGCGGTGCCCGTACATAAGCATACTGGCCAGCTGCCGGCAGGTGGTCTGGACGTTCTTGAACTGCTCCTCGGCCGTTCCCGATTCGTCGGCCTGCTTGATCGCGTTGCCCCCCAGGGCGATTACGATCGTCTTCCTCATTTTATGCCTCCTTGTATGTTTTGTTTTTGGGTTCCAGGTGCGCCGGTTCAGATATTGGCCCCACTCGGATCTTTAGCCCGTAAACATTCACCAGACCCGGCCGCAGTTATATTTGCTTCCCCCCTCACCCTTGCCCTCTCCCCCGACGGGGGAGAGGGTTTCTTAGCGCTGAAGTGTTGTGGCCCGCGGGGGTTTTCAGTCGAGAAAACCGCCCATCGTAGCCGCCATAATCGCCTTCTGCGCGTGGAGCCGGTTCTCGGCCACGTCATAGATGCAGGAGTTGGGGCCGCTGGCCACCTCGTCGGTGACTTCCGAGCCCCGGTCGATCGGCATCGGATGGGTGAAGATGCCGTTGTCGGTCTTGGCCATCCGCTCGGCGTTGCAGGTCCAGCCCTTGATCGCGAAGGCTTTCTCGACTTCTTCGGCCTTCTTCAGCTCGCCGTCCCGGTAGGCTTCGGTGCTCATCCAGTTGCGGGAGTAGACCACGTGGGCCCCCTCGTAGCCCGAGTCCGGGTCGTGGACCACCTCGAAGTTGCCGCCTTCGCTCTTGCAGTTCATCTTCACTTCGCCGATCACCTTGGGGTCGAGGTTGTAGCCTTCGGGATGGGCGATGGTGACGTCCATTCCGTAGCGGCTGGCGATCAGGGCCGCTTCGTGGGCGGAACAGAGGGAACGGCAGAGCGCTCCCGAGGCCCAGGTCAGAAGGAGTTTCTTTCCCTTGAGGGCGCCGGGGTCGAACTTGGCCGCAAGTCTCCCGGTCTTCAGTTTTCCGGAGGAGGCCAGCCATTCGATCCACCCCATCAGGTCGGCCAGTCCCTGGCAGGGATGGAACTTGTCGTGGGCCATCGAGATTACCGGTATCCGGGACCAGCGGGCGTACTCCCGCAGCAGCTCGTCGCCTTCTCCGTAGGCCCCGATCTTGTCTTCCAGGATCCGAATTCCCAGGCCGGCCGCGTAACGCTCCATCACCTTGGCGGCGTCCTCGACCGTCTCCCCGGCGCTCTTGGAGGTCTTCAGCCGCATCGATTTGGGTTCCAGAAACTGGGAGTGGGCGCCGAGTTCCGTGGCCGCGGCTTCAAACGACTGCCGGGTCCGCACCGACGGGTTGTAGAAGAACATAAAGAACTGTTTGCGATGCAGGATGTTGAGGTATTTTTTCCCGAAACGGTCCTGCTTCATCTGAAAGGCCAACTCCAGCAGGCGGTCGAGGTCGTCCTTCTCCCACTCCTGCGTGCAGATTAAATCCTTCTCCAATAAGATCTCCATACCGGATCCTCCTTTGTTTCCCGGAACCGGATACGGCCGCTCCGGGGACGATTTTACCAGGGATGATATATAGTAGATTGCGCCGTCGGAGTCAATCCTATTCCCGGGAGGCAATTCTCCAGCTCCCGGCGGCGAAAGAAAAACCCCCGGCCCGATTGACGCCGGGCCGGGGTTCTGCTAATTTAGTCCGCCGGAATCAGGCCACGCCGGACCGAAAGGATGATTTTTCAAGATGAGATGGGTGCTTAGATCAAAGATCCATAACGCCACCGTTACCGACGCCCGGTTGGATTACGTCGGCTCGATCACGATCGACGAAGATCTGGTGGACCGGGCCGGCTTCATCATCGGGGAGAAGGTCCTGGTCGTTGACAACACCAACGGGGCCCGGGTGGAGACTTACGTCATCCGCGGGGAGAGGGGCTCGGGAACGATCTGTATGAACGGCGCCTGCGCCCACCTGGTGAAGAAGGGCGACCAGGTGATCATAATGGGGTTCGAACTCAGCGATACCACGATCGAGCCCCGAATCCTGCTGGTGGACGAGAAGAACCGGTTCGTCCGCGACCTCTGATCCCCGGCGGGAAAACCCCGCTTTTCAGTCGATCTCGCGGATGACTCTGATCTCGTCGCAGTTGCTGACGATCTCGAAGGCCGGGTGATACTGGTTGTTGTCCGGATATCCCGTGAACCTGGCCTCAAACTGACGGCCGGCCAGCTCCACCAGATAGGCGTGTCCTTGCTGGCAGTTTTCGTGGAGAATCTCGCTGCAGGGTTCCATCTCCGCTCCTCCCGAGCTTGGGTTAAAAGTTGAATTCCAATTGACGGTTTCGGCCGCCGAACTCCTCTCCCGCCGGGGTCAGCCGGATCCCGCGGGACTCATTCTTTCTTCTGGTCAGGTATTCCTTCCGCTCCAGCGCGGCCAGGGCCTTGTGTACCGATCCCGGGTTGGCGATTCCCAGCGCCTCCTGGATCTCGGCCACGGTCGGCGGATAGGAGTTGCGGGCGATGAAGTCGTATATGAACCTGAGGACCGTGGCCTGTCTTTGAGTCAACGGAAGTCTGATCTGCAGTGCCATGGAACCCCACGGACAGCCACCTTCACCGAAGCAGTTGCAGGTTTAAGAAGTCGTAAATCCCGCGATCCTGCCATATTTACCCGCCGAAGCTTTAGCGAAGGCGGGTTATCCGCCAGAGCAGGGCATCTGCGAAGTCGGATAACCGTATGTTAACCGGATTTTAACCCGTTGGGCATAATAAAAAAAGCGGCCGGCGGGAGTCAAGCATTCTTTTTAAAATAATGCCGCCGGCCGCTTCTTTCGCCGGGCGGGATTACCCCTCCTCTCAAACGCTCCCGCCGGCCGGAGGCCGGCTCCCACCCAGTATTATGCCCACCGGCTTGAGCGGCTCGACGTTGTCGCAGAGAATCTTGAAACAGGTGGTCAACGGGGTGGCCAGGATCATCCCGATCGGGCCCCAGAGAAAGCCCCACAGGATCAGGCTCAAAAGCACCGCCAGGGCGTTGAGATTAACCCGCTTCCCCAGCAGCTTGGGGGTGATGAAGTTCCCCTCCAGATTCTGGATCCCGACGTAGATGACGACCAGCAAAATCACCGGCCAGACGCTGCCCCGCTGCAGGATCACCACCACCGCCGGGGGGATCAGCGCCAGCAGTGCCCCGAAGAACGGGATGAAGTTGAGCAGCCCCGTCAGCGGCCCCCAGATATAGGCGTAATCCACCTGGAGGATCAGAAGGATGACGGTCACCACCGCCCCCAGGCAGATATTGATCCCGGTCCGGATGAGGATGAATCCCATAATGCCCTCGTTGATCTGCTCGATCACCGATTCGACCTTCTTGCTCCTTCCGCCCCGCCCCCAGGCCCGGACCAGCTTGTCCTTGAAGACCCGGGCGTCGGCCAGCAGGAAGATCAGCATAAAGAAGATCAGGAAGAGGTCGGAGATCAGGCCGAAGACGGTGTTGATGAAGCGGAACAGGTAGGAGAAGAGCGGCGCCAGGATTCCGGGGCCGGAGACCGGCGCCGGCGCGGGAGGGGTGAGGTTGGGGAAGATCTCCACCATCCGCTCCAGGAAGGGGGCGTAATCGGCCGAGACCTTCTCCGCGAAGTCCCACAGCGCCCGCTGGTAACGGGGAAGATCGCGGATGAAGCTGTTGATCTCTCCGGTGATCAGCACGCCGCCGAAGAAGAAGACCGCCAGCACCACCCCCAGAACCAATGTCACCGCCAGCAGGTAGGGAACCTTCAGGCGGTTGAGGAGAGCCGCGGCCGGGTAGAGGAGGTAGGCCAGCAGGATCGCCGTGGCAAACGGGATCATAATCGTCTTCGCCACCCGGAATACGGTCAGGGCGGCGATCAGCGTCAGGAAAAGAATGGCGTAGGTGGTGAGGTCGGCCCGGCCCGCGCCTTCCGGTTGATTGGATGTTTCGCTCAAGACCGTCTCCATTTTGCGGCGGGGTGATTCTCCAGCCAAAAATTATAGGCCGCCCCGGCCGGAAAAGCAATCCCCCCCGCCGATCCGCCTTTTCCGGCTTCCGGACCGGCGGCGGACTCGGAAAGTAGGGGCTGTTCAGGGTGCCGCGGGAGGCGAGGGGGGGACGGTCACGAACAGCTTCTCCCGCCGGGGGAGGAAGCCTTCGGCCAGGATCTCTCCCCGGCCGTCGCGGACGATGAAGCGCCGGGCTCCGAAAGGATGCTTGAGGAACCTCACGCCCAGTTCGTCCAGCGGGTAGCGGGAGCGATTGGTCATAATCACGGTGAAGAGGTCCCCTTCGTTCTGGGTCTCCACCCGGAGTTTTTCCCGCGCCAGCCACCACCGGCTGATCTCCTCGAGGGTGGCGAACCAGGTGTTCTTTTCCCGGAGCGTTTCCAGGAAGCGGTCGAGGGTTTTGATATTCTCCCGCCGGGCGATATTGCCGATGTAAGTATGAAAGACGAAGACCCCTTGAAGATCGTGGACGCGCCGGAAGAGCCGGAGGCTCTTGTTGTAGTCCCGGGTGGGGTCAAGCGATCCGGTGAACTCCAGAAGGTCGAATCCGAAGGGGTGGTAGGGATAGAGCACCCCGGCGGTGAGCGGCGGCCGCAGGACGGTCCCCAGGGTCCGGGGAGGGATCAGGGAGCTGGAACTGTAGAGATACTCGGCGGTCTCCAGGACCCGGAAGGTATCCCGGTCGATCTCGAAGTCCGGCGCCCGGAAACCGGAGGGCGGGAAACCGAGCCCGGCCAGGAGGTCGCCGCCCTTCCTCACCCGTTCCAGCCTTTCCTCGAAGTTGAGCCCCGCCAGCTCCCGGCCGGGCGGACCCCCGGCCTCCCGATCCTCGGGGAGGGTATGAAAGGTGCCGGCCTGGGCGATCTCGTGGCCGTCGGCGGCGAGCTTCCGGAGCTCTTCCACGACCTGCTCGGACTCGTCAAGGGGATGAAGCCCCAGGTAGTTGGGGATGACGAAGAAGACTCCCCGGATGTCTCTCTTCTTCAGAAAGAGCCTCAGGATGTCGATATCTTCGACAGTGGAGGTGCCCTCGATATAGTTGTTGGTGAAGACCGCCGCCGACTGGTGCCCTCGGGGATAGATGTCGACCGAGAGATACCGGCTCTTGAGGAAGAGCATCTCCGGACCGTAGAAGTAGTCCCGGGCGATGAAGACGGTATTCACCAGGAGATAGACCAGGGCCAGCCCCAGCAGGACCAGGATGGAGCGCAGCAATATTTTGGGCCATCTTCTCTTCATCTGAAAGCCTCCGGTCGTTGCCGGAACTGATTCTCCGACCCGGCGGCCGGAGAATCAAGCTATTTAACCCGGATTATGAATAGTCCGGGCTGCTTATCCTCAAAAAACCCGGCCTTACTCTACTTTCAACCGTTTGTTCGCCGGGATAAATTTATCCATCAGGGGTGGTTTTGTTTTTTCCGGGGGGGTAGCCTCTTCCCGATCCGCCGCCGGAGGCGCCGCTTCTCCTCCCGGGCCACCTCCAACCCGTGGGGCCCGGCCAGCAGCAGACCGATTCCCAACAGGAGCCAGGAGAAAACGTAGATTGCCGCCCCGAGCAGCAGGTAGCCGGGCTCGCCGTGCCGGCAGGCCAGTGTCGCGCCGATCGCCGCTCCCAGCCAGCCCAGCGGCGGGTTGATTATGAGCAACCCCAGCCCGATGTGGAAAATCCGGCGGTTGGAGCGGAGCGAGCGGAAAAAAACCGGCAGCTTCTTCTTTCCCATCGGCATACGTTTCAGGATCTCTTCGGAACGGCGTCAACCCGGATTATTCGTAACCGTTTCGATTCGCCGCCGACCGGCAGGACCGTTCCGCCCCGGCGATCGTCGGGACGCGCGGAGCGTCGCGGGAAGCGAAACCGCCGGGTCAGTTCACCGTCCCCGCCGCCGCGGCCTCCTCTTCGAAAGGGGCGAACTCTTCATCGAAGATCTCGTTGAGCAACCGGCCCAGCCGCAGCCCGGCCCGCAGGAGCTGGTCCTTGAAGTGCGGCTGCATCATCTCGGCGTATTCTCCCGAAAGCTCCGGCCGGAAATCCTCCTCCTCGCCCGGAGGCGGCTCGGGCAGGTGGGAGTAGGCGTAGCGGCGGGCGATCAGCCCCGACTCCACCATCCAGTCGTAGGGTGTTCCGGAAGCGATCTCCGCTTTTTCCTCTTCGGTCAAGCCCCGCTGAAGTCTTCGGCCCCAGAGATGGGTCTCGTCCGGCCTCCCGGAGAAGATCCTGCCGTCCCAGACGGCGTGAAGATTGGTCGGCCGGCCCCGCCAGAGAACGGGGACCAGGTTGCCGCCGCGGTCCTCCTCGGCGCCGACGTGGAGCGGCTGGTGAAGATCTCCGATGAAATGGACCAGGAACTTGAGAGCCTCGCGGCGCTCCTCCATCCCGGTCTCGGGGTCGGCCAGAACCCCGGCGAAGTGCGCCGTCGCCCAGACCACGTTCCCCCGTTCGGTCTCCATCACGTCGAAATCGGGCTCGTCCCGGTCGAGCGGATAATTGATGTAATGCCAGGGCGCCGTCTCCGGCCGCTGGGGACGGATCCGGTCGGCCCAGGCGGCAACGGAGGCCAGGGTGGTTCCCGGCCCCAGCAGCCGGCGGATCTCTCCCCGGGCTTCCGGGGTGAGGTTCTGCTCGGCGATTACCGCGATGACCTCGTGCTGCCAGCGGCTGAAGGCGCCGGCGGAAAAGGGGAGATTCAGCAGCAGGAGGGCCGCCAGGCCGGCCCAGGCGGGCCGGAGGCGGATTTTCGGGCGCATAAGCATACTGGATGTTCCTTTCCCCGCGCGGCGGGGTCTTGTCGGCCCGGCCCGGAAAAACGTGGTTCCCGCCGGGGCTTTCCGATAATATTACCGTTTATGAGCAGAGCGTTGAAGAAGTATATCACGCATTTCATCCCCGGGCGAGTCTTCAGCCTCGCCTTCCCCGTGATGCTGGGGATGCTCAGCCAGGTGCTTCTCAACGTGGTGGACACGGCGATGGTGGGCCGGCTTTCCGCGGCCGCCCTGGCCGCCACCGGCCTGGGTTCCACCGCTTTTATGGTGGTCGCGCTCACCTTCGATTCGCTGGGGACCGGCACCCAGATCCTGGTCTCCCGCCGCTGGGGCGAGAACGATCTTCCGGGGACGCGGCGGGTTCTCTTCAATTCGCTGATCCTCACTCTTCCGCTCGGCCTCGCTCTCTCCTTGCTCGGAGTGAGCAAGGCCGTTCCCTTTATGCACCTGCTGATCGAAGACCCCCGGGTGCTGGAGCTGGCCACCGAATACACCCGCCTGCGCTTCTTCAGTCTCTTCTTCTTCCTGCTGATCACCTCGCTGCGAGGCTACTTCGACGGCGTCGGCCGGACCAAAATCCGGATGCAGTGTATGATCCTGGTGGTCTTGCTCAACATCGTCCTCAACTACCTTCTCATCTTCGGCAGACTGGGCTTCCCCCGGCTGGAGGTGCGCGGCGCGGCGCTGGCCTCCACCATCAGCGTCATCATCGGGTCTTTCTACATCCTGGCCCGGGCCCTTTTCGACCGGAGGCTGCGCGGCTCCCGTCTCTTCCGGGGCGGCAACTACGACGCCGCCGCCGTCAACCGGATCTTCTACTTCTCGCTTCCCAAGGGGCTGCGGATGCTTTTCGGTTTCTCCGCTTTTTTAATCTTCCTCAAGATCGTGGGCATGCTCGGGGTGGAAGAGCTGGCCGCCAGCAACATCCTGATCACGATTCTCTCCTGCACCCTGTTGATGGGCCTGGGGATCGGGATCGCCGCCGCCACCCTGGTGGGCAGCTCCCTGGGCGCGCGCAACCCCCAATCCGCCCGCTACTACGGCTGGGGCGCCTGCCGGATGGGGGTGGTATTTATGGGGTTGGGCGGCGGGGCTTTCATCCTCTTTCCCCGCTTCATCGTCTCCGTCTTTACCCCCGACCAAGCGGTGGCGGAGTTGGCGGTCGTCCCCCTGTTGATCCTGGGCGCCGTCCAGGTATTTCACGCGGTGGGCATCGTCCTGACCGGCTGTCTGGAAGGGGCCGGCGCCACCCACTGGGTGCTGAAGATCGAGATTCTGACCCACTGGCTGATCTTCATACCGCTGGCTTACTTCCTGGCCGTGGTCTCCGCTTTCGGTCTCGTGGGCGCCTGGTCGGCGATCGGTTTCCTGATCGCGCTCTATTCGCTGATTATGATCTTGAAATTCCGGAGCGACGGCTGGTTGAATATTCCGGCCTGAGAACGGTCTAAACAATTCGGGGTGTCACGGGATGAGTATCGGGAAGATTTCGACGATGGCGGCTTGCGTCCTGATCGGAAGCGGCTGCGCGAGTTATACCGCGCGGGTCCAGCGTCCGCGGGACGAGTTCGTCCGGGCCGACTACGGGCAGGCGCTGGAATCGATAAGCCGGATCCGGCCGCGGAAGCGGGATTTGCTGGTCTTTCTCCTGGAGCGGGGAACCATCCGCCATACGCTGGGTGATTTCAGCGGGAGCAACCGGGATTTCGAGGAAGCCTACCGGTTGATCCGGGAACACGAAGAACGGCCGGTAGTCAGCGGCCGCGACGCGATCGAGGAGACGGGCGCCCTGCTGACCAATGAGACCCTTCTTCCTTACGAGGGGGAAGGCTTCGAGAGAATACTGCTTCACGCCTACAAGGCGATCAACTTTCTGATGCTGGGCGACCTGGAGGGGGCGCGGGTGGAAATCCGGCGCCTGGATTTGCGCCACGATTTGGAGATGGAAGCGAGTTCGCGGAGAATCCGGGCCGCCGACAAACGGAAAGAGGAGCACGGTTTCGATGCCGGGGCGGTCTCCGGAATCGAGGAGAGGATCGTCGCCTCGATGGGCCCGGCGGCCCGGAAGGCGGCGGGGGGGAGGGGACTCTACCTCTCCGGTTTCGGGGTCTGGCTTTCCTCGCTGATATACGATCTGGGTGGAGAGTACGATTCCGCCCTGATCGACTGCCGGCGGCTGCTTTCGCTTTTCCCGGATTTCGCGCCCGCTGGCCTGGACGCGGCCTCCTACGGGGCCGATGACATCCGTCCCTCCGGCGGGTACGATCTCCGCGGGCGCGGGGATCTGGTGATTATCTTTCAGAACGGAATGGCTCCGGTGAAAGAAGGGATCGCGGTCCCGGTTCCCACCCGCCGGGGCTGGCTGTCGGCGGCGTTTCCGGTCTATCGGTCGGTTCCCGGCGCTTTCCGGACCGCGGAGGTTCGGCTTTCCGGGACGGCGGCGGGCCGGACGCGCGTTCTCAATGACGTTGAAGCCCAGGCCTACCGCGCGCTGGCCGACCGGGCGCCGGCGATGGTGGTGCGGCAGCTGCTCCGGCTGGGGTTGAAGGGAACCGCCCTGCACGCCGCTTCCGAGCAGGCCGGCGGCTGGGGCGGGCTGCTGGTGAGCTTCTACAGCCTATTGAGCGAGCAGGCCGATTTGAGGAGCTGGCTGACGCTGCCCCGGGATTTCCAGGCCTTCCGGTATTATCCCGAGGCCGGGAAAAGGAAGGTGGAAATAACCGTACTCGATGCCGCCGGAAGCCCGGCGGCGACGATCGAGAAGGAGGTCGAGTTCGCGCCCGACCGGACGACGGTGGTCAATATCCGGGCGATCGACTCCGGGCCCCGTCGCGCCGGGGCCGGGGTCAGCGCCCACTGGGCGGAACTTCCCCGGCCCCCGTTGTCGCGCCGTCCCCGCCCGGTTTTGCGGGCGGAGGAAAGACCGGGCCGGCCGGCGGAGCCTGAAGGGAAATAGGGGAATGTTCCCTGCCGGCCCGGTGGAAGCCCGGGCCGGCGAGATGTTATAATTAAGCAACCTCGCTACAAGCAAGGGGGAGATATGAAGGCGACTATGGCTTTCAGGACTTTTCCGCCCGCCCTCGCGGCGCTGGCGGCGTCGGCGATGCTGTTATCCTGCGGCGCGCCCCGGGTGGCGGTGGGGCCCGATGTCGGCCCTCACGAACGGGAACTGATCGGCGAGAGCGTGATCTTTCTGGACCGGGCTTCCTCGCGGCGGCTCGAGGTGGCGGCCGTCAACACCTACCGCGACGTCAATGACCGGCTCCACGTGCAGGCGCGGCTGCGCAACCGCCAGCCCTCCGATTACGGTTTTGTCTATTATTTCGAGTGGCTCGGGGATGACGGCTGGACGGTTCCCAAGGGCACCGGGGCCTGGAACCCGTCGGTCATATACGGCCACTCCTTCCGGGAGCTCACGGCCGTCGCCCCTTCGCCGGAGGTGGAACGTTTTCGTCTGCAGATAAAACAGAAGTAGCCGTTGGTACGGGAGGAATGTGATGAAAAAACTGGCTATCGCGGCGGCTCCGCTCCTGGCGGCGGCGCTGGTCTTGACGGGTTGTGCCCGCCGGGTCGGATACGGGGACCCCAAGGCGGTGGAGACGGTGACGGTGGATTTCGGCGCCACCGACCTTCATCTGATCGCGGAGAGAATGGTGGATTCGCTCCTGCAGTCGCCGGTGATCGCGGGGGCCGAAGAGAGACCGGTCCTGATCGTCAAGGGGGTCGAGAACCGGACCACCGAACATATCGACACCCGGTTGATCACCGACAAGATCCGCACCCAGATGCTGCAGTCGGGGCAGGTGCGTTTCGCGGCGATGGAAGACGAGAGCCGGGCGGCGGTCGAGGAGATGAGATACCACGAATCCGGCCTGGTGGATCCCGAGACGGCCAAATCCCTGGGCCGGCTGGTCGGGGCCGACTATATGCTGATCGGAAACATCAAATCCATCGTCAAGCGCGCCGGCCGCCGGCAGGACGTCTATTACCAGTTCACGCTTAACCTGATGGATATCGAGACCGGTCTGCTGGACTGGGCGGACGAGAGGGAGATCCGCAAGACCGCCACCCGCCCCGGCATCGGCTGGTGACGCCGTCCGCCGCGCTCAGTCTTCCCGGGGCTTGATCTTGACCTTTCCGTGGGGGGTGACGATGGTGTCGCGGAGCCGGGCGCCCCGGCGGACTTTCATTCCCGGCCAGAGAACGGCGTTCTCGACCGCGCAATCGTCGCCGACCGCGGCCCCTTTCCCGAGCAGGGCCGAGGGGCCGAGGACGCAGTCCCGCCCCACCCGGCAGTCGTCGCCGATATAGACCGGGTAGTAGAAGCGGGTCCGGTGCCCGAATTCGCAGCCTTTTCCGGCCGAGATTCCGCGGCGGATGAAATCCTCCCTCCCCCGGTAGAAATGGGCCGGCAGGCGGGCTTTGAGGAAATCCAGGTTGGCCCGCCAGTAGAGATCGGGGGTGCTGATCTCCCGCCAGTAGCCGGTGGTGATCATAGCGGCGATCCCGTCGCAGTTTTTCAGAGCCTTGCGGTAGCCGTGGTTGATCAGGCACGACGGCTTTCCCGCCGGCAGCCGCTTGATAAAGCGCGGCGTCAGGATCTGGGCTCCGATGAAGATATGGGCGCTGTTATCCGCTTCCCCCCCGATGGAGGCGACCATATTGTTCCGGTCGAGATGGATCGGCGTGTAGGCGGCGTCGGCGGCCCCCGGCCTGACCGCCATCGTGGCGGTCGCGTCCCGGGCGCGGTGAACCCGGATCAATTTTTCCAGGTTGAGATCGATGATATTGTCGCCGTTTATCACCAGGACCTCTTCGTCCTTCCAGAGATCGGAGGCGGTCTTCACCCCGCCCCCCGTGCCCATCAGTTCCCGCTCGCGGGAATAGGTGACTTTCAGCCCCATCGCGCTTCCGTCTCCGACCTCGCGCTCGATCAGCTCGCCCAGGTGGTGAAGATTGAGCGTTACCTCCTTGAAGCCGTATTCCTTCAGCAGCTCGAAGAGATAGTCGAGAACCGGCCGGTCGCCGACCCGGAAGAGGGGCTTGGGCCATTTCTTGGTCAGGGGCAGCAGCCGCGTGCCCAGCCCGGCGGTGAGAATCATCGCTTTCATCGAAAAATTTCCATAAATATTTCAGCCGCTCCGCGTTT
>PUNC01000146.1 GCA_003551625.1 PVC group bacterium | reverse complement strand
GTTCCCGCCTCGCCTTCGATATGTCGCATAACCAATATTTGTGTCTCATTTCCCTGAGTTTGTCCAGATAAAAGGCACATCTGGCGCCCGGCCGCAGCCGGGCGGCCAGTCCGGCCGCGCCGGCGGCCAGTCCCAGCGGGAACCTGATTCGAAGGGTCCGGCGTCCGATCAGCTCCCGGGCCAGGGCCGTCAGTTCGCCGCTCCGGTAGTGTCTTCCGTCGGCGAGAAAGTAGAGCCGGAATCCCTCCCGGGGGCGCCGGAGCGCGGCCGCCACCCCCTCGGCCAGGTCGGAGACGTAGATCAGGCTCAGGTGGATATCCCTCAGCCCGGGGTGGATTTCCCACCCCCGGCCGACCAGGCGGATTATCTCGAAGAGCTCCCGTTCGCGCGGGCCGTAAACCGCCGCCGGCCGGAGGACCGTCACCGGAAAAGCCCGGGCGAATTTTTTTGCCTCTTCTTCGCCGGAAAGCTTGCTGCGTCCGTAACAGCTCACCGGCGCCGGGGGATCGTCCTCGGTCAAAGGCCGTCCTCCCGGAGCGGGCCCGGCGGCGGAGAGGCTGCTCAGGTAGATGAAACCCTTTAGGCCGGGGGCCGCCTCCTCGGCCGCCCGGAGCAGGTTGGCGGTCCCGGACCGGTTGACCGCGAAATAATCTTCCTCGCAGCGGCAGTAAGTGGCGCCGGCGCAGTGGACGATCCAGTCGGCGTCCTTGACCGCCTTCCGGAGCGATTCCGGGTCCGAAAGTCGGCCGATCGCCGTCTCGAATCTTCCGTCCGGGAGATACCGCCGGGAACTGGTCGGGCGGAGCAGGCAGCGCACACGGAAATTGGAGGCGAGAAAATGGTCCGCCAGATGACTGCCGATAAATCCGCTGGCGCCCGTAATCAGGATTCGTTCTTCTTGCTTCATCGTGAAACCCCCCGGGCGGACCGGGAGAAAGTTTGGCCGCCGCCGCCGCGGCGCGGGCCTTCCCGGCCGCCCCGCCGGAGGTTGATCAGGTTAATACAATTCACATCGCCGGACAAGCAAAACCCCCTACCGGCGCCCGGCGGCGATTCGGGCTTGCCAGGGCCGGGGCGGACGGTTATATTCAGTAACTGTGATGAGAATAATATCCGCAGTCCTGTTCCTGTTCGCGCTGCTTCCGGTTTCGGCCCCCGCCCGCGACTATATCGAGGTCCAGCCCGATGCCTTGAGCCGACGCCCGGAACTCTATGTCGGGGTGCCGATCAAGCTTAAATGCCGGTTCGTCAACATCGACAGCACCTGGCTCAACGACCGTGAGGTCTTCCGGAGTTCCCGGGATTACGTGGGTTTCGCCGTGGAGGCCGGCGAGAGGATATTCGCCCATCTCTTCCTTCCCGCCGATCGGAAAGAGATGATTTCTCGTCTCCGCCGCAACGATCGCCTGATAATTTACGGACAGGTTTTCAGTGCCAGGTACGATTTCGCCTGGATCGATATCGACAAGATCTCGGAGGGTTGGGTGGTGGGAGAAGAGGAGCCCGAAATCCGCCAGGAGAGGGTGGAGGCGGGGCGTGATTACGAGGAGTTCCTCCAGGCCCGGGCGCGGCTTCTGAGGGAGTTGAGATATGACGAGGCCCGCGAGCTCTTCTACCGCCAGGAGGCCCTGATCAACCTTCTGATCGAAAAGGGGGTTATCTCCCGGCAGGACTTCGACCAGGCCCTCAAGCAGTCCAAGGAAGGGACGGCTCCCTTGCCGATCTGGGATATTATTTTGGGTGAGCAGCCTTGAAAACGATGAAGATCGGTTTCGTCCCCTGCAATGAGCTTTTCATCGAGGAGGCTCCTTCCCGTTAGCGGTAGGGGCCGCCTCTCGTCGGGCGGCCGGTCCGGCTTTTCCGTATGGGGCAGAAGGTTAAAAGATCATCCTTGCGGCCGCCGGTTTACGGACTGATCCCGGCCGCCGGGCTCTCCCGCCGGTTTCCTCCCCACAAGCTCCTGATGGACCTGGGGGGAAAGACCGTTCTGGAGCGGGTGGCGGGGGCGGTGGCGGCTTCCGGCGTTACCGCCGCGGTCTTCGTGGTCGGCCATCGCCGGGAGAGGGTGGAGGAGGTTTTAAGGGGTTTCCCCGGCCTGATCGTCTTCAACCCGGATTACGAACGGGGAATGGGTTACTCGGTGGCCCGGGGCGTGGAGCGGATCGGTTCCGTCTTTTCACCGGGGGACGACGCCGGGGTTCTGCTCTGCCCGGCGGACGAGTCGCTGATAACCGCCGCCCTGATCGACCGCGTCATCGCCGCCTACCGGGAGAGCGCCGGCGCCGTCGTCATCCCGGTTTTGGCGGCCGGGGCCGGCGGAAAGAGCGGCCGGCGCCGCGGCCATCCCGCCGTCTTCCCTTTCGGGCTGTTATCCCGTTCGCTCCCGGCGGTCCGGGAGCGGGGCGCCCGGGAGGTCATCCGGACCTATCCGGACCGGGTCCGGGAGATCGAGGTGGCCGCCGTCGGCTTTGACATCGACACTCCGGACGATTACCGGAAGGTCAAGACGATACTGGAAGAAGGCGGATAGCCGAATACGAAACTCGAAATCCGGCCCGCAAATTTATCCTGCGGGTTAAAATTCCCAATTCTCAATCTTCAATTAAAGGAGCCTTGTTATGACCGGAAAGCCCATCGAAGCCAAAACTGTTTACCTGCCCTCTCCCGGCCCGCGCCACACCGGCCGGGTCCTGGAAGCCGCCGTCCGGCGGGCGGGCGAGCTGAAGATAAAAGAGCTGCTGGTCCCGACCGAGACCGGCAAGACCGCTCTCCGGGCGGTCGAGATGTTCCCGAAGGGAACGGTGATCGCCGTCACCTATCATTCCGGAGCGGGAAAACCCTTCGACGATCCGCTGCCTCGCGCCGCCCGGGCCGGGCTGGAAGCGGCCGGGGCCCGCGTCCTTACCTGCAGTCACGCGCTCTCCGGCGCCGAGCGGGGCCTCTCCCGCAAGGGGGGCTGGACCCCGCTGGACCTGGTGGCCGATTCCCTGCGGATCTTCGGGCAGGGGACCAAGGTGGCCGTCGAGATCGCCCTGATGGCGGCCGACGCGGGGCTGCTGACGGGGAAAGACCTGGTATCGGTGGGAGGCTCCGGCCGGGGCGTGGATACCGCCCTGGTTATCTCCCCGGCCCACCCCAACCGCCTCTTCGAACTCTGGGTGAAGGAGATAATTTGCAAGCCGAGGGAAAAATCCCCCGGGAAGAAATAAGCCTATGAACAGAGAGATTAGAATACCCGGCCCCGTCGCGGCGGCTTTTGCCGGCCTGGGACTGGGCTCAAAGACACTGGAAGCGCTCGGTCGGGTCGATTTTTCCGTGCCGACCGAGATTCAGGAGAGGTTCATTCCCGTCGCCCTGACCGGCCGCGACTGCGTGGGGAGAGCCAAGACCGGCACCGGCAAGACGGCCGCCTTCCTTCTGCCCGTATTCGACCGGTTTTTCAAAGGCGAAGATATCCGCGCCCTGATTCTCGCCCCCACCCGCGAGCTGGCCGAACAGATCGCGACGGTAAGCCGTCAGCTGGCCGGTAAGGACGGCCCCCGGACGCTGGCCGTTTACGGGGGGAAGAAGATCGGCCCCCAGATCGAGCGGCTGCAAAAGAAGCCGGAGATCCTGGTCGCCACCCCCGGACGCCTGATCGACCTCGCGCAGCGCAAGTGTGTCGCGCTTTCCGATTTTCCCGTCGTGGTTCTCGACGAGGTCGACCGGATGTTCGATATGGGTTTTCGCGACGACATTCGCCGGATCCTGAAGATGTGCCGCAAGCGCCGCCAGACGATGTTCCTCTCCGCCACGCTGCCGGAGGACATTATGCGGCTGGCCCGGCGTTTTCTCAACGACCCGCTCACCGTCTCCGCGGTGATGGAGAGCGATCCCTCGGTGGAATCCCTCGACCAGCGCTACTTCGTCGTCTCCCCCCGGCGGAAGCTATCGCTCCTGATCAAGGTCCTGGAGCGGGAGAAACCGGAGCTGGCGCTGATCTTCACCCGGACCAAGCGCGGGGCGGAGCGGCTGGGCCTCCATCTCAAGAAGCGCGGCATCAGCTCCGCCTATATTCACGGTGGGCTCTCGCAGCAGGAGCGGGACCGGGCGATCGCCGCCTTCCGCGAAAAAAAGATTTCGATCCTGGTCGCCACCGATGTTATGGGCCGGGGGATCGACGTGCCGGGGATCACCCACGTCATCAACTACGATATTCCCGAAAACCCCGACGATTACCTGCACCGGGTGGGGCGGTCGGCCCGGATGGACGCCGCCGGCAAGGCGCTGACCTTCGTTATCCCGGACCAGGGAGATTGTCTTACCGCCATTGAGATGCTGGTCAACCGCCTGATTGAAGAGGACCGGGTCGAGGGCTTCGACAGCCTGGGGCCTTCCGGCGGCTGACCTTTTGCCGCGGTTCAACCGGGCCTTCCGGCCCGTTCGTCCTTCCCGTTAGGCGCTTGAGCGCCTTTCCTTCGTTTCTTTCCGTTCCGCCTTCGCCGTAACCCTTCTTTTCCCCTTTTTTGAAGCCAAAAAATTTCATTTTTTTGGCTTTTTTTCTATTGACAGTGGTGGGGTAGGGGTTATAAAGTGTCGGCCAGTGGGGGAAAGTGGTGAAAAATGGAGGATTTTTATGTATCTCGGCGAATTCCGTCACAGTGTGGATGAGAAAGGGCGGCTCTTCATCCCGGCGCGTTTTCGCAAGCGGGAGAACGAGAGATTCTTCATCACCCGCGGACTTGACCGGTGCCTTTTCGCCTTTCCGGAGGATGTCTGGACCGAACGCCAGGCCCGGGTCCGGGAGCTGAACATTATGAAGAAGGAAGCCCGGGCCTTCGGGCGTCTTTTCTTTTCCGGGGCCGCCGAAGCCGTCTGCGACCGGCAGGGCCGGATCAATATTCCCCGCAACCTGATCGAATACGCCGGTCTGGGCAAAGAAGCGGTGGTTATCGGCGTCTCCGACCGCTTCGAGGTCTGGAGCCCGGAAAGCTGGCAGGAATACGAAGCCTCCTCCAGCCGGCGTTTTGAAGAGATCGCCGAGAACCTGGTCGAGGATTAATCCCAACAAAAAAGGTGAGTTATGGCTAAAGCGCGGCCGAGAGGCCTGATCGGATGGTTGAGTCTGAACAAGAGCATCAAGCCCAGCAGCGACTATTACGTTCGGCTCCGGATACCCAAAGCCAAACCCGGTGGCCGAAAAAGCCGATAACGGGATCCGCCATCTCCCGGTGATGGCGGAGCGGGTGCTCGAGCACCTGGACTGCCGGCCGGGGATGGTGGTCGTTGACTGCACCCTGGGGGAGGGGGGTCACGCCATGGAGATCGTCAAGCGGATCGCTCCCGGAGGAAAGCTGATCGGAATCGACCGGGACGCCGAGGTGCTCCCCCGGGCCCGCCGGCGGCTTGAGGACTCCCCGGTCCCGGTAACGATCCGCCATCTTCACTACGCCGGCCTGGCCGCCTGGGCCGCCGGGGAAGGGGTGACCGGAATCGACGGGGCTCTTTTCGATCTTGGCCTGAGCTCTTATCAGCTCGACGATCCCGACCGCGGTTTCAGCTTTCGCCGGGACGGGACGCTCGATATGCGGATGGACCGGGCCGGCGGACCGACCGCCGCCGAACTTGTCAACCGGCTTCCGGTCGCGGAACTGGAACGGATTTTTTTCCGGTTCGGCCAGGAGAGGTGGTCGAGGAGGATCGCCCGGGCGATCGGCCGGGAACGCCGGCGCGGCCCGATCCGGACCACGGCCGAACTGGCGTCCATCGTCTCCTCCGCCGTTCCCGGAAGGGGAAGGATTCACCCGGCCACCCGCGTCTTCCAGGCCCTGCGGATCGCGGTTAACCGGGAGCTTGACGACCTGGCCGGAGGCCTGGAGTCGGCCTGGTCGCTTCTGCGTTCCGGCGGGCGGCTCTGCGCGATTTCTTTTCATTCGCTGGAGGACCGGATCGTCAAGAACCTTTTCCGGAGATGGGCGCGGGAGGAGGGCAGCGGACGGATCCTTACCCGGAAGCCGGAGGTTCCCGGCCGGGCCGAAACCGCCCGCAACCCCCGCAGCCGGAGCGCGAAACTGCGGGCGATCGAACACAACTGAGCGGGAGAAATGCGATGAAAACACTGGAAGCGAGATCGGCGCGGCCGCTGGGGCTGCGTCCCTGGGAGGTGACGCCGGATTCCTCCCTGGCGGAACCGGGCTCCGTCGGCGGCCTGGCGGCCGCCATCGGCCGCTACTGGTTGCTGCTGGCGGCCGGGATCGCCCTGGGAATGGGTTATCTCTGGTTTCAGTCCCGGGTGGTGGAGGCCGGGTGGCGGATCCGCGAGCTGGAACAGCGAGAATCCCGTCTTCTGAGCCGCCGGGCCGCCCTGCGGGTGGAGAGGTCCCGGCTGGAGTCTTCGGCGGCGATCAAGGCCCGGATGGAGGAATTCGGGATCGAGCTTGCTCCTCCCCGATCCGACCAGGTTGTAAGGGTGGCCCGCCCGGCCGCGAGCGGGGAGGCGTCCCCGGCGGCTTCCTCTTCCGTTCGCCCCGGCGAGACCGTATTTCTTGCCATTGTCAGGTAAACCCCTCCTTCTCCGGGCGGGAAGGGAGATGAGAGGCGCGGCATGATCGGAAGAGTTCACAGCCTCAGGGCCAACATTGTGCTGGGCTTCTTCGTCTTTTTCGCCCTTTCGATCCTCCTGCGGCTGGGCGCGCTTCAGCTGCGGGGGCACCGGGATTTCAGCGAACAGGCCCGCCGGAACCGCGCCTACGGGGTCGAGATCCCCCCCCGCCGGGGCGAGATCGTCGACCGGAGGGGGAACGTCCTGGCCACCAGCGAAGAGGTCCAATCGCTATACGCGGTGCCCGACGAGATCTCCGACCCCGGCCGCCTCGCCGCCCGTCTCGCCCCCGTCCTGGCTCTGGAAGAAAGCTTCGTCGAGAGCCGCCTGCGCGGTCCGGGCCGTTTCCGCTGGGTGAAACGCCACCTGGACGGGACCGAGGTCGAGGCGGTCCGCGCGCTCGGACTGGAGGGAATCGGTTTCCGGGCCGAGATGAAGCGGATCTATCCCAAGGGGCGGCTTCTCACCCAGGCGCTGGGGCTGACCGATCTCGACGGCCGCGGACTGGACGGGCTGGAACTTCAGTTCGACCGGCAGCTGCGGGGGCGCCCCGGCTGGCGGCTGAGCGAACTCGACGGCCGCCGGGCGCGTCGCGAACTGATCTGGCACCGCCGCCACGACATCGAGCCCGTTGACGGCAGCGCCCTGGTGCTGACCATCGACGAGGTGGTCCAGGACATCGCCGAGGAAGAACTGGATCGGGTCTTCCGGGAATACCGGGCCGGCTGGGCGACGCTGATCGTGATGGAGATCGGTACCGGCGACATCCTGGCCCTGGCCAACCGGCCGACCCTGGACCCCAACTTCTCCCGTCTCCCCGAGGATCACCGCCGGAACCGCGCGGTCACCGACACTTTCGAGCCCGGCTCCACCTTCAAGATCTTTCCCGCCGCCGTCGCCCTGGAGAAGGGGGTGGTGGATCTGGATACCGAGATCTACTGCGAGGAAGGGTTCTACCGCGGCCCCGGCTTTACGCTGCGCGATCACCGCCCGTTCGGGGATTTGACCTTCCTGGAAGTCATCACCCGGTCGAGCAATATCGGTATGGCCAAGGTCGGACTGAAGATCGGCGAGCAGGAGCTTTATCGCCGACTGAGCGCTTTCAGCCTGGGGGAGAAGACCGGCGTTCATCTGCCCGGGGAAGCTCCCGGTCTCCTTCGCTCCCCCCGCGAGTGGAGCCGGCTTTCGCTGAGCAGGATAACGATGGGCCACGAGGTCTCCGTCACCCCGCTGGGGCTGCTGACCGCCTTCGCGGCGCTGGGAAACGACGGCCGGATCGTCCGGCCGCGGATCGTCGACCGGATCGAATCCCCCGACGGGGTCGAGCTCTACCGTTTTCCCCGCCAGCAGGCGGGCCAACCGGTCTCGCCGGCCATCGCCCGGAGAATGCGCTATCTCCTCGCCCGGGTCACCGAAGACGGGGGCACCGGCCGGCGGGCGGCCGTCCCGGGCCTCCAGGTGGCGGGAAAGACCGGCACCTCGCAGAAATATCCCCTGAGCGAAAGAAAGCATATCGCCTCTTTCGTCGGGATGTTTCCCGCCTCCGCGCCCCGGTTCGCGATCCTGGTAGTGGTCGACGAACCCGGTCCGGAATACTACGGGGGCGTGGTGGCGGCCCCGGTCTTCCGGCGGGTGGCCGAGCGTATGGTCGGCCAGCTGGAAATTCACCAACCCCTGGGTCTGGTAACCCGTGAAACTGAAGAGACTGCTTCAACAGCTCCCCGGATGTGAGTTCCGGGGCGACCCCGAGACCGAGATCCGGGGAATAGCCGATCACTCGCGGCGGGTCGAGAAGGGCTTCCTTTTCGCGGCCATTCCCGGCCGCAACTGTTCCGGCCTGGATTTCGTTTCCGAGGCCATCGACCGGGGCGCCGCCGCCCTGCTGCTGGCGGATTTCTTCTCCCCGGCCAACGGGAGAATCGCCCAGCTGAAGGTGAGCGATCCCCGCCGCGCGCTGGCCGCCGTCGCCAACGAATTCTTCGGCCATCCCTCCCGGAAGATGCGGGTTGTGGGGGTGACCGGAACCAACGGCAAGACGACGGTAACGATGCTGGCCCGGGCGATCTTCGAGGCCGCCGGTCAGCCGTCGGGGCTGATCGGGACCATAGATTACCGGATCGGTTCCCGGATCCTCCCCTCCGATCTCACCACTCCCCCTCCGCCCCGGCTACAGTCGCTGCTGGAGGAGATGAGAAAGGCCGGCTGCCGCCGGGTCCTGATGGAGGTCTCCTCCCACGCCCTCGACCAGGGGCGGGTCGAGGGGATCGAGTTTTCCGCCGCCGTCTTCACCAATCTCACTCCCGAGCATCTCGACTACCACCGGGACCTCGAGGATTACGGCCGGACCAAGCTCAAGCTGTTCGCCTCCCTGTCCTCCCCGCTTTCGGAACCGGGTCGGACCCCGGCGGCGATCGTCAACCTTGACGACGGCTGGGGGGAGCGAATGGCCGCGGCGGCTCCCGGCCGGGTGGTCTCCTACGGATTCACCCCCGGCGTCGATCTCCGGGCCGAACGGGTCGAGCTTTCTCCGGAAGGCAGCCGGTTCCTGGTCAACCTCCGGGACGGTTCCCTGGAGGTCGCCGTTCCGCTGCTGGGAAGGCATAACGTGCTCAACGCCCTGGCGGCGATCGCCGTCGGGCTGGACAACGACGTTCCGCCGGCCGCGGTCATCTCCGCCCTGGCCGCTTTCGCCGGGATCCCGGGTCGACTGGAACCGGTCCGGGCCGGGCAGGACTTTCACGTTCTCATCGATTACGCCCATACCCCCGCCGCCCTGGAGAGCACCCTCCGGACGATCCGGGAGATATTTCCCGGGCGCCTGATCGCGGTCTTCGGCTGCGGCGGCGACCGCGACCGCGGCAAGCGGCCCCGGATGGGGGCGATCGCCGAGCGGGACGCCGACGTGGTCTTCCTCACCTCCGACAATCCCCGGTCCGAGGATCCCGAGGCGATCATCGGGGATATCCGGTCCGGGATGCGGGGAGAAGGGGGGGCGGTCTATTCCAACCCCTCCCGCCGGGAGGCCATCGCCCAAGCCGCTGACCTGGCCGCCGCCGGCGACGTGGTCCTGATCGCCGGCAAGGGCCACGAGCAACAGCAGACCTTCGCCGACCGGGTGGTTCCCTTCAGTGACCGGCAGGCGGTCCGGGATATTCTCGGGGGAGGGCGGACGTGAACGGGTTGACCGTCGACAACATCCTCCGCTGGACCGGCGGACGGCTGCTGGCGGGATCGCTGGAGACGCCCGCGGTCGGCGTGAGCGTCGACAGCCGGTCGCTCGCGCCCGGCGATCTCTTTGTCGCCCTGTCGGGTGGCGAGCGGGACGGCCACTCCTTCGTCGCCGATGCGTTCTGGCGGGGGGCGTCCGGCGCGCTGGTCTCCCGCCCGGTTCCGGGGGTCGAGGCGGCCCCGCCTCCCGGTTTTCTCATCCGGGTCGGCGACGGAATGGAGGCCCTGGTCTCCCTGGCCCGGAACTGGCGGAGAAACCTCGCGGTGAAGGTCGCGGCGGTGACCGGGAGCAACGGGAAGACCACCACCAAGGACCTGGCCGGCCGCTTCCTCGCCGCCCGCTACCGGGTCGCCGTCGCTCCCCGAAGCTACAACAACCTGCTGGGGGTTTCCCTTTCCCTGCTGCGGATAAAGCCGGACGACGAGATCGCGGTCCTGGAACTCGGTATGAACCGGCCGGGGGAGATCGCCGCGCTGGGAGAACTCTGCCGCCCGGAGATCGGGTTGATCCTGAATGTCGGCCCCGCCCACCTGGGATTCTTCCCGGGTCTCGACGAGATCGCCCAAGCCAAGGGCGAACTGCTCGGCGTCCTGGAAGGAGAGGCGCTCGCCGTTCTTAACCTCGACGATCCCCTGGTCGCCGGGCTGGCCGCCGGTTTTTCCGGGCGGGTCGCCGGTTTCGGGCTCCGCCCCCCGGCTTCTTTCCGGGCCGAAGGCGCCGTATTCGGCCCGGAAGGCGTCGAGTTCGAATTCGTCCATCCCGGCGGTTCCTGTCGCCTGCGTTCGCCGCTGCCGGGGCTTCACAACCTCTACAACTGCCTGGCCGCCTTGACGGCGGCGGTTCTGCTGGGGGTGGAGGAGGAGAAGCTGGCCGCGGCCCTGGCCGGGGCGGTCCTTCCGCCGCTGCGGATGGAGAAGAAAGAGATCGGGGGGATTGAGGTCATACTTGACGCCTACAACGCCAACCCCGCTTCGATGCGGGCCGCCCTGGCCGGCTGGCTGGGACTCCCGGTCGAAGGCGAAAGAATATTCGTCAGCGGCGATATGGCCGAGCTGGGGGAATTTTCCCTCTCCGAGCACCAGCGGTGGGGGAGGGAGCTGGCCTCTTCGAAGATCGACCGCCTGGTCTTCGTCGGCGAACTATCCGCCGCCGCCGCCGCCGCCGCCGAGGATGAGGGATTCGCCCTGCAGCGGATTCACCGGGCCGCCGGTTGTCGGGAAGCGGCGGAGCTGATCCGGAAGTTCGCGCGTCCCGGCGATTCGGTCCTGGTCAAGGGCTCCCGGGTGATGGCCCTGGAGAAAATCGCCGATTTTTTTGAGTCGTAGTTAAAAATAGGAACAAAATTATGCTCTACCACATCTTCTACCCGCTGCACGAGGTCTGGTTCGGTTTCAACGTCTTCCGTTACATCACCTTCCGGGCCTCGGCCGCCGCTCTCACCGCCTTTGTCTTCTCCCTGGTCTTCGGGGGACCGATCATCAGGCGCCTGCGGCGGTTGAATGTGGGCGAAAAGATCCGCAACGGGACCCATTACCGCGACCTTTACGAGATCCACAAGAACAAGGAAGGAACCCCGACTATGGGCGGGGTGCTCATTGTTCTGGCTCTGATGGTCGCGACCGTCTTCTGGGTGCGTCTGGAGGTGCTGCAGGCGCGGCTGATCGTGCTGGCCACCCTCTGGCTGGGATCGATCGGTTTCATCGACGACCTCTTCAAACTCAGGAGGGTCGGCGGCCGGGGGCTGCCGGGCCGGATCAAATTAGCCGGTCAGCTGGTCTTCGGCATCGCCATCTCCTACTACCTGCTCGGTCACCCCGAGACCGCCGATTACGCCGGGCAGATCCGGGTGCCGTTTTACAAGTATCCGCTTTTCGCCGACATCGGCCTTTTCTCCCTGCTCTTCACGGTCGTGGTCATCGTGGGCACGACCAACGCCGTCAATATCACCGACGGGCTCGACGGCCTGGCGGTCGGTTGCCTGGCGGTGGCGGCGCTGGCTTACGCGGTCCTGTGTTATCTTACCGGTCATTTCGAGTTTGCCGGTTACCTGCAGATAATCTTTATCCCGGGAGCGGGGGAATTGGCGGTCTTCTGCGCGGCCCTGGCCGGTGCCGCCCTGGGCTTTCTCTGGTTCAACTCCCACCCGGCCGAGGTATTTATGGGCGACACCGGCGCCCTGGCCTGCGGGGGGGCGGTCGGCACCGCGGCGGTTCTGATCAACAAGGAGTTCTTCCTTCTTTTGGTGGGCGGGGTTTTCTTCCTGGAGGTGGTCTCGGTGATTATCCAGGTCGCTTCCTTCAAGCTCACGGGGAAGCGGGTCTTCGCCTGCGCGCCCCTGCACCACCATTTCGAGTTCCGGGGTTTGAAAGAGGGCAAGATCACGGTCCGTTTCTGGATCCTGGCGATTCTCTTCGCCGCGATCGGGATCGGGGCGTTGAAGCTGCAGTGAATGGGTGATATGAAATTAGAAGAACTGATTCCGAAACAGGGGGCGAGGGTGCTGGTCCTGGGATCGGGGGTCAGCGGCGTCGCCGCGGCCGAGCTGCTTCTGGCCGAGGGTTTCGCGGTCACCGTCTGGGACCGGGCCCCGGCGGAGTCCCTGCCGGCCGGCGGCCGGCTCGCCTCCCGGGGCGCGGAGTTCATCCCGGGCGGAGGTGAAGTCGGGGATCCGCGGCGGTTCTCCCTGGCGGTTCTCAGCCCCGGGATCCCCCCGTCCCACCCCCTGGTTCACGCCGCCGCCGCCGCGGGCGTGCCGGTGATCGGGGAGCTGGAACTCGGGGTGTTTTACTGCCGCCGGTCGCTGATCGCGGTCACCGGGACCAACGGCAAGACCACCACCGCCAGTCTGCTGGGCAGGATCTTCGCCGCCGGGGGAGTGCCGGCGGCGGTGGGAGGCAACATCGGCGTCCCCCTCTGCCGGTTGGCCCTGGAGGGGCTCACCGCCGAGCTGGTAGTGGCCGAGGTGAGTTCGTTTCAGCTGGAGACCGCCGTCTTCTTCCGTCCCCGGACGGCCGTTTTTCTCAACTTCGCCCCCGATCACCTGGACCGCTATTCCGGTCTTCAGGAATACCGCCGGGCCAAGCTGAGAATCTTCAGCCGCCAGGGGCCGGGTGATCGGGCGATCCTGCCGCCGGCCGCTCCCGCCTGGCTCGGCCGGGCCGTTCCCTTCGGGGTGAAGGTTCTGACCTGGAACGAGCCCGGCAGCCGTGTCTTGCTGGAAGGGGGCGAGATCGTCTCCCGTTCCGGCGGGAAGCGGATCCCGCTCCTCCCCGTCGCCCGGGTCCGCCTGGCCGGCGCCCACAACCTGGACAATATAATGGCCGCCGCCGTGGCCGCCCTGGACTGGGGGCTGGAAGAGGAGGCGGTCGCCGGGGCGGTCGGGGACTTCTCGCCGCTGGCCCATCGGCTGGAGCCGGTCGGGAGCCGGGACAGGGTCGATTATTACAACGATTCCAAGGCCACCAACCCCCAGGCCGCCGCCGCCGCCCTGGCCAGTTTCACCCGCCCCGTAATCTGGATTGCGGGAGGCAGCGACAAGGGGTTTGACTTTTCCGGCCTGGCGGCCGCGGTCCGGGGGAGGGTGAAGCTGGCGGTCCTGATCGGGGAGACCGCCGGGAAGATCGGCAAGGCGGTGGCGGGCGCGGCGCCCGTGGTCGCCGCCCCCAATCTTGTCCGTGCCGTCGAGCTGGCGCGGGAAAAAGCCGCGCCGGGAGACGTCGTTCTGCTTTCTCCGGCCTGCGCCAGCTTCGACCAGTTTAAGGATTACCGCCACCGGGGTGAGGTCTTCCGGGAGGCGGTCTTGAGAATCGCCGAAGAAGCCCGCCCGCCGTCCGGCGATCGGCCGGCCGGGCGGGGGCGGAAACATTGATAACTTAATCCGGCTCAAACAGCCAAAACCGGGAGGTAAGTATATGAACAAGATGCAGATGGTCGTGTTTGTCGTTCTGGGTTCGGTGGTCTCCGTTCTGATCTGGTCGCTGATCGGCGGCTGCCACCGTCCCGGTCGCGCGCCGGTTTCCCCGCCGGGCGAGGCGGGAGTGGAACTGCCGGCGGAGACCGAGGAGGTTCTCCGGCGGGAGGGGATTATCGGCGACCGGACCGTCGCTCCCCCGGCCGCCACCCCCGCCCGGCCGCGGCCGACGGCTCCTCCTCCGCCCCGCGCGCCGTCGCCCGTCCCCGCCGTCCGTCACCACACGGTGGAGCCGGGGGAGACGCTGTGGGGGATCAGCCGCAAGTACGGCGTTTCGGTGGACGAACTCCAGCGGGCCAACAACATCTCCGATCCGTCGGCGCTGTCGGTGGGCCGGAGGCTGACGATACCGGCGCCCTGAAAAAATGACGATCGATACCCGCCATTCGCTGGCCGCGCTTCTGGTCCTGGTGGCCCTGCTCGTGGGAGTAGGGCTGCTCCTGGTCTACAGTTCCTCCCTGGTTCACGCCGGGGAGAACCGCGCCGACCCCTACTTCCTGCTTCGCCGGCAGGCGATCTGGGCCGGGGCCGGCCTGGCGGCCTTCATCTTCGCCTTTCGGCTGGACTATCACCGCTGGCGCCGTTTCTCCCTGCCCCTGCTTTTCGGCGGGCTGGTCCTGCTGCTGCTGCTCTACATTCCCGGGGTGGGGCGAAGCGCCGGCGGGGCCCGGCGCTGGATCAGCCTGGGCGGATTTACTTTCCAGCCCTCGGAGATCGTCAAGTATATCCTGGTGATCTACCTGGCCGACTTTCTCTCCCGGCGGCAGGACCGACTGGCCGATTTCCGGGCCGTCTTCGTTCCGGCGCTGGCGGTGATCGGTTTGTTCAGCCTGCTGGTGCTGGTCCAGCCCGATATGGGAAGCGCTCTCAGCATTGTCCTGGTCGGGCTGTTGATGCTTTTCGTGTCCGGTGCCCGGCTCGGGCATCTTCTCGCGCTGGGGCTGGCCGCCCTGCCCGCGGTGGCGGGGATGGTCCTGAAGGCCGGCTACCGTCGCCAGCGGATCCTTTCGTTTCTCGACCCCTGGCGGGACCCCCAGGGGTCGGGATTCCAGATAATCCAGTCTTTCATCGCCCTGGGTTCGGGAGGGTGGCGCGGGGTGGGTCTGGGCGCCGGCCGCCAGAAGCTTTATTACCTTCCCGCCGCCACCACCGACTTTATCTATTCCGTTCTCGGCGAGGAGCTGGGGTTTCTGGGAACCTCATCGGTCCTGCTGCTTTTCCTGGGCGTCCTCATCTGCGGGTATCTCATCGCCTCTTCCACCCCCGATCTTTACGGGAGGCTTCTTACCCTGGGTGTCACCTTTATGCTTTCGCTGCAGGCTTTCGTGAATATGGCCGTGGTCTGCGGCCTGCTTCCCACCAAGGGGCTTCCCCTGCCCTTTATCAGCTACGGAGGGTCCAATTTGATCGTCAGTCTTCTGGTCGTGGGGATCATCGGCAATGTCGCCTCCCACCGGGGCCGGGAGTGTCTTTACCGGGATCGGAAGATTGCCTGTGAGGGGTATCGCCCGCTCAAACCGTTAATGAATCCCTGGAGGTTGAAATGAAAAGAAACGGATGTCCGTATTCCGCGAGGTGCTTTTTGAAGATGTCGCTGAACTGTCTGAAGTTGCCCCAGCTTGAAGAATACTGTGCCCGGGGATACGAGGGCTGCCGGCACTACGGCAACCTCAAGCAGCTGGCGAGGGAAAGCGAGGGGGCCGTGGCGTGAAAATCGTGTTGGCCGGCGGAGGCACCGGAGGACACATCGCCCCCGGCCTGGCACTGGCCGAGGCGGCGGCGTCCTCGGAGAGGGGCCATTCGTTTCTCTTCCTGCTTCCCTCCGGCCGCCGCCAGCCGTTCCGTCTTCCCGCCAATTCCGCCCGCCGGGATATTCCCGCTTCGGGCGTCTGCGGCAGATGCCCCTTCTCCCTGCCTTTCGCCGCGCTGGTCAACTTCCGGGGTTTTCTCTCGTCGCGGAAGATCTATCGGGAATTTTTACCGGACGTGGTCGTCGGGATGGGCGGTTATAGTTCGGTCCCGGCGGTTCTGGCCGCGTCCGCTCGAAATATCCCCGTCGTCATCCAGGAGCAGAACCGCCGGGCCGGACGGGCCAACCGGTTTCTCTCCCGTTTCGCGGCGGCCGTCGCTTTGGGTTTCCCCACCGAAGGGGACCCTTTCCGCCGGAGGGAGACCCGCCTGACCGGCGTTCCGCTGCGGGAGACGGCCTGCCGGCCGGCTTCGCCGTCCGTCCCGGCCGGTTGGGGCTGGGAGAAGGACCGGCCCGCTTTCAAGGTTATGGTTATGGGAGGCAGTTCCGGCGCGGGCTTTATCAACCGCCTTCTGATCCAAAGCGCGGCCGTCTGGGGGGAGGAGGGCGGGGATATCGGTTTCATCCATCTGGCCGGTCCTGAAAAAGAGGAGGTCGAACGGGCCTATCGCGTCGCCGGCCTGCGGGCGGCCGTTTTCGGGTTCGAGGAGGAGATCGGCCCTCTCTACAGCCTGGCCGACCTTCTGATCGCCCGGGCCGGGGCGCTGACCCTGGCCGAAGCCGCCTGGTGGGGGCTGCCGATGCTTCTGGTCCCTTACCCGCTGGCGCTGGACGATCATCAGAACGCCAACGCCCGTTATTTCGCCGAGTCCGGCGCGGCCCGGGTCTTTCGGGAAGAGGTTCTGACCCCGGGAAGGCTGGTCCGGGAGGTGCTGAACCTGAAGAACGCCGACGGCCCGCTCCGCGAGATGTCCGAAAAATCCCGCTCCCTCTCGTCGCCCCGGGCGGCGGAAGAAGTTTTGGATCTGATCGAAAGAGTCGGAACCTCCGGCTGGGCCGCCGGCGAACTGGAACCGGTTTCAGGAACGGCGAGGATCAAGGAAAGAAGGTCCTTCGCCCTCGACCCGGTCTCGGATTCGGCAAGCTCCGCCCCTCCGTCCACGGATCGCTGGTCTTGTGGGGGCGCGGAGCAATTAAAATCCAGTCGATCCAGTTAGGATGCTTGACCCGATAGTCTTTCATCGGGGTCAAATAATAGGGGGCGTGGGACTGGGCCTTTAACCGGAACACTGATCACCGATCACTGATTACGAGTCTTTACCAGGGTGCGGAGCATTACCGTTTACTGCATACTGCTTACTGCTTACTGCTTACTGCTTACGGCCTTTACAGGGGCCCTGGGCCTTTTACTGATCACGGATCATCGTAGCGAAGCGGAGATCCCGACAGTCTTAAGTCGGGACCGACCACGGATCACTGGTTTTTAAAAATGACCTCCAGCCGCCGGAAAACCTTCCGTCCCACCGCTGACCTCAGGAGAATCCACCTGGTCGGCGCCGGCGGGGCGGGTATGAGCGCCCTGGGCGAG
>PUNC01000081.1 GCA_003551625.1 PVC group bacterium | reverse complement strand
CCCGGCCGCTTCCTGATCACCCCTTCCGGCTGCTGCCTGGGATTTATGAAGCCTTCCGACCTGGCGATGATCGATTCGTCCGGCCGGTCGCTCTCTCCCGTCCGCCCCACCTCCGAGTACCGGCTCCACCTCGAGGTTTACCGGCTGCGGCCCGACGTGGAAGCGGTCATCCACGCCCATCCCCCCCTCTGCACCGCCTTCTCGGTGGCCGGGGTGAGGCTGGAAGAGTGCGTGGTCCCGGAAGTGGTCTTCACCCTGGGGGCCATCCCGACCACCGCCTACGCCACCCCCACCACCGACGAACCCCCGGCGGTGATCAAGGAGCACATCACCAGGTGCGACGCCCTCATCCTCGACCGCCACGGTTCGCTGACGGTGGGAGGCGGCCTGCTCGACGCCTACTTCAAGCTGGAGAAGATCGAACACGCCGCCGGCGTGATCCTCGCCGCCCGGCTCCTCGGCCGGGTGCAGGTATTGAACCGCGAGCAGGTGGACAAACTGATGGCGGTCCGGAAAAACCTGGGACTGAAGGGAAGAATCGTGCACTGCGTTCACTGCGCCGACCGGGAGAGCCTGGCCGGCAAAACCGGCGAAGACGAGCTGGTCTCCGCCATCTCCAGCGAGGTCTTAAAGATCCTGAATGGCTGAGAAGAAGAAAAAAACCGCCCCCGCCGCGTCGCCGCGGAAGGAGTTCCCGGAGGTGATGACCATCTCGCAGCTCTCCGATTATCTCCAGCTTCACAAACAGGTCATCTACCGCCACGTCAAGAACGGACGGATTCCCGCCAGCCGGATCGGCTCCACCCTGAGGTTCAAGAAATCGGTGATCGACGCCTGGCTGGAGGAATCGGCGGGGGCCGGGAAGAGGAAGGAATCCGACCTGGGCGTCTCCCTCAACCTGGAAGAAGACTGAAAAGTTTTCCCGGGGGAATCGGCCGCAATGCGTCTTTCGGGAATACTTATCGCGAGTTTCGCCCTCGCCGCCGGGGTTTCCCGGACGCCGGCGGCAGCGGAAGAAGTGGCCATCAACGAGGTGATGGCCTCCAACGCCTCCACCGTCGCCGACGAAGACGGAGATACCGAGGACTGGATCGAGCTTTTCAACTACGGAGAGGCTCCGGTATCCCTGGAGAACTGGGGCCTCTCCGACGATTACGGCAATCCCTTCCGCTGGGTCTTCCCCGAAGTCACCATTCAACCGGGCCAGTTCCTGCTGGTCTGGGCTTCGGGGAAGGACCGGAGGGATCCCGGCGGGGAACTCCATACCAACTTCCGGATCGCCTCCGCCGGGGAGGAGGTCCTGCTCACCGATCCCCTGGGGGAGCGGATTGACGAGATCCCCCCCACGGAGATCCCCACCGACATCTCTTACGGCCGCCGGACGGACGGGACCGGGGAGTGGTTCTTCTTCGACCAGCCGACACCGGGGTCGGCCAACACCACCCCGGGCTACACGGAGATCCTGGAACCGCCGGCCTTCTCCCGGCCGGGGGGGTTTTACGCCGACGCGTTCGAACTCACCCTCTCCCATCCCGACCCGGAGGCCACGATCGTTTATACGCTGGACGGCTCGATACCCGATCCGGGCAACCTGGAGGGAACCGGGTATCTCTACAAGAACAGCTATCCCCAAAGCCCCGGCCAGCCCTTCGGGGCCTTCCTGACCAAATCCTTCCAATCGCGGACCTACGAATCGGCCATTCCCATCCACGATCGTTCTCCCGAACCGGATAAGCTCACGCAAATCTCCTCGACCTGGCACTTCAGCCCCGCCTACTTCCCGGAGACGCCGGTCCGGAAGGGGGCCGTGATCCGCGCCCGGGCCTTCCGGGAGGGCGCCCTTACCTCGCCGGTCATCACCCACAGCTATTTCGTCCACTCCAACGAGAATCCCTCGAACCTCCCGGTAATCTCGATCGGCCTCCAGGAGAACGCTCTCTTCGATTACGGCGACGGGATCTACGTGGCGGGGAAAGATTTCGACGCCTGGCGCCGGAATAATCCCGGGGCGAGGCCGACCGGGGGAAGTCCGGCCAACTATCACCGCCGGGGGGATGAATGGGAGTATCCCGGCCACCTGGAATTCTTCCCGCCTGGTTCCGCTTCCCCAGCTTTGAGACAGGATATGGGAGTCCGAATTCATGGTGGCTGGCGTAGAAGCAGTTACTTAAAATCGCTGCGTCTCTATGCCAGGAATCTCTACAGCCGATCGGACTTCTCCTATCGTTTCTTCCCGGAAATGCCGTATGACAGCTTCAAGCGCCTCATTCTCCGAAATTCTGGGCAGGATTATAGAACAACACTATTTCGCGACGCGGCGATACAGGCGATGGTGAGCCATTTAAGCTTCGACACCCAGGCCTACCGGCCGGCGATTGTCTTCATCAACGGCGAATACTGGGGGATCCACAACATCCGGGAGAGATACGACAAGCATTACCTGGCCAGGACTTACGGAATTGACGAGGATAATATCGACCTGCTCACGGGAAACCAAAACGTAAAAGAGGGCGACGCGAGCCATTACGCGGCCATGCGCGAGTATATGGCGGAAAACGACCTGGCCGACGATCCGCATTACGAATACATCACGACTCGGATGGACATCGAGAACTTTACCGACTACCAGATCGCGCAGATCTTTGCCCGGAATACGGATTGGCCGGCTAACAACATTGATTACTGGCGTTTGCGGACCGATGAATATGAACCTGACGCTCCTCACGGCCGTGACGGGCGCTGGCGATGGCTGATGTTCGACACCGATCACGGGTTTGGTATGTTTGGCGGTACGGATTCATATACGCACAATACACTGGCTTACGCCGCTTCGCCCCAGCAATGGCCGGGGGCAGGAAACTTTCCCTGGTCAACCCTGATATTCAGATCCCTGCTGGAAAACGAAACCTTTAAAAACAGTTTCGTCAACCGTTTCGCCGATCAGCTCAACACCGCCTTCCTGCCGGAGAGAACAATTGGGATCATCAACCGCCTGAAGAATAATATCGCGCCCGAAATTTCGAACCACATTCACCGCTGGAGCGGCCCGTCATCGCTGGCTGACTGGCACGACAATGTCGAGGTGATGATCGACTTCGCCAACCAGCGCCCCACCTACCAGCGGCAGCACATCCGGGAGCAGTTCGGCATCGACCGCGACGTGGAGGTCACCGTCGACGTCTCCAACCGCTGGCACGGGTATGCCAGGGTCAACACCATCGAGATCAGGGACGGCACGCCGGGGATCGAGGGCAACCCCTACCCCTGGACAGGGATCTACTTCAGCGGGATCCCGATCGAACTGGAGGCGATCCCGGTGCCGGGCTACGAGTTCAGCCACTGGGAGGGCGGGGTGGAGTCAACCGAACCCGTCATCGGCGTCACCCCCGCCGGCGACCTGGAACTCCAGGCCCACTTCACCCGCTCTTTTGAGACGATCCCGGCCTATTTCTGGCTCTTCGACGACTCCCTTCCCAACAACACGCCTCTGGAGGAGGTCGCGCCGACCTACAGCCTGGGCGAAGGAGCGATGCTGAGCTTTCACTCGGCCCTCGATGGTTATCCTTTTCACAGCGGACATCAGGACTGGCGGAAAGCCTCGATGGAGCGGCGCAACGCGCCGACGGCGCTCAACTACCGGCCGGGGGCCAACTACGGGATTCCCTTCGAAGAGACGAGTATGCGGGGTCTGCAGGTCCGGCAGCCGTTTGAAGGCGACGGGGGAGAGAACACGATGGTCTTCCACCTCCCCACGGAAGGTTTTGAAGAGGTCGTCTTCAGTTTCGCCGCCAAGGACGAGGAGGCCGCCGACTCCCTTCTCGTCGATTATTCCGTGGCGGCGGGAGAGCCGGAGTGGACGACCGACGGGTTGGCCGAGGACGTTCTCCCCCTCGACGGCGATTTCGAACTGTTCGAACTTGATTTTTCCGGGATCCCGGAGGCGGACGACAACCCCGATTTCAGGGTCCGGATCCGCTTTGGGGGAACCGATATGACGGCCGACGAGGGGGACCGCGTCACCTTCAACAACATCGCCCTGGACGGCAAGCCGTTGGAAGGGGTGAACCTGCCGCCGGAGGTGGTCGGGGCGTTCGGGCTGCAAAAGCTGATCGAAGGGGG
>PUNC01000109.1 GCA_003551625.1 PVC group bacterium | reverse complement strand
ACCGGCGAGAACATCCAGCCGAGTTCCCCGATGAAGGGGATCTTCCCGATCAGGTCGATGATGACGTGGAAGATCCACAATCCGGCCAGGATGGCGAAGATCTTCAAAGGTGAGGTGAGGATCGAACCGAAGGAGGCCCCGGCCGCTTTCAGGGCGTCGGCCACCCCGACCTCTTCGTCTTCCTTCACCTCGGCCACGGTCATCTTGGCCACCGCCGTCAGAACAAAGAGCAGCAGCAGGTAGATGATCACCCAGCCCACGAACATTATTATCCGGGCCCAGAAGGCGGCGCCGGGCGCTCCCGGGGCGATGGCCCGGAAGAGGAGAAAAATAAAGTAGGCCAGGATCAGGCCGGCCGTCTGGATGAATATCTTTTTCGGCTTCCAGGAGAGTTCGAGCAGCCTCTGAATGAGTTCCGGCTGGCGGGTTTGGGTTGTCATCATCTTCACCTCCCGTGGTTTGAACCGGTTTAACTTCATATTGTGAAATACCCGATCAGCCCATTATCCGAAAAATGCGCAAACGCGTCAAGTTTGGATTGGAAAAATTCCGGCTTTTTTTCTCCCAAATTGCTTTGGATCGCCGTTCCGGGGAGCGGCCGGCGGAAAATATTGCGCCGGCCGGTTTTTTTGATATACTTTTTATCGATGAACGCGAAGAATCTCATCGCAGTCGATATTAAAAAGGTTCTGCCCACGACCAATGGGTTTGCCGTCTTTATCGGCCCGGAGGAGAAGACTTTCGTGATCTACATCGGGCAGGATGTGGGGGCGGCGATTCTGATGTTCCAGCAGAAAGTCAAGAAGCCCCGCCCACTGACCCACGACCTGATCGGACGGATCTTCAACAGCCTGGAGGTGAAGATCGAACGAATAGTCATCAACGACATTCGGGAGGGGACTTTTTACGCGCAGCTTTACCTCCGGATGGAGAATGAGTTGGGAAAGAAGATCGTGGTGATCGACTCTCGTCCCAGCGACTGCCTCGCCCTGGCGCTGCAGTTTTCGGCTCCGATCTTTGTCGAGAGCGGGGTGATCGATCAACTGGAGGATGTCAGCCATATTATCAAGGATTAGCCATTCCGTCCCCTCGGGCGGCCAAGGCAAGGAGGAGGTTATGGAAGAGACCACGGTGGGAACCGTCAGCAAGTATTTCGGTCACATCGGCGTGGCCGCGATCGAGATTGAGAACGGAACCATCAAGGTGGGCGACACCCTTCATATCAAGGGGCACACCACCGATTTCGAGCAGAAGGTGGAGTCCATCCAGATCGAGCATAAACCGGTGGAGGAGGCCAAGCCGGGCGACTCGATTGGGATCAAGGTCAAGGAAAGGGTGCGGCCACACGACCAGGTCCTCAAAGTCGAGGGCTGAAAATAGCGTCGGCGGGCGTTCATAACGCCCCCGAAAAAAAGCACACCGGTTCAGGTGTGCCAAGGAAGGAAAGCAAGTGTCAGAACAAGGCGGTGTCGTCAAATTGGGGCTTCCCAAAGGCAGCCTGCAGGAATCGACCTTCGAGTTGTTTCGCAAGGCCGGGTTTATGATCTCGGTGGGTTCCCGCTCCTATTACCCCCGGATCGACGATCCGGAGATTTCCGCGGTCCTGGTCCGGGCGCAGGAGATCCCCCGTTACGTGGAAAACGGAGCGATCGATGCCGGTCTGACCGGTCTGGACTGGATCCTGGAGAGCGGCTGCCGGGTGGAGGAGGTGGCCGAGCTGGTCTACGCCAAGGCCGGGTTCCGCCCCGTCCGGTGGGTCCTGGCGATCCCCGAAGGCGCGCCCTTCGAGCGGGTGGAAGACCTGGAGGGCAAGACCGTCGCCACCGAGCTGGTCGCCGTCACCAGGAAGTTCTTCTCCGATCTGGGGATCTCCTGTCGGGTTGAATTTTCCTGGGGAGCGACCGAGGTCAAGCCGCCGCGGCTGGCCGACGCGATCGTGGAGTTGACCGAGACCGGCTCCAGCCTGAAAGCGAACAACCTCCGGGTGCTGGAGACCGTCCTGCTCAGCTCCACCCGGCTGATCGCGAACCGTTCCGCCTGGAAGTCGGAAAGAAAGAGGAAGAAGCTTGAAACCCTGGCTCTTCTGCTGGAGGGCGCCATCCAGGCCCAGGACAAGGTGGGGCTGAAGATGAACGTTCCCCGGGACCTGCTGGCGAAGGTGATCAAGCTTCTGCCCTCCCTCCATTCGCCCACCGTCTCCCCCCAGTCGGATGATTCCTACGTCGCGCTGGAAGTCGTGATCTCGGAGAAAGTAGCCCGGGAGCTGATCCCGGCCCTCAAGGCAGCCGGCGCCGAAGGGATCATAGAATACCCTCTCAACAAGGTCATACCCTGAAGATCTCAGCCAGCGGCCGGTAACCCGCCAGTCGGGGATAGCCGCGGGCCGCCCCGGCCGGATTGCCGGAAAAATCGAAGCCTGTATCAAACAACCGAAAAAGCGGGAGAAGAAGCAATGCCTTGCGGAAGGAAGAAAAGAAAATCCAAGATTTCCAAGCACAAGCGCAAGAAAAGACTGAGAAGGGATCGCCATAAGAAGAAGTAAGTCCCGCGGAGACAATCTTGAGGAGATTCACGCTCACAGTACTGACTCTATCCAGCCTGGTTCTTCTGGCCTGTTTTCTCCGCCCCGCGCGGTACGGAACCCTGGGCCGCCCCCTTCCTCAGGACCGGAGCCGGGTCCGGGCTTATTCCGCCTTTATGAGCGGGGTGATCCACGAACTCAACAACCGCTTCGAGGAGGCGGAGCGCGACTTCAAGGAGGCGATCGCGCGGGACCCCTCCGCCCTCGAGCCGCGTCTCCGCCTCGGTCGTCTTCTGCTTTCCGAGGACGACCCCGCCGCGGCGGTCACCTGGCTCAAGGAAGCCCGGGATCTGGACCCCGCTTCCTACCGGGTCCGCTTCCTGCTCTCCACGGCGCTGATCGAGGCCGAAGATGTCGCCGGGGCGACCGAAGAACTCAGGTCGATAATCGAGCGCTTCCCCGGCGAACGGGCTCCCTACCTGTTGCTGGGCGATCTCCTGAATCGGGAGGGGGACCCCGCCGGCGCCCGCGAGGTTTACCGGATGGCGGCCGAGCAGCTTCCCCGGGAAAGCATATTCTGGTTCCGGAAAGGGTTTCTGTTTTCCGACGCCGAAGAGCACCTGGAGGCGGCCGGGCGGTTTGAGCGCGCGGTCGAGCTGCAGCCGGAATCGGTGCGGGCCCGCCTGACGCTGGCGATGGCGTACGAGCTTGCCGGGGAGGCCGGGAAAGCGGCGGAACAGTACGAGGAGGCTGTCGCGCGCGATCCGCTCAATGCCGATGTTTACCGGAGGCTGGGGATACTGTATTTCCAGAATGACCGGCCGGAGGAAGCCCGGAGCCGTTTTCAGGTTCTGGTTCATCTCTCCCCGCACTCCCCCGACGCTTTCTTCCTGCTGGGAGCGGTTCTTATGGATCTGGAGGAATACGACGAGGCGGTCGATGCTTTTCTGCGGGCCTATGCCCTGGGGGATGACGGCGACCTGCTGCACTTCAAGATCGGCGCGGCCTACGAGCGCGGCGGGCGGTTCGAGGAAGCGGTGAAGCATTTCGAGCGGGCGATCGAGTTGAACCCGAACAACGCCTACGCCCTCAACTATCTGGGCTATATGTACGCCGAGCGGGGGATCAACCTCGACGAGTCGGTGGAACTGGTCAGCCGGGCCCTGGAGATCGAACCGGAGAAGGGCGCCTTCATCGACAGTCTGGGCTGGGCTTATTATCAGCTGGGCAAGATCGACCGGGCGGTGGAGAAGTTGAGGAGAGCGGCGGACCTCCTGCCCGACGATCCGGTGGTTCTCGATCATCTGGGCGACGCCCTTTACGCCCAGGGGCGGGTTCCGGAAGCGATCGAAAATTGGGAGCGGGCCCTGGAGGCCGGACCGGAGGACCCGGACGCGATCCGGGAAAAGATTAAGAAAAAAGGAAATCCGGACCGGTGACCTCCCGGACCTTTACCGCCCGTCCCGGGTGCAAGCTCAACCTTTACCTCGATATTCTCCGCCGGCGGTCCGACGGTTACCACGACGTGGTGACGGTGATGGAGCCGCTGCGCCTTTTCGATCGGCTCCATTTCGAGGAACGCGGACGGGGAATCAGGGTTGACTGCGATCATCCCGGAGTCCCCTCCGGACGGGATAACATCGTCTGGTCGGCCGCTGATTTATTCCGGAAGAAGACCGGGATCAGGAAGGGAATCCGGATTCGTATCGAGAAGAATGTCCCCGCCGCCGCCGGCCTGGGAGGGGGCAGCGCCGACGCGGCCGCGGTCCTGAAAACCCTCAACCGACGCTGGAAGGCGGGGTTGAGTCCGGATCTTCTCCGCTCCCTGGCGGCCCGGCTGGGCAGCGATGTCCCCTTCTTCATCCGTCCCCGGACCTGCTTGAGCTGGGGAAGGGGGGAGCGGCTGTCCGCGCTGCCCCCGATGCCGCGGTTCTGGGCGGTTCTGGTCAAGCCCGCTTTCGGTGTCTCCACCGCCTGGGCCTACTCGCGGATCAGGTGCGAGGCGCTTGGCGCCGAGCATCCCCATCTAAACCAGATTCTTGCCGCCCTCAACCGCGGCGATCTCGAGCAAATAGCCGCCTGCTTCTTCAACGTCTTCGAGCCGGTAATCCGCCGCCGTCATCCCGAGGTCGGCCGGCTGCTTGATTTCCTGCGCGCCGGGCCGGTCCTGGGAGCGCTGCTGGCCGGCTCCGGCCCCACCGTGGCCGGGGTCGTCCGGGACCGGGGGGAAGCGGAGCTCTGGGCCGGCCGCGTCCGCGGATCGTTTCCCTCCGACTGGAGGGTGATGGTGGTGACCAACCGCCCGCTTCCGAAAAAACGGAGCTCTAGCCCCGGGCGGTGACCGGCGGGATCGATTCCCGGCCGGAAAATCCCGAGAGTATATTCAAGGTGCTGTTCGGAACAGTGCGGAAAGGAAAGGAGTTGCTGTATCGTGAAGCCGGGCAATAGAAAAACTCTCTCCGAAAGCAATCCCGAGTTGCTGATCTTCGACGTTGACGGAACACTTACCCGGACGCTGGACGTGGATACTTCCTGCTTCCTCCGGGCCTTCGAGGAGACCTTCGGATGGACCGGGATCGACGATAACTGGTCGAGCTATCCCGAGTACGCCGATTCCTCCATCGCCCACGAGATATTCCTTCGCCGCCTGGGCCGTCCCCCGACCCCGGCCGAGACCGGCCGGGTCATCTCCGCTTTTATGCGGCTGATGGAAGACGCCTGGAGAGAGGATCCTTCGCGGTTCGGAGCCGTCCCCGGCGCCCCCGCCGTCGTTGAGCGTCTCCGGCGCGATCCTTCCCGGAGACTGGCGGTGGCCACCGGATGCTGGAAGGCCTCGGCGCTTTTCAAACTTGAAAAGGCGGGCATCGATTTGAAATCCGTCCCCCTGAGCACATCCGACTCCACCATTATCCGGGTGCGGATTGTCGAACGGGCGCTGGAGGAGGCCCGGGAATTCTACCGCCCGGCGGAGTTCGGCCGGGTCGTCTTTGTCGGGGACGGGGTCTGGGACGTAAAGGCCTCCCGGAGGCTGGGACTGGATTTTCTGGGGATCGCCGACGGGGGGAAGAAGAAGACGCTTCAATCGGCCGGCGCGCGTTCGGTCATCGGCGATTACGCCGACTATGAACTTTTTCTGCGGGCGCTGGAGAAAGCCGCCGTTCCCGGAGATTGAGGTTGAATCTCCGCCCCGGCGACCCGGAATCTGTTATAATTCTTTTTATGTTGACCGCCGGCCCGGCTTGTAATAGCTTGCTCTTCAAGAAAAGCCCAACGAGGTTTCCGAGGCTCGTTTAGCGAGACGAACCTGAAGCGGATAGGCCTGGCCCCGGGTCTTGCCCGGTGGTGTAATTGGTAACACATCGGCCTTTGGAGCCGAGTTTCGAGGTTCGAGTCCTCGCCGGGCAGTCTGTTCTGAAGTCTGCCCCGGCATGGGTTTTCATCGGTCGGAGTTTCTTTCTTCCGGCGAAAATCCGCCTTCGGTCCGCCTTCCGCCGCCATCTCGCCCCGGCGACCCGGAATCTTTTCTCCGCGGGTTACGCAACCAGGTTTTCCGGTCTATGAATAAAAAGCCGTCGCTGGCCGCGGTGGTTCTGGCCGCGGGTGAAGGAACCAGGATGAAGAGCGATCTGCCGAAGGTCGCCCATCCGCTGGCCGGCCGGCCGCTTATCGGCCACGTGCTGAACGCGGTCGAGGGGCTGGAACCGGAGACGGTGGTCGTGGTGGTGGGCTTCCGGGCCCGTCTGGTCTCGGAACTCGTGGGCGGAAAAGCCCGGATCGTGATTCAGGAGCGGAGGCTCGGGACCGCTCACGCGCTCGGCCGCGCGGCTTCACTGCTCTCGGACTTCTCCGGCGCGCTGCTGGTTCTGTGCGGGGACGTTCCCCTGATCAGGACCGCCACTCTCGACCGGCTGGTGAAGCATCACCTGCTCTCCGGGGCCTCGGCGACGATTCTTTCCGCCCGGCTGGCCGATCCCGGCGGTTACGGCCGGATCATCCGCGGGGCCGGGGGGGAGGTGGAGAGGATAGTCGAGGAGGCCGACGCCGCCGACGGCGAGAAGGCGGTGGACGAGATCAACAGCGGAACCTACTGTTTTCGCAGCCCGGAAATCTGGGATTTTCTCGGCCGGATCGGGGACGACAACCGCAAGCGGGAGTATTACCTGACCGATGTCATCGGGGCGCTCCGGAGGGGCTCGCGGCGGATTGAGGCGGTTTTGGTCGAGGATGAACGCGAGATCCGGGGGGTCAATTCACCCCGCCAGCTGGCCGAGGCGGAAAGGATACTTCAGGAGCTGAAGAAAGGAAGATCGAGATGAAAGACCACGAACTGATGCTGTTTTCCGGCAACGCCAATCCCGCCCTGTCCGACCAGATCGCCGGCTATCTCGGGATGAAGGTCAGCGCCTCGGAGGTGGAGCGTTTCCCGGAAGGCGAGATCTCGGTTCAGATCGGCGAGCACGTCCGCGGCGCCGATGTTTTCCTGATTCAGGGGACCTCCCCCCCTCCGAACGAGAATATGATGGAACTGCTGATAATGATCGACGCCCTGAAAAGAGCGTCGGCGGCCCGGATAACCGCGGTGCTGCCTTTTTACGGTTACGCCCGCCAGGACCGCAAGGACCGCCCCCGGGTGCCGATCACGGCCAAGCTGGTCGCCAACCTGATCGTCGCCGCCGGCGCCGACCGGGTGCTGACCATCGACCTGCATACCGCGCAGATCCAGGGCTTCTTCGACATCCCCGTCGACCACCTCTACGGGGCGGTGGTTTTTCTGCGGGAGCTGGAAAAAGTTTTTCCGCCGCCGGTCCGCTCCGACCTGGTGGCCCTTTCCCCCGACGTGGGCGGAATCAAGCTCGCCAACCACTTCGCCCGCCACCTCAATCTTCCCCTGGCGATAGTGGACAAGCGCCGCAAGGGCGGCGCGGTGACCGAAGCCTTCAACCTGATCGGGCAGGTCGAGGACAAGAATATCCTGATAATCGACGACCTGGTATCGACGGCGACGTCGCTGGTCAAGGCGGCGGCGATCCTGAAGGAGAACGGCGCCCGGGAAATTCACGCCGCCGTCACCCACCCGGTTCTGGCCGCCGACTCGGTGGCGGCGATCGAGAATTCTCATCTCAAGACCCTCTGGGTGACCGACACCATTCCGCTCGGCGACAAGGCGGCCTCGTCGTCGAAGATCAAGGTGGTCTCGGTGGCCCCCCTGCTGGGAGAGGCGATCCGGAAGATCCACGAAGACACTCCCATCAGTATTCTCTTTGAACATTCCGAGTAGAGAGGAAGACAAATGGCCGAACAGTTGAAATTAAAGGCGTTGCCGCGTGAAAAGTCGGGAGGGAAGAACCCCCGCCGGTTGCGGCGGGAGGGGCTGATCCCCGCCGTGCTCTATCATCAGGGCCGCCCCACCCTGTCGTTGAGCCTGGTCAAGTCGGGTTCGGAGAAGGCCGTCTCCGCCCTGCACGAGAACCAGATCCTCAACCTGGAGATCGGGGGCGGAGACAAAGCCGACGTCCAGCTGGCGATCATCAAGGAGATCCAGGTGGACCGGATCAAGGGCGGACTGCTTCATATCGATCTTCAGGCCATCGCTCTCGACGAGAAACTTACCGCGACGGTTCCGATCGTCGATCGGGGCGAGGCGGTGGGCGTGACCCGGGACGGGGGGATTTTGGAGCACGTGCTGCGCGAGATCGAGATCGAGTGCCAGGCGGCCCTGATCCCCGAAGAGGTGGCGATGGACGTCTCCCCGCTCGAGATCGGGGATTCTCTGAAGGTATCCGACATCCGCCTCCCCGAAGAAGTGAAGATCCTCACCGAACCGGAGCTGATCGTCTTCACGGTCTCGCCGCCGAGGCTGGAGGAGGAACCGGTCGCGGAGGAAGCCGCCGCCCCGGAAGTGATCGGAGCGGAAGCGGAGGAAGAGGAGAAGCCGGAAGCCGAACCCAAGGAATAAATGAAGCCGAAGATGATCGCCGGCCTGGGCAATCCCGGGGATCGCTACCGGGGGACGCGGCACAACGCCGGCTTTATGGTGCTCGACGCGCTGGCCCGGGAAGCCGGAATCGGCTGGGAGAAAAAGCGAAGGCTGAAGTCCTGGCTCGGAAAGGGGGAATGGAGAGGGCGGGAACTGATTTTGATCAAGCCCGTCACCTTCGTCAATCTCAGCGGAGAGGCGGTTCGCCGGGCGCTGAACTACTACCGGATCGTCCCCGGCGGGCTGCTGGTGGTGGTGGACGACGTGAACCTTGAGCCGGGACGGATTCGGCTGCGGCGTTCCGGCGGCCCCGGCGGACATCACGGTCTGGAATCGATCGCGGCGGCGCTCGGAAGCGAAAGCTTCGCCCGCCTCCGTCTGGGGGTGGGGGGAGGCGGCCGGGAAGAGCTTTCGGATTACGTGCTTTCGCCCCCGGGCGAGGAAGATGAGGCCCGCTTCCGGGAGACGGTCGGCCGGGCCGTGGCGGCGATCGGGGTCGCCGTCGGCGAAGGGCTGGAAGCGGCCATGAACATTTACAATCGACTGGAATCTGTCGAAGACCAACCATAAGGAGGGAAATTGAACTATTACGAAGCCGTCTTTATCGTGGACCCGGAGTGGGAAGGGGGGGATCTCCAGAAGATGGAGGAGATGGTGAAGGAGCAGGTGTCCAAGTCCGGAGGAGATATTCACGAGGTCAGAAACCAGGGCCGTCAGCGCCTGGCCTACCCGATCCGCAAGCGTAACCACGGTTGTTATTTCCTGGTTCGATTCCAGGCCGAACCGGCTCAGATCGCCGCCCTTTCCGCCGGGTTGCGGCTGAACCCGGCGGTGATCCGGCACCTGGTGGTCCGGCTCAAGGGTCCCTTCGAGCCCCCCGCCGGAGATCCCGAGCCGGAAAGGTTGGAATCCCGGAGCGGGGAGGGCGACCGGACGCCCGTCACCGCGCCCTCCGGCGAAGAGACCGGATCGGAACGGGATTCGGCGCCGGGCAATAACGCTTAAGTGAAGGTTTATCGAACGGCGCTCAAATCGTTGGCGGGTCAATCGGCCCAAGGAGGTTGAAGATGGCAAACGTTAATATCGTCATTCTGGTCGGGAACCTTACGCAGAACCCCGAAGTCAGGTATACTCCCCAGGGCACGGCGGTGGCCCAGCTCCGCCTGGCGGTCAACCGCAACTACCGGACCAAGGACGGCGAGCAGAAAGAAGAGGTCTGCTACGTGGATGTCGAGACCTGGGGGAGACAGGCCGAAACCTGCGGGGAGTATCTCAAGAAAGGAAGATCGGTGCTGGTTGAAGGCCGGCTGGTCTACGACACCTGGGAAAGCAAGGAAGGCCAGAAAAGAAGCAAGCACAAGGTGCGGGCCAACCGGGTACAGTTCCTCTCCTCTCCCGGTTCGGGGGGAGGAGAGCGTTCCGAGGCGCCGCCGCCTTCGGCTCCGTTTGAGGAAGACTTTACGCCTTCCTCCGATTTCGAGCCTCCGTCCAAAGAGGGGGACGAGATTCCTTTTTAACCGTCCGGCGCCCGCCGTCCGGTGGAAGGCCGCGGCCCGGGGAACCGGGCTCGAGACCGGCTCGAACCCGGTCTCGGTTCGGCCGGGGTCGGGCTAAACAATGGCAAACAGGGAGAATCCGTAATGGCAAGAATCAAGCCGAAGAAGTCCTTTTCCGGCAGGAAGAAAAGGAGGACGTTCCGGAAGAAGAAATGCTCTTTCTGCTCGTCGCCGGAGACCGTGATCGACTACAAGGACGTGACACTCCTGAAGCAATACGTGACCGAGCGGGGCAAGATCGTGCCCCGGCGTTTTACCGGCAGTTGCGCCCGGCACCAGAGAAAGCTGGCCGCCGAGATCAAGCGGGCCCGCCAGATCGCCCTGCTGCCCTTCTCCGGGGAGTAGACCGACCGAATCAGCACAGAGGACCTGAAGATGAAAGTGATTATGATCAAGGATCATCCCCGCCTGGGGCTGGAGGGGACCGTGGTCGAGGTCGCCGACGGCCACGCCCGCAACTACCTGCTGCCCCGGGGATGGGCCCAACCCGCCACCGCCGAGCATCTCCGCCGGTTCGAGGAGAACCGGGTCCGAAAAGAACGGCTGGAGGCCCGGAAGCTGGAAACGGCCCGCCGGACGGCCGATAAGCTCGGCGAGCTTTCGCTCACCATCACCGCCGCCGCCGGAGACGAGGACCGTCTCTACGGTTCGGTGACCGCCGCCGACGTGGCCGAAGCGCTTCGTTCGGAAGGTTTTGAGATCGAAAAAAGCCAGGTGAAGCTGGAAGAGCCGATCAAGCGCCTGGGGATATACACGATCCGGGTGGAGCCGGCCCCGGATACCGGCGCCGAGGTCAAGGTTTGGATAGTTAAAGAGTAACCGGCCGACCCGTCCCGACTCTTTTCCCAACCCCGGTCGGGCCGGGATCGTCCGCGGGAGGCGCAATGGCGACTGAAAGCCAGGAAATGAAAGCGACCGCGCGCGTGCCGCCGTTCAACCTGGAGGCGGAGATGAGCGTTCTGGGCGCGCTGATGCTCGAGAAAGACCTCGTCCCGGGGGCCCTGCAGAGGATCAAGTCCTCCAGCTTCTACAAGCCGGCGCACGGCAGGATCTTCGACGCCCTGGTCAAGCTTCACGATTCCGGCCAGCCGGTCGACATCATTACCCTGACCGAATCGCTTCGCAGAACCGGGGAACTCGACTCCGTCGGCGGCGCGGCCTACCTGACCACGCTGATCAACTACCTGCCGACCGCCGCCCACTTTGAATCCTATATCAAGATCGTGGCCGAGAAGGCCATCCTGCGCAGCCTGATCTCCGCCACCGCCGCGATCGTCGACCAGTGTTACCAGGAAAAGGCCGACTCGTCGGTTCTCCTCGACGAGGTGGAGAAACAGGTCTTTTCGCTGATCCAGCAGCGTTCCCCCTTCGATTTCGCTCCCATGGTGGTCCTGGTCAAGCAGGCGATGGAGACGATCGAGAGGCTGGAAGAGGTCCAGGGAATGATAACCGGGATCAGCACCGGTTTTAAGGACCTGGACGTTCTGACCTGCGGTCTGCAGCCGTCCGAACTGGTGGTTCTGGCCGCCCGCCCGTCGATGGGAAAGACCGCGCTGGCCCTCAATATCGCCGAACAGGCCGCGGTCAGGAATTCCCAGGGAGTGGGCGTCTTCAGCCTGGAGATGTCCCGGGAGCAATTGGTGCTGCGCTTGCTGTGCGCCCACGCCCGGGTGGACGCCCAGAATATGCGCCGCGGCTTCCTCTCCCAGAAAGACTGGGTGAAGCTGGCCAACTCCGCGGGCACGCTTTCCGAGGCCCCGATCTATATTGACGACAGTCCGTCGCTCTCTCCCCTGGAGATCCGCGCCCGGGCCCGGAATATGAAGGCGAAGCACGACATCAAGCTTCTGATCGTCGACTACCTGCAGCTGATCCAGCTCTCCGGCGGCCGGACGGAGAGCCGGCAGCAGGAGGTCTCCGAGATTTCCCGGTCGCTGAAATCCCTGGCCCGGGAGTTGAAGATCCCCGTTCTGGTTCTCTCACAGCTCAACCGGGAGGCCGAGAACCGTCCCGACAAGCGGCCCCGGCTGAGCGACTTGAGGGAGTCCGGCGCGATTGAGCAGGATTCGGACGTGGTGATGCTGATGATGCGTCCCTCCGCCTATCCCGACCACGACGAAAAGGATTCGAACAAGGTCTACATCAATATCGCCAAGCAGCGCAACGGCCCCACCGGCGAGAAGATATTGGCCTTTCTGGACAAGTACACCCGGTTCGAAAATTACACCGAACTCGAAAGCGATGAGTAAAAACCGCGTTCTTTCGCTGACCCCGGCGGTCCTGCTGGCGATTCTGGTCCTGCTCGCCCCGGCCGCGGTTATCGGCTCTTCGGAAAAAACCGTGGAGGCGATCGAGGTCTCGGGCAACCGACGCTTGAGCGCTTCCGCCATCCTGGGCCGGCTGAAGACCCGGACCGGCCGCCCGTTTTCCCAGGGCGATCTTAGCGAGGATTTGAAGCGTCTTTACGATTGGGGACCGCTGGCCCGGGCGGAGATCGAGGCCCGCGAGGTCTCCCCGGGAAAGGTCAGGGTCAGGGTGGAGGTGGAGGAAAAACCTTTCGTGGACCGGATAACCTTCAGGGGAAACCGGAAAATCCGGGACCGGACCCTGTCCCGGGAGATCAGGTTGGCCCCCGGAGAGATGGTTTCGGAAGCCCGTCTTCGGGAAGAGCGGCGCCGGATCTCGGCTTACTACGAGAAGGAAGGCTATCTTCGGGCCCGGGTGGACTACGAGATAAAAGAGGATCCGGCCACCGGTCTGGCCGAGATCGTCTTCCGGATCGACGAGGGGCCGCCGGTCCGCGTGGCCGAGATCGTCTTTGAAGGGGTCGAGCAGGTCGAGGAAAAAGAGTTGCGGGGATTGATGCGGACCCGGCCCCGCCGGGGATTGATCTTCTCCGGGCTCTGGCGCCGCGGCAAACTCGATCCCGCCAGGTTCGAGGAGGACCTGGAGAGGATCGCTCTTTTTTACCGGCACGGCGGGTATCTTGACGCCCGGATCGTCGATGTCGGCAGGGAGTACAGCCCCGACGGCCGCCGGATGGAGATCACGATTAAGATCGAGGAGGGAAGACGCTACCGGGTGGGGGAGGTCGCTTTCGCCGGCAACGATACCTTTCCCTCCGAAGATCTGGCCCGGCAGACCCGGTTGGAGACTTCGGATCCGTTCTCGCCGTTGACCCTCCGCTCCGATGTCATCGCCATCCAGGATTTTTACCGGGAGCGGGGATATATCGAGGCTTCGGTCCGGCCGCTCGACGTCTTCAACCCCGCCACCGGCAAGATCGACATCACCTATTCCATCCGGGAAAACGACATCTTTTACGTCAACCGGATCGACATCGTCGGCAACACCATCACCCGCGACCGGGTGATCCGGAGAGAGCTGCCGATCTATCCCGGCGAGATCGTCGACGGTCTGAAGATGCGCCGCTCCCGGGAGCGGCTCCTCAACCTGGGATACTTTTCCGAAGTCGCGATCGAACCGGTGCCCAGTGAAGTTGCGGGCCGCAAGGATCTTGTGATCGAAGTGGAGGAAAAGAGGACCGGGGAGCTGATGTTCGGTTTCGGCTACAGCTCCATCGACGATTTCATCGGCTTCGGCGAGATCGGGCTGGCCAACTTCGACCTCTTCAATCCCCCCCTGTTTATGGGCGCCGGGCAGAAACTCCGCCTTCGCGGGGAGATCGGCAGAAGGCGGGACAACTACGAGTTGAGCTTCACCGAGCCCTGGCTTTTCGGCATCCCGCTTTCCTTCGGCGTGGACTTTTACCGCCGGAGATGGTTCTGGACGCAGTACGACGAAAGCCGGAAGGGTTTCGGGGTGCGGTTGCGCCGTCGCCTGCTGGAGTTCGTGGAGATGGGTCTTTCCTACCAGCTGGAGGAGATCAGGGTTTATAACGTGGGCGAAGACGCCCCCGACCCGATCCAGCGGGCCGCGGAGGAGGGAAGGGTGGTGGTCAGCAGCCTCACTCCATCGCTGACCCGGGACACCCGCGACAGCTTTATGCTTCCCACCCGCGGGGTGAGAACCACGCTTTCCACCGAGATCGCCGGGGGATGGTTGGGCGGCGACCGGGATTACGTCAAAACCCAGTTCTCGAACGTATTCTATCACTCGGTTTTCCCCGGCCACGTGGTCTCCCTGCTTTTCCGGATCGGGACCGTCCAGCCCTACGGTGACACCGAAAGGGTTCCTTTCTCGGAAAAATTCTTCCTGGGCGGGGCCAATACCATCCGGGGTTTCCGGTTTCGCGAGGTCGGACCCTTTGACCCCGATACCAATACTCCGCTGGGCGGCGACTCGATGATGAGGGCAACGGCGGAGTATACCTTCCCCATCGCCGGGGATCCCCGGGCTCCTTTCGGACAGTTGCGGGGGGCGTTCTTCTACGACATCGGCAACGTTTGGGAGAGCCGGACCTGGCACGACGCCGACGGCGGCAACAGCTTCAACGCGGGAGCGGGGCTGGGATTGCGGTGGTTCAGCCCGATCGGTCCTCTCCAGCTGGATTACGCTTGGCCGGTCAAGACCGGTCCCGGCGGCTGGAACGATACCGGGGGGCGGCTGCACTTCAATATCGGCTATATGTTCTAATCCGACCGGCGCCGGAGGCGCCGGCCTTCAAGCAGGAGCAAACCGGAACCTATTCGCGGAGGAGAATAATTATGATGAAGAAATTCGCGACCTTGATGTTGGTGTCGGTCTTCGCGGGGACGGCCGCTACGGCCGTTGCCGGCGAGGCCGGCCGCCGGGTCGGCTTTATCGACCTTGACCGGGTCTTCCGGGCTTACCCGCCGGCGGCCGAGGCGCTGGGAGGGCTGGAGGAGGAACTCAAGGAGAAGGAGGCCGAGATCGAGAGTCTGCTGGCCGAGATCCGGCGGCTGCGGGCGGAGAGCGAGCTCCTCTCCGACCAGGCCCGGGTCCGGAAAGAACAGGAGATCGCCCGGAAAACCTTTCAGCTGCGGCAGTACACCGAGGAGGCCGAGATCGAGATCAACCGTCGCCTGTTCCAGAAAAGGGAGGTTCTGCTCAAGGAGATCTTCGAGAAGATCTCCGGCTTCGCCCGGGCTGAAGGCTACGAATATATCCTGAGTTCCGAGGCGGCGGCTTTCTTCGACCCGGCCCTGGATATCACCGAAAGGGTGATCGGGGCCTTGCGACCCGAGTCGGATTGACCCCGGAAAGCCAACAAACAATCGCCCGGCCGGTCGAGCTCCGGGGCTGGGGGGTCCATTCCGGATCCGCGGTGAGGCTGGTCCTGCGGCCGGCGCCGGCCGGCCACGGTGTCAGGTTTTGCCGGACCGACCCGGCGGGCGCGGGAGAGATCCCGGCCCGAGTCGAGTACCTCTCCGATACCCGGAGAGGGACGAATCTTCGCCGGGAGAGGGCGGAGGTCAGGACGGTGGAACACCTGCTGGCCGCGGTTTGCGGGATGGGGATCGACAACCTGCTGGTCGAGCTTGACGCCCCCGAGCTCCCCATCGCCGACGGGAGCTGTCTGGAGTTTGTCCGGATCCTCGAGTCGGCCGGACTGCGATCGCAGGACCGGCCCCGCCGTCTCCCGGCGATCTCCCGGCCGCTCCGGGTCGAAGACGGCGGCTCCTGGATCGTTCTCGAGCCGGACGAAGGGTTGAGCCTGGAATGCCGGATCGAGCTTCCCGGCCGTCCCGATCAGGTTTTCGCCTGGAAGCTCGAGCCGGGTTCTTTTCAACGGGAGCTGGCTCCGGCCCGCACCTTCGGTTTCGTCGAGGAGGCGGAGCTCCTGCTCCGGAAGGGCCTGATTCGCGGGACCGCTCTCGACAACACCGTGGTCGTGGCCGGCCCGGCCGTGATCAGCCGGGGAGGGCTGAGGTTCAAAGACGAATTCGCCCGGCACAAGGCGGCCGACCTTTTGGGAGACCTCTTTCTGGCCGGCGGCCCGCCCCGGGCCCGGATAAAAGCGTTCCGGCCGGGCCACGGCATCAATCACCGCGCCGCGCGCGCGATTATCGAGGAGGTGGAATGATGAACAATAGCCCTCCCCTGACCCCGCCGAAAAATCCGGACGGCGCGATGGGGATCGAAGAGATATTGAAATACCTTCCCCATCGTTTTCCGATGGTGATGATCGACCGGGTCCTGGAGCTCAAGGCCGGCGAAAGAGCCCGGGCGGTCAAGAACGTCACCGTCAACGAACCGTATTTCCCCGGCCACTTTCCCGACTTGCCGGTTATGCCGGGAGTTCTGATCATCGAGGCGATGGCTCAATTGAGCGGCCTGCTGCTCCTCCAGTCCGCCAATGCCTGGGGTCAGAAGGCCTTCTTCCTGGCCGTGGACCGGGCCAAGTTCCGGCGGCCGGTGGTTCCCGGAGATACCCTGCTGCTGGAGGCGGAGGTGTTGCGCTCGAAGGGGAAGCTGCTCAAGACCGGGGTCAAGGCGTTTGTCGGAAAGGAACTGGTCAGCGAAGCCGAGATACTTCTCCGCCTGATCGGCTGAACAGCTGTTCTGGCGGGATTCAAACCGGACTTTCGGATAAAAAACCATGGACAAGGTTAAAGCCGCGGTCGTGGGGGTGGGCCACCTGGGTTCCCGCCACGCCCGCATCTACAGCGAGTTGCCCGGGGTGGACCTGGTCGGGGTGGTGGACGCCGATTTCGCCCGCGCCGCCGAGGTCGCCCGGCAATACCGGACCCGGCCGCTGGCCTCGATCGGGGATATTCCTTCCGAGGTCGAGGCGGTGAGCGTGGTCGTTCCCACCAACCATCATTACGATATCAGCCGCCGCCTCCTGGAGATGGGTTTCAACCTGCTACTGGAAAAGCCCATCACCGAAACCGACGTCCAGGCCCGGGAACTGCTCAAGTTGGCGGAGAAGGAGAACCTGCTTATCCAGGTGGGGCACGTGGAACGCTTCAATCCGGCGGTTTTGGCCCTGGAAAAGATATTGAAAGAGCCCCGGTTTATCGAATGCCAGCGCCACGCTCCCTACCAGCTCCGCGGTACCGAGGTGGGCGTGGTCCTGGACCTGATGATCCACGACCTGGATATAATCCTCCATCTGGTATCTTCGCCGCTGGAATCGGTGGAAGCGATCGGAATGCCGATTCTCAGCCGGAGCGAGGATATCGCCCACGCCCGCCTGAAATTCAAGAACGGCTGCGTGGCCAATCTTTT
>PUNC01000089.1 GCA_003551625.1 PVC group bacterium | reverse complement strand
TCAACGTGGAGACCCAGGAGGCCAATTTAAGCTCCCTGCTCTGGTGGACCCGCCGGGTGATCGCGATGCGGCGCCGCCATCCCGCTTTCAGCCGGGGCGGGGTGGAGATTATCTCGACCGACAACTCCCGGGTGCTGGTCTTCAGCCGAAGTCTGAGCGGGGAGACGGTCCTGGTCGTCGCCAATCTCTCCCGTTTCACCCAAGTCGCCGCCGCGGATCTTTCCGCCTGGCGGGGATTCGTCCCGGAAGAGGTCTTCAGTAAAAACCGTTTCCCCCGGATCGAAAAACGCCCCTACACCTTCACGCTGGGCCCCTACGGCCATTTCTGGCTGCTTCTGACGCCCGCCCGGGCGGGACGAACGCGGCGGGGACGCGTTAAGACCCCGGTCCTCAAGGCCGAAGAGGCCTGGCCGGCGCTGCTGGAGGGCGCGGCCTCCGACGAACTGGTCGAAAAGATTCTGCCCCCCTTCCTCCGCTCCCGCCGGTGGTTCGGTTCCAAGGGATACACCCTCCGGGGGCTGAAGCTCGCGGAATCGATCCCCTCGCCCGGCGGCGGAAGAATCCTGCTGCTGGAGGCGACCTACGCCGACCGCCTCCCCGAAAGCTACCTTCTTCCCCTTTGCCTGGTTGAAGAACAAGAACGGAGACCGGGGGCCGGCGCGCCGCCGGAGAACGCCGTCGTCGCCGACCTGCGAAGCCCGAAAATCCGGGGGACGCTGATCGACGGAACGTTTCACGCCGGCTTCCAGAACTTCCTCCTGGAGATGGTGCGGAGGGGGAAAAAAATCAAGGGAAAGGCGGGGGAGCTGACCGGAGTGAAAGGCAAAAAACTCCGTCAGCTGCTGGCCGGGGCCGAATCGCTCGAGCCCCGGATACTGGACGTGGAACAGAGCAACTCCGCCGTGCTCTTCGGCGACCGGCTCTTCGTCAAACTCTACCGCCGCCTGGAGGAAGGGTTGAACCCCGAAGTCGAGATCCTGCGTTTCCTGACCGAAAAAACCTCCTTCCGGAACTTCCCCGCCTTCGGCGGCGCGATCGAATACCGGCGGCGGGGCGGGCGCCAGCCCGCGACGGCGGCGATCTTTTTGCAGGCGGTGGAGAGCGTCTCCGACGCCTGGTCCTTTGTCCTGGATTCGGCCGGCCGTTTTCTGGAAAGAGCTCTGGCCGAAAGCGGGGAGTTCTCCGGAGATTTGGAAGATCGTCCCCTACTTCCGTCCGGAGATCCCGGAGACTTTCTCGCCCCGGTGGAAAAAATGATCGGGGGGTTATTCCGGGAGATGGTGGAACTGCTGGGCGAACGGACCGCCGAGCTCCACCTGGCGCTGGGTTCCTCGGGAAAGATCAAGGACTTCAAGCCCGAACCCTTCACTTTTCTTTACCAGCGCTCGGTTTATCAGTCGATGCAGCAGCTGACCCGCAAGACCCTGGCCGGGGCGGCCAGGAGCCTTTCACTCGTCCCCCGCCGGCTCCGGAGCGAGGCCGAGGCCGTCATCGCGGCGGAGAAGAGCATCCTGGAAAGAATGCGGGCCGTCGCCGCCCGCCGCTTCGGCGGACGCAAGATCCGCGTCCACGGCGACTATCACCTCGGCCAGGTCCTCTACACCGGCAAGGACTTCCTGATCATCGACTTCGAGGGCGAACCGGCCCGTTCCTTAAGCGAACGTCGCCTGAAACAGTCCCCGCTCAAGGACGTGGCCGGTATGATCCGCTCCTTCCACTACGCTGCCTATCACCCCCTGCTTCTCGGCTCCGGCTTCCGCGAGGAGGACATCCCCTTCCTCCAATCCTGGGTCGAGCCCTGGTTCGTCCTGATCCGGGAAACCTTTCTCTCCGCCTACCTGCGGAAGATGGCCGGCAGCGGCCTGCTGCCGGCCGACGACAAGGAGCTGGAGACCCTGCTGCGGGTTTACCTGCTGGAAAAGGCCGTTTACGAACTCGGTTACGAACTCAATCACCGTCCCGACTGGATCTCCATCCCCATCCGCGGAATCTTAAGCCTGCTGGCCTGATTCCCTTATGAAACTTTTTTACCTGGTACAAAAGCGAAAAACCGCGATTCACGCCGTATTTCTATGTTTCCCGAAAAACGGGGAAATTCCTCAATCGGCTGATGGTTGACCGGCGAGCGATTTGTTTGTTACTATCTGCTTCCCGGGATTGCTTCGGCCCTTCCGCTTTCGCTCCAGGGCCTCGCAATGACGATATACATCACCATCTTTAAGAACCGGACCGTTAAGCAACGGGAAACAGCAAACCGGGAGTATCGGGAAGAACGGTTTGGTTCATAATGTCATTGCGGACCCCGGAGAGACATAGCAATCCCAAATGAAGAATTCGAACGCTTTTACCCGCGAATAAACCGAAACCGCGAAACGGAGGGCGGAAGAATCGCCGACAAACTGGTCATCGTATCTAACCGGCTGCCGGTGGTGGCGGAGAAGACCCCCGACGGCTGGATACTGAAAGCCGGCTCGGGAGGACTGGTCTCGGCGCTGGCGCCGGTGCTGGCCGGGAGGCACGGCACCTGGATCGGCTGGCCGGGCGGCGGCGGAGACGCGCCTCACGAACAACTCTTCGCCGATTCCCGCCGTCAACTCGGGTTTCATATCCACCCGGTCGCCCTGTCCCGGGAGCAGGTTGACGGCTACTATTACGGTTTCTCCAACGAAACTCTTTGGCCGCTCTTTCACAGCCTGCTGGACCGGACCATCTTCCGGCGTGATTTCTGGCGGGTCTACCGGGAAGCCAACGCCGCCTTCGCCCGGGCCACCGTCGAGGCCACCGCCGAGGACGACCTGGTCTGGATCCAGGACTATCATCTCCTCCTCGCCGCCGAGGAGATAAGAAAGATCCGGCCGAAAGGACGGCTGGCCTTCTTCCTCCACATCCCCTTCCCCTCTCCCGACATCTTCGTGCGGCTTCCCTGGCGGCAGGCGATAATCGACGCCCTGCTTCAATACGACCTGGTCGGGTTCCAAACCCTGAAGGATCGGAGAAACTTCATCCAGTGCGTCCGCCTCCTGGTCGCCGACGCGAAGGTGCAGCGAAAAAATTCGCTTTCCCGGGTAATCCTCGAAAACCGCGAAGCGCTAGCGGGGGCCTTCCCGATCGGGATCGATTTCCACCGCTATCACGGTATGGCCAAATCTCCCGAGGCGGAGAAAGCGGCCTGGCTGATCCACGAGAAATTTCCGCGGCGAAAACTGATCATCGGCGTCGACCGGCTCGACTACACCAAGGGAATACCGCACCGACTGGAGGCTTTCGAACACTTCCTGAACAGCTTTCCCGACTCCCGGGAGAAGATCACCCTGGTCCAGGTGGTGGTGCCCAGCCGAACCGAGGTACCCGAATATCAGAAGATGAAAAAAGAGATCGACGAACTGGTGGGCAGAATCAACGGCCGTCATACCCGTCCGGGCTGGGTGCCGATCCATTACGTCTTCGGTTCGCTCAACCCGGTGGAACTGGCCGCCTACTACCGCACCAGCGAGATCGCCCTGATCACGCCGCTCAACGACGGGATGAACCTGGTGGCCAAGGAATACTGCGCCGCCAGCGTGGACTACCGGGGGACGCTGATTTTGAGCGAGTTCGCGGGAGCGGCCTTTCAGCTGAAAAGAAGCGCCCTGCTGGTCAACCCCTACGACATCGTCCGGACCGCCGAGACGATCAACCGGGCCTGGAAGATGGCGGACGACGAAAGAGCGGGCCGGATGCGGCGGCTGCGGGCGATCGTCCGGCGGACCGACGTCTATCAATGGGTGGATAATTTCCTGGCCGCCGCGGAGACAAGCGATTGACCTCGCGGCAAAGCCTCCCGGAAACCCGGTCTCACTTTTTGATCGGCCTTGATTACGACGGAACCCTTACCCCGATTGTCCGCGATCCGGAACGGGCGACGCTGAAACCCGCCACCCGGGAGATCCTCCGGGCCCTGGCCCGCGATCCCGCCTGCACAATCGCTATCGTAAGCGGAAGAAAATTGACCGAGCTAAAAAGGCTGGTGGACTTGCGGGGGATCGTTTACGGCGGGAACCACGGGCTCGAGATGACGGGAGAAGGCTGGCGCTACCTTCATCCCGCGGCGGCCCGGTCGCGGCCGGCGATCCGCCGGATCGCCGGCCTTCTCGACCGGCGGCTCGC
>PUNC01000035.1 GCA_003551625.1 PVC group bacterium | reverse complement strand
GTTCGTGCAGGATCCCTCTTCAATAACGGATATGACACCCCGGCTGCCATTGCAGATGCGGGTCTTGAGAAGATCGCCCGGATTATCGGACAGAAGACCGCTGAAAGTATCATGGAGCAGATCAGATCCACCGGGACAAAGGTAAAGGCCGGGAAAAAAGGAGGACCCGAAACCCGGCAAGGAGCCATAAAGAAAAGCAAAGCCCAAACGATCCCTGAATCCGGAGATGATGGTAAGAGAGGCAGTGATCGACGGGAGCGTGCAGGGAGTGTGCCGGGAACTGGTGCAGAGGAGGTCCCGGAGACAAACACAAAGCAAAAGATGTGCGAACAGCGGGAAATTATGGATTTCTATAAGGATGATGTGTGATTGGTGGTGAAGGGAAGACAGGCCGTCCAGCACAGAAAGAGGGAAGACAGGGTAGAGAGAACAGACAGAGCGGAAAACAAAGTACAGGAGACAGAGAGTCCGGGAGATTATACGAGCAGGAGTGTGTATAATGGCTGAAGAGAAAAAGTGGTCCTTGAAGATGGTGGGGATAGGCGTTGACTCGGTACCTGAGACACTTGCCAGGATACGAGAGATCGCAGAACATCACAATGTTTTGATCGTGTGTATGAATGCCCACATGATGGCAGGCAGAAAGCATGCGACTGCTGCAATCGAGCAGGCCATCCGTGCTGAGAACGAGGGAAGGATGATTGCCCGGAGCCTTGAGATGGAGGTGCTCCTGTATGCGTCAGGCCAGCGCCAGACAGGGCAGGGAATGAAATTCGGTCTTCATGAAGGAGAGATGGGGGCATGGGTTGCCATCATCGCCTCATCAGATGAGAAGAGGACAAACAGTGGAGGAGAGGAGAGGATCTTCAGGAAGGCATGGGAAGATCTTTGTAGCATAACAAAGGAGATCCCAGAAGAACAGGGGATCCCTGAAGAGCGCACACCCATCCTGCAGGAACTCTTTGGGATCAGCGATGCTGAGATCAGCGTCGTTGGCTCAGATCGCATCAATGAGCTGGTCATCGAAAGGACCGCGCTACTGAATATCCTGAAATAATAAACCCGGGATCATGGGAGATCGGGAGAAGGCCGACTATAGATTACACCGCTCTGGCATGCGTGAGAATATGTCTGATCTCGGGGATGATGATCTCCTCTACTGCTAGCCGGACGGCCCTTGTTGACCCTGGGATACAAAAGATCGCCTTACCGTTGACAGTACCGGCCAGTGCACGTGAAAGAATGGCGGCGGTTCCAATCTCAGCGTAGCTCTTCTGGCGAAAGAGCTCTCCAAAACCATCTATTATCTTCTCAAGCTCTGGTGCAACGACTTCAATGGTTCGATCGTCTGGAGTAAGACCGGTTCCCCCATTGAAGACAATGCAGTCTGCACGTCCGAGCGCTTCATGGAGAGCGGTATGGATTGCCCTGTCCTGATCGGGTATGATCCTATAGTACACAACGGCGATGTCTGCATTGTTGAACTGTTCGCAGATGGTTCTGCCGGATGTATCATTCTCCTTTGTGCGTGTTGTGGAGACCGTTATCACAGCAGCACTGACCGGGATCTCCTTATGATGATCCTTGCTCATGACTCAATGTTGTTCCCCGGGCATATCTGATCTTCTATCGGTTCCGATCGATCGTCGTTTGTTCCGTTGATTGCTCTGTCAATCGATCCATCGATCGGTATAATGGTTGGTCTACTGGTCGGTATATCGGTTGGTACATCGGTCGGTCTACCAGCTGATCTATCGGTTGGTTTGTCCATGACAGTGGATGATCTGTTCTGTGTCCGTGGTACCATTGCTCACATGATATCCAGGGATTAGGGATTGGAGATCCGGGATTGCACATATCATAGAGCAAAAGGACGAACCAAGGATCAAGCAATTGTACAGGGAACTAACGCCTGGAAAGGTCTATCCGGGGTTATATATCCGGGGTTCCAATGGAAACAAAGGGGTTGTCCTGCCAGGAAAGTGAACCGGTTCTCAAACAGTCTATTAAAAATTAAAAGGAAAAGCACGCACCTCCATAGGAGAAAATCCATTATTATGGAGATTATGGAACCTATTCCTCCCTTATATATATACTTGGGATGATCTGAAGCTGCATTACGGACGTGCGGGGTGCCGATCCAGGTCAATGAGGGGGACCCCTTTATTTCCATTGGAGATTATTTCAGAGCGGTGGGGGTGGGGAAACGAACCCGAGGAAGAGAGTACAACAAAAACAGGTAAAAATGTCATTTTATACTCTATAGTTATATTAATAGTCACAATTTAAGAAACCCCATTGTGCTTATGGAGCACGTTTCCGAACTTTTCCACACGTTTTCGTATTTTTTCGCACTTTTTCATACGTTTCCAAACGCTCCCACACGCTTACTATTAAAGAGGTATATAATGGAGCCACCTAACTCTACAATGTCACATTAACCCAGCTTAACCCTATCCCCCCCCCTTGAAATCACCCTATGAATCAGAGACAAGCAATGTGATTGTCTGAATGAGCATTCCTTTCTTCACAGAGTGGTTAAACCCCCCTCAATGCCACCCTCGCGAAAAGGTTATCCGCTCCAAAAACCTACAAGAGATCGAAGCCAGGAGCTAATGATATCATTAACACACACACCTGGCTTCAATACCTTTTCAGTTGAAAGCCCGTTTCTTCTTCTTCTTCTTCTTCTTCTTCTTCATTTTACATTTACGTGATTTTTTTCTGTTTATTTCATTCATTATTATTGTCCTGGCAACACTCATTGCATCCTGCACTTTCGGTGGAATAAGATACTTGATGATCCTCACGATATCGTGCAGAGTGAGTTTCTTTCTCACCGACCGACCCTGCATCAGTTCCTGCGTGATCCAGAGCATTGCCAGAAGAACAAGTGCCATGTGATGGTGCCATGCATTCCAGTTTCTCACCTGATACTCGTTCATTCCAGCGAGTTTGTTTGCATCCTGGAACGCACGCTCGATCCAGAACCGTTCACTCTGCATTCGTGCAAGACGTTCCCATGAGGTGTTCTCAAGCGCATTACAGAACGAGTATTTGACATCTGAATCATCCAGTTCCTTTCGAATCAGGAGCCAGACGGGCATGGGTTGGGATACATTCTTATCAATTCTCCATACTTTGACTGCACAAAACTTGACGTCAAGAAAACCGTCCATTGACTCTCGAATCCGTATCTTTCTCCAATTATCAATTTTTTTCGCAATGGAATCTACACGAATGGAGCGGGTATTCTCCACTTTGTTCCGGACCGGTGTCCTTCCTCTCGTGCCCTTTCTCCGGGGTATCTGGTACTCAGGAGCTTCACAATACACTCGCGTATCAGATCCAACATCGGCAACATATGTCAGACTCTCCCTTTCAAACCGTGTCAGCAGCCAGGGATGGTTTCCATAGAATCCATCCATTGCAATATGGGTAAACGGAATACCGGCCTTCTTCGCCTCACGGGCCAGATCATATGCAAGCTCGGCTTTCGTCTTGAATACCTGATGTTCTTTGGGTATTCCTGCGGCATCACATCGATCGGGATCATCAATCCAATTTGCTGGTATATACAGTCGATAGTTCAGCAACAATCGACGGTCACCTTTTACATAGGCCATAAACACGCCGACCTGACAGTTAGCGAGTTTGCTGATATTCCCACAATATTGACGAGAGACAGCAACGGAGTGTTTTCCTGCTTTTGGATTCCCACATTCATCGATCACCAGGGCTCCATTCTTCCCGATGGTCCGCCATCCCTGGTCCATGATCCAGTCTGTGAGTTTTCGGTGATCCCATGGGGATTGAGCAAGGAAGTGGCTGAATGCCTGATTGTTCATTGAGCTGCAATGTGTGGCAATTGAGGTCAATGTCCGTTGTGAGGGCGCTGTTACAAGACCCACCACATAATCGAATGCTGTCTTCCACTTGTTGTGAGTTTTCGTTGCAAAGCAATTTTTGAGTTGCGTTTGTTCAAAGAAAGATTTTAGGAGGGGTATATGTGAAACTATGTGTTCAGCGAGCGATTCTACTTCCAGGGTTGTTGTGCCATTAACACAAACAATATAATTTCATTCATTATATAAAGATCTTGCTATTTAATCCTGACGGAATCTTTTTGAAACTTGACATTGTAGAG
>PUNC01000015.1 GCA_003551625.1 PVC group bacterium | reverse complement strand
TCGGCGACCGGATGCGGGCGCTGGTGGACCAGGCGTATCTGGTCAACGGTTCCGAACAGGTCCGCGTTACCCTGTCGGTCGGCGCCACCCCGGCGCGCGATCACGACACGCCGGAGAGCCTGCTAGAGAGGGCCGACCGCTTGCTCTACGAAAGCAAAAGAGACGGGCGGAACCGGATTACGATAGGATAAAAAGCCGTTCCGTCGCCGGTATTTCGCCGGCCGGAAATTACGGGAGAACTTATGCATATTCTGATCTCAGGCGGCGCCGGTTTTATCGGTTCCAACTTGGCCGAGTATCACCTGAACAAGGGCGACCAGGTTCACGTGGTGGACGATCTTTCCACCGGCTCGCGCGCCAACGTCATCCCCTTCGAGGACAACCCGTCCTATCGCTTCGACGAGGCAGACGTTCTTACCTGGCCGGGCCTGAAGGAGTCCGCCGCCTGGTCCGACCGGATCTATCACCTGGCCGCGGTGGTGGGGGTCTTCAAGGTCCTGGCGGAGCCGATCAAGACCCTGGCCACCAACGTCGCCGCCTGCGAACGCGTCCTGCGCGCCGCCCACTCCGGCCGCTGGAATCCCCAGATCGTTCTCGCCTCCACCTCGGAAGTCTATGGAACCGGCGTGCACTGCCGGGTCGGGGAGACGATCGCCTGCCGGGACATCGACCCCGACTCCATTCCGCCGTTTCAGGAGGATATGGAACCGCTGGTGGGATCAAGCGCGATCAGCCGCTGGAACTACTCCATCAGCAAGCTGACCGACGAGGCCTTCGGGGTCTCCTACGCCAAGGTCCACCGGATGAAGGTGATCGTGACCCGTTTCTTCAACACCGTCGGCCCGCGCCAGACCGGCCGCTACGGAATGGTGGTTCCCCGCTTCGTGCGCCAGGCGGTCGCGGGCGAGCCGCTGACCGTTTACGGCGACGGGGCCCAGCGCCGCTGCTTCTGCGACGTGCGCGACACCGTCTCCGCCCTGGACGCCCTGGCGACCGGGGGATCCGGCTGGGGGCAGATCGTCAACGTCGGCCACGATCAGGAGGTCTCGATTCTCGGTTTGGCCGAACTGGTCAAGAAGCTCGCTTCCAGTTCCTCTCCCATAATCTTTATTCCCCGTCACGAAGCCTACAGCGAGGATTTCCAGGAGACCGTGCGCCGCCGCCCGGACCTGGAAAGATTCAACCGACTGGCCGGCGGGTTTCAATACCGCTGGAACCTGGAGCGGACGCTTCTCGACCTGATCGCGCGGGAACGCCAAAAGCAACCGGTACCATCCCAAGGAGGTACAAATGGCCACTAATCCGTATTTCGTGTTGAGCCCGAACACCGCGCTCAGCATCATCGGGTTGATTCACGGTCCCGACAAGACCGTCCCCACGCCGGCGGAAGACTGGCGGCAGGCGAAGGTGGACGTGATCATTCCGGCCCTCAACGAAGAGGCGAATATCCACTTCTGTCTGGCGGGGCTGGCGGGGCAGACTATGAAGCCGCGGAAGATTATGCTGGTGGACGACGGCAGCTCCGACCGCACGATCGAATACGCCCGCGACTTCTGCGCCCTGAACGGGATGGAGATCGAGATCATCCAGCGCCGCGCCCCGATCGGGAAGACACCGACGATCAAGCGCCAGGCGCGGGAGCTCGACTCCGACGTCGAGTTCATCCTCGACTCCGACACCGTCCTGGAATCGCCCAATTACATCGAGCGCACCGTGGAAGAACTCTACCAGGCCGTGGGAATCGCCAGCGCCTGCGGCAACGTTTATTCCCTGCGCCGCCGCGACCGGCAGCGCCTGACCTCCTTGCCCGCGCTGGCGAAGTTTCTGGCCAAGCATCCCGAGGCGCCGATGGTTCCGAAACAGAACTTCCTGGTCCGTTTCCTGGCGAGCCTGACCAGCCTCTACCGGGAGATTCTCTACGTCTTCCTGCAGAAGTTCGTCTATCGCGGCCAGATGACATTCTTCGGTTCCATCATCCATCCGGTCGGCTGCGCGGCGGCTTACCGGAGAAAATACGTCAAGGATCTCTTCGACAGGTATGAGCCGATCCTCGGCGACGATCTGACCAACTCCGAGGATATCTTCATCGGCTTCGCCCTGCTCGACAAGGGTTACCGCAACATCCAGCTCGACGACGTTTACTGCCGGTCGCAGGAGCCCGGATTCAGAAAAGTTCCGCGGCAGCTGTATATGTGGGCTTCTTCATTCATCCAGAGCTGCTACTACTTCAACAGTCTGACCACTTCTCCCTTTAGGTCCTTGAAGCGTTGGCGGCACCAGCGGGCGATGAAACGGAGTCGCGCCGGCCAGGAGATCCTGGAGAAGCGCAAGATCCAGGAACCGTACCGGCAGCCGTTCGGAGAGCAGTTCACCCGGGAGTTCGGGCGGCCGATCGGCTGGGCGGTCTTTCTGTCGGCGGTGGAGAAGATCTTTTTTCCCGGAGCCCTGCTGGTGATGCTCATCCTGGGCTGGTGGGAGGTGCTGGTGGTGACGATTCTGGCGGAGACGGCTGTATCGCTGGTCATTATGGCGTTCGTCGCGCCCCGCGGCCGCCGGCTGGAGTTGATGGCCAAGGGCATCCTCATCGCCCCCATCCGCTATTTTTCGCTCTTCTACGATCTGTTGACCAGCTTACGCTTCGCTATCGACGTGTGGATAAAGAAAGACAGGAGATGGAGAAAATGACGAAGATTTGGATTTGCCTGAAGTTCGGTGCCGCCGTTTTGTCGGCCGCCCTTTTGCTACCGTTTCCGGCGCCGGCCGATCTGGGCTTGAGCCCCGAAGCCGTAACGGAGGTTCGCCAGGCCGAGGCGGCCGGGCGGTGGGACGAAGTCGTTCGCCGCTACCGGGAGTATTTGGAAAGGAATCCGCTCAATACCGCCGTCTGGGTCCGCCTGGCCGACGTGGAGACCGACCGCGGCCGGCTGGCGGAAAGCATCGAGGCCCTGGAGAAAGCCGTCGCGGCTTCCCCGGACGACCCCGCGCTGGCCGCCCGTCTTTCCCAGCATTACGCCGTGGCCGACCGCCCGGCCGAGGCCCTGGAGGCGATAGAGCGGGCGCTGGAGCTCGAACCGGAAAACCGGGAATACCTTTACGCCCGGGGCGAACTCGCCAATTGGGTGGGCCGTCCCGCCCTGGCCGCGGAGAGTTTCGAGCGGCTGCTCGCCCTCGACCCCGATCACGAAGACGCCCGCCTGTTGCTGGCCCGTTCCCGCAGCTGGAACAAGCAGCTCGACGCCTCCGCCCGGGCTTACCGCAATTACTTGAGAGATTATCAAGACAACGCCGAGGCCTGGCTGGAATACGCCCGCGTTTCAATGTGGCAGGGGAACTACGCCCGGGCCTGGAAGCTTCTGGACCGCTTCCAGGAGGTCTCCGGCGACCGGCCCGCCGCCGACCGGGAACGGGCGCGGCTGCTGGCCTCGGCCGACCGGCCGCGCGCCTCCCGGAAATATAATGACCCTCTCCTGGAGGACGACCCCGACGACTTCGAGTTGAACGTGACCCGGCTTTTCGCCCTCCATTACGGAAATCAACCCTCCGCGGTCCGGGATCAGATCGATTTCGTGGAATCGCTGCGTCCCGACAGCGAGGAAGTGATCGGGCTTCGCGAGTACGTCGAGACACCGTTGCGGCCGGAGATCAGCGCTCACGCCCGCTATTATTCCGACCGCGACAAATTGAGGATCCTCCGCCTCTCCGCCTCCGGCGGTTTTCCGGTTCGTCCGGAGACGCGGCTGCTGGCCGGAGTCGAGGGGGTGGAATTGCGCGCGCCGGTCGGCAGCGGCCTGGAAAACATTGACGGCTCGAAGAGCGCCCGTTACTACCGGGCGCACGCGGGCCTGCGCCACCAATTCCTTCCCGAACTGGCAGTCGAGGCTCGCGCCGGCGCCGCTACCGTCATTGACGGCGACGACGAGTTCATCTACGCCGTGGAGGCCGTCCTCCGGCCCCACGACGCCCTGCGGGCCGAAGTTCTGCACGAGCGGGATTTCGTTCTCTTTTCGCCCCGGACGACTTCCTTGAACATAAAGCGCTCCACCACCCAGGGGGAGATCGAGTGGCGTCCCGATCTTCTGCATACCATCGTCGGCTTCGGCCGCTACGACAACTTCACCGACGACAACGAGCGCTGGGAGGCGGTTCTGG
>PUNC01000200.1 GCA_003551625.1 PVC group bacterium | reverse complement strand
GGCGGGGTCAAGATTGTGGAGCCGGCCGCCGATCTGGGAGTGGTCACCGCGATCGTCTCCAACGTGAAGAACGTTCCGGTCGATCCCGACGTCGTGGTGATGGGGGAGGTCGGCCTGGGCGGGGAGATCCGCTCGATCCGATTGTTGGAGCAGAGGTTGAAGGAGGCGGCAAAGCTTGGATTTCGGAAAGCGGTTGTCCCCCTCAACGATCTGGACACGCTTCCGGCGATAAAGGGGATCAAGGTGGCCGGGGCGAAAAAATTCAGCCAGGCCCTGTCGGCGGCGATGAAAGGCGGCGGCAACTCCGGGGAAGGGCGATGACCGGCGGCGGGAAAGGGAGCGGAGGGGGCGGAATCGGCGCCGTGATCGTGGCCGGAGGCATCGGAAAGAGGATGGGCGGCGGCCGGAACAAACTGTTAAGGGAACTCTCCGGAATCCCCGTGATCCGGAGGACCGTGGGCGTCTTTGAGGCCAGCCCCGAAGTGGACGAGATCGTGGTGGCGGTGGCGGAAGCGTGGCGGGATGAGTTCGCGGCGCTGTTTGCAGCGACCCCGGAATTTCGCAAGGTGACCGCCCTGGCGCCGGGCGGGGCGCGCCGCCAGGATTCGGTCTTCTCCGGCTTGAATGGTTTCCGGCGGCCGCCGGAGCGGGTACTCATTCACGACGGCGATCGCCCCTTCGTTACCCCGGAGATGATCGAAAACGTGCTTTCCGCCGTTGGCGGCGCCGACGGCGCCATCGTCGCCGTCTCCGCGCGGGACACCGTGAAGATTTGCGAGAACGGCGACTCGATCGCCCGGACCGTGGACCGCCGGGAAGTCCGGCTGGCCCAGACCCCGCAGGCGTTTCGCTTCGAAAAGATCCGCGAGCTGCATCTCCGGGCGCGCCGGGAAGGCTGGGAAGTGACCGATGACGCTTCGCTGGTGGAAAAGGCCGGAGGAAAAGTAAGGTTGGTTGAGGGAGATTCTTATAACATCAAGATTGCCGAACCGCGGGATTGGGAGCTGGCGGAATTTATCGCCGGTCGCCGGGCGCAACGGAACGAGTGATATCGTGAGAGTGGGAATCGGATATGACATTCATCCCCTGCTTGCAGGGCGGCGGTTGATCATCGGCGGGGTGGAGATCGATTATCCTCTCGGCCTTGACGGTCACAGCGACGCCGACGTGCTGATCCACGCCGTGATCGACGCCGTTCTGGGGGCGGCGGGGGAGGGGGATATCGGCAGGCTTTTCCCCGACACCGACTCCTCTTATGCCGGGATCTCCAGTCTGGAGCTTCTCAAACAGGTCTCCGCCCGGGTCGCGGCAAAGGGTTACCGCCTGGTTAATCTGGACGCCATCGTGATTCTGGAGCGGCCCCGGATCGCCGGATTTGTCGAGACTATGGCCGTCAATATCGCCCGCGGCCTCGATGTCGGCTCCGGCGCCGTCAATGTCAAAGCCACGACCAACGAAGGCCTGGACGCGATCGGGGCGGGCCGCGCCGCCGCCGCCTGGGCGGCGACGCTGCTGCAACCGAAAGAGGGACGGCGGGAATGAGTGAAGAGAGAAAAACCCGGGTGAGATTCGCTCCCAGCCCGACCGGGTACCTGCACCTGGGTAACGCCCGGACGGCGCTTTTCAACTGGCTTTTCGCCCGCAAAAGGGACGGGGATTTCATCCTCCGGATCGAAGATACCGACCAGCGGCGCTCGACCAAGGCCTACGAGGAATCTCTGCTGCGGGATCTTCGCTGGTTGAAGCTCGATTGGGACGAAGGGCCGGATACCGGGGGGGCCTACGGACCATACCGTCAATCGTCCCGGATGAAGCTTTACCGGAACTACGCCCATCAGCTCGTCAAGGACGGCGCCGCCTACCCCTGCTTCTGTCCTCCCGAGGAGACAGACGCCCGCCGGGAAGAAATGTCATCCCGGGGCGAGCCCTATCGTTACGACGGTTGCTGCCGGAAACTTTCACCGTCGCGCCGCCGGGCGCTGGCGGACCGGGGGCTGAAACCCGCCCTGCGTTTCAAGGTCCGGCCGGGAGAGGTTTCCGTGCGGGACCTGGTCCGGGGCGAGGTGAAATTCGACTCTTCCCTGCTGGGGGACTTCGTGATTATGCGTCCCGATGACCGTCCCGCCTTTAATTTCGCGGTGGTTCTTGACGACGGGCTGATGGAGATAACCCACGTCATTCGCGGGGAAGACCACCTTCCCAACACCCCGCGGCAGCTTCTCCTTTATGAAGCGCTCGGGTTGCCGCCCCCCCGCTTCGCGCACCTGTCCCTGGTGATGAGTCCGGAACGCAAACCTTTAAGCAAACGCCGCGGCGACTATTCGATTCACTCGTTTCAGACCAGGGGCTATCTGCCCGAGGCGGTGGCAAATTACCTCGCCCTGCTGGGCTGGTCCCCCCCCGGCCGGGAGGAGATATTTTCCCTCAAGCAGATGGTGGGGAAATTTTCCCTGGAAGCTCTCTCGCCTTCTTCGGCGATATTCGACCAAACCAAGCTGGACTGGGTCGCCAACTCGCATATCCGGCTGCAGGATCCGCAACGCCTGACCGACCTGGCGCTTCCGTTTCTGAAGAAAACCGGTTTCACCAAGGATGTGGTGGCGGATAAGAAGTACCGGTGGCTTCAGCAAGTGGTCGAGACGATCAGGGACGAGATCTCCTGCCTCTCCCAGGTGGCCGACTACGCGCCGATTTTCTTTCAGGAAGAATCGATTCCGGAGGAGGAATTGGCGGCCGAACTCGCGGACGATCCCCGGAAAATAAAGATGATCGTTCGGCTCGAGGAGAGTTTGGCGGCCGCGGTACCGCCGGTCCCCGCGAATTTCTGGGACAAGCTGTTCTCCCGGCTTCAGGACGACACCGGACTCGACGGCAAGAAACTCTTCCCCCTGCTCCGGCTGATTCTTACCGGCCGCCGCCGGGGACCGGAGCTGAAGAAGATTTTGCCCCTCCTGCCCTACGAGCTGGCGCTGAAAAGGGCCCGGCGGGCCCGGGAGATGACGGGCCGGTGAGCGAGCTGAAAATCCACAACACCTTGACCCGGTGCAAGGAGGTCTTCATCCCCCGGGAAGAAGGGAAGGTGCGGATGTACGTATGCGGGATCACCGCCTACGACTTCTGCCATCTCGGTCACGCCCGCTGTTACGTGGCCTTTGACGCGGTCTACCGCTGGCTCAAGCATCTCGGCTATCAAGTCACCTACGTTCAGAATATCACCGATCTTGACGACAAGCTGATCAAGCGGGCCCGGGAGGAGGGCGCCGGCGAGAGCGACATAAAAGAGCGGGTCTCCGAAATCGCCGAAAAGTTCACCGCCGCCTATTTCGAGGATATGGCCCGCTTGAGCGTTCTTCGCGCCGATTTCTACCCCCGCGCGACGGAATACGTCGCGGGGATGGTCCGGCTGATAAAGATTCTGAAAGAAAAGGGGTTCGCTTACAATCGCGCCGGTAACGTTTACTTCGAGGTGGCGCGTTTTCCCGAATACGGGCGTCTCTCCGGAAGAGATGTCGGCGAACTGCTGGCGGGCGCGAGGGTCAAGATCGGGGAGGATAAGAAAAACCCGCTGGACTTCGCGCTCTGGAAACGCTCCGCGGCCGGCGAGCCGTCCTGGCCGAGCCCCTGGGGGGAGGGACGACCGGGCTGGCATATCGAATGCAGCGCGATGAGTATGGATAGACTCGGCCCCGACTTCGATCTCCACGGCGGCGGCCAGGATCTTATCTTCCCCCACCACGAGAACGAGATCGCGCAATCGGAAGCCGCCACTTCGCGCCGCCCGGCCCGCTACTGGCTGCACAACGGTTTCGTGACCATCAAGCAGGAAAAAATGAGCAAGTCGCTCCAAAATGTCTCCAACCTGCGAGACCTGTTCCGGGTCTACCCCCCGCGCGTGATCCGGTTTTTCCTGCTCGGCCGGCATTATCGAAGTCCCGTCGATTACACCGAAGAGGGCCTGGCCGCGGCGGGAGAGGCGCTGGCCCGTCTCGATAACTGTTATTCGCTCGCGCTCGAGCGCTGGGGGGCGGCGGCTCTGGAGGAGGCCGATCCGCGCGCGATGGAAGAATGCGCCCGGGCGATGAACGACGACTTCAACACCGCCGGCGCCCTGGCCGTGGCCCACCGGCTGGCCGGCGAGTTCTTCAACTCTCCGGAAAAGACGGAACCGAAGACGGTCGGGGCGATGGCCGGAATATGCGGAATTCTGGGGATAGAGCTTGAAAACCGCCTGGTTCGGATCGCCGGCCGCGGCGGCGGCGGCGCTATCGACGAGTCCGAGCTCGAGCGGCTTCTCGCGGTCAAGTCCCCCGGGGAGGAGGAGATCGCGGCCCTGGTCAAGTTCCGCCAGGCTCTCCGCCGGACCCGGCGCTTCTCCGACGCCGACCGGATCCGGGAGCGGCTGGCCGCCGCCGGAATCGAGATCCGGGATAATCCCGACGGCAGCACGACGATCGAAAGAATCGGCAACCGGTGAGCGGGCAGGGTTCAGCTTCACGGAGCGTTCTCCGTTTACCCGGTGAACTCTGTGGTTAAAATATCATTTTCCAGTTACGGAGGAAGATCCTATGAGAGGGGTATTCATAACCTTTGAAGGGCCCGAAGGCAGCGGCAAGACCACCCAGGCCCGTCTGTTGGCCGCCTACCTTAAAAAGCGGGGATACGAGACGGTCCTGACCCGCGAGCCCGGAGGGACCGAGATCGGCGACGCGGTTCGCAAGATTCTCCTCGATCCGGATTTCAAGGATATGGGAGAGGTGACCGAGTTGCTGCTTCTGGCCGCCAGCCGGGCCCAGAATGTCAAGGCCCGGATCAAGCCGGCGCTGGAACGCGGAAGCGTGGTGATCTGCGACCGCTTCACCGACAGCACGCTTGCCTACCAGGGCTTCGGAAGGCATTTCGACATCAAGCTGCTGATGTCGCTCAACAAGATCGCCACCGGGGGCATCTTCCCGGATTTCACCTTCCTGCTCGATCTTCCGGTGGAGAAGGGGCTGGAACGTTCCCGGGCGCTGGGCAAGGCGGAGTCCCGGGAAGGCAAGGGGGACCGGATCGAGCAGGAGGGACTTCAATTCCACCGGCGGCTGCGGGAGGGTTTCTTGGAGTTGGCCCGCCGCGACCCGAAAAGAATCAAGGTCGTGACCGCCCAGGACGAGATAGATTCCGCCCACAAGATCATCAAGGATCTCGCGGACGATTTTTTAAGCAAGAAGACCCTTCGCCGCGGATAGGAACGGGAGGAGCAGCCGATGTCGTGGTCGCGGATCAGGGGTCAAGATACAGCGACGGCCTTCCTGCGCCGTTCGATTGCCGCCGGGCAGGTATCCCACGCCTATATCTTCCTGGGACCCGACGGGGCGGGAAAATCGACGGCCGGGCGAATCTTCGCCCAGGCTCTCCTCTGCCGAGAGGGCGGCGAAGATCCCTGCGGCGATTGTCGCGACTGCCGCTTGATGGAAGCGGGTTCGCACCCGGATTTCGCCGTCTTCGCCCCCCGCGGCAAAGCCCGGCTGATCAAAATCGAGCAGATTATGGAGCTGCAGAGAGCGGTCGGCCTCAAGTCCCACCGCGGCGGCCGGAAGATATTCATCGTTGACGAGGCCGACTCCATGAACCTGGAGGCCTCCAACCGCTTCCTCAAGACGCTGGAGGAACCTCCGGAGGGAACGGTCCTGATCCTGACGACCTCCCGCCCGGAACGGCTTCCGTCGACGGTGACTTCACGTTGCCTGGCGGTCAGGTTCTATCCCTGGAGCTTCGATCTGATGAGCGGCTTTCTCGCCGAGAGAACCGGCTTGCCGGAATCGTCCTATCCGCTTGTTCACCGGCTGGCGGGGGGCAGCCCCGGCCGGGCGCTGGTTTTCGACGAGGATTGGGCCCGCGATTGGCGGGCGGAGATCCTGGATTATTTCAGCGCCGGTCCGCCCTCCGCGGCCCGGGAAATAGTCTCGGCGACCGAAAGATGGAGCGGAATGATAAAACGCCGGATGGACGATCTTTCCCGTCAACGGAAGAAAGACCGTCGGGAAGAATTCGCTCAGGCCGACCCGGCGGTCCGCGATGAGATAGAAAAAGAAGATCAGGCCTGGCTCGACTCCGAACGGAGGGCTTGTCTTGCCCTGATATTCGAATATATTCTAAGCTGGTACCGCGACCTGTTGCTCTACCGGATTACCGAGCGGGAGGAAGTGGTCGCCAACCGCGATCGGCTGGATTCGATCAGGAAGGCCGCCCGGGTCTCCGGCCTCCGGCGGCTGAGGGAGATGCTGGACCACGCCCAGACCGCCGGGCGGGACCTGCTCAATCGCAACGCCTCGTTGCCGATCGTTCTCACCAGCCTGCTGGTCCGGGCGGGCGGAGAGAATAAATGAAGAGAACCGCGTACATAAAAAAAGGCGCCCTGGAGAGACTGTTCCGCTATGAGTTCGAAGGGTTTGAACTCAAGCCGGGGGAGACCTGTATCCTGAAGTCGGGGCGGGAGATCGATCACGGCAAAGTGGTCGCGGTTCTTCCCGGCCCGCCGGAGGACAACGCCGGCGAGATCGCCGGACGCATCCTGCGCCCGGCGGGTCCGGACGATTTAAAACAGATCGAGACCAACCGCAATGATTCCCGGGAAGCGTTCGCGGTCTGCCGCCGGCTGATCGAAGAGAAAGGGCTGGCGATGAAGCTGGTCTCCGGCGAATACTCTTTCGACCGCAGCCGGCTGCTCTTCACCTTCACCTCCGAAGGGAGGATCGATTTCCGGGAACTGGTCCGCGACCTGGCCCGTATCTTCAAGACCAGGATCGAGCTCCGGCAGATCGGGGTCCGGGACGAGGCTAAGATCAAAGGCGGGGTCGGGCCCTGCGGTTACGCCCTCTGCTGCGCCACCTTTCTATCCAATTTCGAGCCGATCAACATCCGGGTCGCCAAACAGCAGCGCCTTTCGCTCGATCCGGACAAGATCTCCGGTATGTGCGGGAGACTGCTCTGCTGCCTGAAATACGAGGAGCAGTTCTACCGCTGCGCCGTCAGGAGCTTTCCCCGCGACGGGGCCATCGTCAAGACCCCGGAAGGAGAGGGGAAGGTGGTCGATTTGAACTATATCCGCCGGACGGTGACGGTCGAATTCGACGACGAACGGATGCTTGAGTTTCCGCTGGAAGATTTAAAGGGGCGGAAGAATGGCTAAAAAATATTACGTCACCACCCCGCTCTACTACGTCAACTCGCCGCTTACCGTCGGGGGCGCCTACACCACCATCGTGGCCGACGTAACCGCCCGTTATCAGCGTCTCCGGGGCCGCGAGGTCTTCTTTCTCACCGGCAGCGACGAGCACGGCCAGAAAATTCAGCAGGCGGCTCGGGCGGAAGGGATCTCCCCCCGCCAGCTGGCCGACCGGGTGGTGGGATCCTTCGTGGAACTGTGGGACCTGCTGGAGATCTCCCACGACGATTTTATCCGTACCACGGAACCGCGCCACGAGACGGTGGTGAAGGAAGCCTTCCGCCGGCTGGTCGAATCCGGGGACATCTATCCCGGCAAGTACGAAGACTGGTACTGCACCCCCTGCGAAACCTTTATTCTTCAGTCGCAGCTCGCGGAGGGAGCCTGCCCGGAGTGCCGGCGGCCGGTCCAGCGGTTGAGCGAGGAAAATTATTTTTTCCGTCTCTCCCGATACCGGAAGGAACTGGTCCGGCTGTTTGAAGCCGACCCCGATTTCGTTCAGCCTCCCTCCCGCCGCCGGGAAATGCTCAGCCGGCTGGAGAACGAACTCTGCGACATCAGCGTCAGTCGCGCCGCGGGCTGGGGCATACCGGTGCCCGGCCGCGCCGATCAGATGATCTGGGTCTGGTTCGACGCCCTGCTGAATTACGTCTCCGCCCCGGGCTGCTTTTCTCCCGGCCCCCGGTTTTCCCAAATCTGGCCGGCCGACCTCCATCTGATGGCCAAGGATATCGTCTGGTTTCACAGCATCCTCTGGCCGGCGATGCTGCTCGCGCTCGGCCTGCCTCCCCCCCGGCGGATATTCGCCCACGGCTGGTGGACCATGAAAGGGGAGAAGATATCCAAGTCCAAGGGAGAGAAGATAATGGCCCAGGACGTCGTCGAGCGCTACGGGGCCGATCCCTTACGGTACTTTATGCTCCGGGAAATACCTCTCGGGCAGGACGGGGATTTCTCCATCGAATCCCTGGAACGCCGTTACCGCAGCGATCTCGCCAACGAGTTCGGAAACCTCCTGCAACGCACCCTGGCGATGATCGTCAAATACCGGGACGGGAGGATACCGGGAAGGGGGGCAGATCCCCGGGGCCAGCGAATCCTGTCGGAACTGGCGGAGTTCGGGAACGAGTATCACGAACTGATGGAAAATCTGCGGTTCAGCCGGGTACTGGAGGGAATCTGGACGCGCTTGCGCGACGCCAACCGGTATATCGAGGAGAGCAAGCCCTGGAGTCTGCACCGGGAGGGAGCGGCGGATCGCCTGGACGGCGTGCTCCGCGCGCTGGCCGGTATGCTGGCCGGGGTTTCCGCGATGCTGCAGCCGTTCCTGCCGTCGACCTCGCTCCGGGCCGGCAGGCAACTGGAACCGGTCGGGGGCCGCCTGCCGGATATCTTTTCCGGAAAGCGCGTCTCCACCGCCGATCTGATCGTGGGTGACGGGACCGTCGCCCGCCCGGAACCGCTCTTCCCCGTCGAACTCCTGGATCGGGTGGAATAAGATGAAGATACTGCTAACCGGCGGCGCGGGATTTATCGGGTCTCATCTGGCCGAATCCCTGCTCGACCGCCGTTGCCGGCTGGTCATACTGGACGAGTTCAACGATTACTATTCGCCGGCGGTGAAAGAAAGAAACCTGTCTCCGATCGCGGATCGCCGGGGACTGAAGATAGTTCGGGGGGCGATCGGGAACCGGGAACTGCTCCGGGATCTGTTCGGCGCCGGCAAGTTCGACCTGATCGTGCATCTTGCCGCCCGGGCCGGAGTGCGCCCCTCGCTGATCGATCCGCTCCTCTACCAGGAGGTCAACGTGGGCGGAACGCTGGCCCTGCTTGAAGCCGCCCGGGAGTTCGGAGTCGGGCGGATGGTCTTCGCCTCCTCATCCTCGGTTTACGGCGATAACCCCGATTCGCCCTGGAAGGAGGATCTGACCGACCTCAAGCCGCTCTCGCCCTACGGGGTGACCAAGCTGGCCGGTGAAGCGCTCTGCCGGATATACAACCGCTCCTTCGGGATCAAGATTACCGCCTTAAGGTTCTTTACCGCCTACGGCCCCCGTCAACGGCCGGATATGGCCATTCACAAGTTCGCCCGGCTGATCCGGGACGGAAAAGAGGTGCCGGTTTACGGCGACGGCACCTCCCAGCGCGACTATACCTTTATCGGGGACATCATAAAGGGGGTATTGGCGGCGATTGACGGGGATCTCGATTGGGAGGCGGTCAACCTCGGCAGCGGCCGCCGGGTCCTGCTCTCGGATGTGCTCGAAATCCTCGGGCGGCTTTTAAGCAAACCGGTCGCGAAAAAATACCTGCCCGACCAGCCCGGAGACGCGCCGGCCACCTGGGCGGACCTGGGAAAGGCCCGCCGGTTGCTGGGTTACCGGCCCGAGACCGAGCTTTCCCGGGGACTGGAGGAATTCGTTTCCTGGTTCGAGCGGGAGTCGCTGAAGTGAAGGGAAGGGGAGGGGGGGATTCCTCCGCCGGTCGGCGGGTCCTGGTTCTGGCGCTGTTGTCGGCGGTCGGCTTGCTGGTTCTTCACCCCGCTCTACCGGGAGAAGCCCTGCGGCCGAGCCGAATCCGGCGGCTCGATCAATTCGATCTTCCCGTGATCGCCGACGCCCTCACCCCCGTTCCGCCACCGCCGGTTTCTCCCCGGGCCGACGTTTCCACTCCGCCGCCTTCCCCGCCCGCCCCGGAACCCTCGCCCTCGCCGGCGGCGGTTCCGGACCCCCTCCCGGGTCCGCCGTTGGAAGCGGTCACGGAACTGCCCATCGTCTGTGAAGGAGACCGAGTGCGTTTCCTTGACGGGGGGAGGAGAATAGTGGGGGAAGGCAATGTCCGGATCGAATACCGCGGGATGCTCCTGCAGGCGGACCGAGCGGAGGTAGACGTGCCCGGGAGAAAAGCGGTGGCGGAAGGGAATGTCGTCTTCCACGAGGAAGATCAATACCTGTACGCCGACCGGCTTTCGCTGGATCTGGCCACCCGGGAAGTGGAGATTTCTCCGGGGAGGGGCTACTTCCCGCCCCTCTACGGCGGGGCCGAGGAGATAAAGGCCCGGGGCCGGGAGTACGTGGAGCTTAACAAAGGCCACTTCACCACTTGCGATCTGGACGATCCGCACTACCACCTTTCATCCCGGCGGGTGGAGATATATCCCGGCGACCGGATCATCGCTCGCAGCTCAACCGTTTACTGGGGGCGGGTGCCCGTATTCTGGATTCCCTACTACTGGCGTTCCCTCAAGGAAGACTGCAGCGGCTTCATATTTCGTCCCGGTTACCGCGACAGCTGGGGATTCTTCGTCCTGTCCGGTTACCAGCTCTGCCTGCCCGGGCTCCGGGCCGCCCTGAACCTGGATTGGCGTCATCGGCGGGGACCGGCCTACGGCCTGGAAGGAGACTTTCTCCCCTGGCGGCGGGCGCGGGGGGACTGGCAGCTATACTACGCGCCCGATCGTCTCTATCCCGGCCGCGACCGCTATCTCGCCGAGATGTCTTACCGGCAGTCCTGGCCCCGGGGAATCTCCGGTTCTTTCGCCCTGAACTACGCCGACGACCCCGACTTCCGCCGCGAGTTTTTCCGGAGCCAGTACGACGCCAGCCGGCAGCCTCCTTCTTTCCTTTACCTGTCGAAGACCTGGCCCGAGGCCACTCTGAGCCTGGACGCCCAGTTCCGGGTGAACAAGTTTGAAGGGGTGACCGAGCGCCTGCCGGAGGCCAGGCTCCAGACCCGTCAGCAGCAACTGGGAGAGACCAATTTTTATTATGAACTCGACGCGTCGTTGACTAATTTTCAGAAACGTTTTCCGGATCTCGGTTCGACTCACGAAGAGTCGGTCCGTTTCGACACTTTTCAGAATCTCAGTTACAATCGGAAATTCTGGGGATGGCTGAACTTCATCCCCAACGTGGGAATCCGACAAAGCTATTACAGCCGCGGTCCCGGAGTGGAGGAGGATGGAGAGGAAGAGACGGAGACGCCGGAAGGAAGGGATCTCTTGCGGCGGATATTTTCCGCCGGCCTGGGTCTCTCCACCGCGATCTACGGTGTCTACCCCACCCGGATCGAGGCGCTGGATATCAATCAGTTGCGGCACGTAATCGAGCCCAGCCTCGACTACGTTTTTGTCGATCATCCCACGCTGCGCCGCGACCGGCATTTTCACTACGACGCCGTCGAGCGGATCGGACCGGCCAATTTTACCCGGGTGGGGTTGCGAAACCTGCTGCAGACCAAACGGACGATCGAGGGCGGAGAGCAGAGCTGGACCCTGGCCGACCTCCTTCTCCAGACCAATCTTTATACCGATCCCGACAAGTATAATTTCGGCCGGCTGATCGACGATCTCTCCGCCCAGTTCCGGTTCAATCCCGTGGCCCGGGCCGGACTGCGGCTGGACGCCAAATACGACACTTACGACGGCCTGATCAACGAGTCCACCCTGGGAGTTTGGGCCGGGTCGGAAGACGATTGGAGAATGAACCTCAACCACGCTTACCGGCGGGATCGGGGAAGGGACAGTCTCGACGCCACCGTCTTCCTGCGCGCCGGCCCCAAATGGGCGTTTGAGCTTTTCGGGCGCTACGATTTTGCCGATTCCCGGTTTGAGGAGGAAGCGATCACGGTCTATCGCGATCTTCACTGCTGGGAATCTTCTCTGACCCTTCGCCGGCGCGAGGGCCGCGATGAAACCGAGATCTTCTTTACGCTCTGGGTAAAGGCGTTTCCCCAGGCCGGACTGCGTTTAAGCAACTGACGGCGGGCCGGGCATCTTTGCTTCTTGACAACGGCCGCCGGCGGGGAATTACAATAACGGCGATGCTCTTTTCGGAAAATCAGGTATGACCACCGCGGCGCTCACGATTCTGGTTACGGCGGGGGCTTCTTTTCTGCTGGGTTCGATCCCCTGGGGGTATCTGTTGACCCGCTGGACGACGGGGAAGGATATCCGACGGATCGGCAGCGGAAACATCGGCTTCACCAACGTCCTCAGGAGCGCCGGCAAGCCGGCGGCAATCCTGACACTGCTGCTCGACGGCGGCAAGGGTTGGCTGGCCGTTTTCTGGGCGGGCCGTTATGGTCTCAACCTTTCCGGCGCCGGTCCGGGACTGGTTGAGATCGGAGCCTTTACGGGTGTGGTCGCCGGCCATATCTTCTCCCCCTGGTTGAGGTTCCGGGGCGGCAAGGGCATCGCCGCCGGGGCGGGAGCGGTTCTGGCCCTCTCGCCGGCGGTCTTTCTGGCCTGCCTGGGCGTCTGGTCCGTCGTGGTGGCGATATCCCGCTACGTGTCGCTGGGATCGGTCTCAGCGGCGGCGGCTTTTCCGGTTCTGATGGCGGTATTCCGGCAGCCCCGGGAACAGGTTGTTTTCGCGGCGCTGCTGGCCCTCCTAATCATTCTCCGCCACCGGGGTAATATCGGCCGCCTGCTGCGGGGAAACGAATCCCGGTTGGGCGGAAAGCCGCCGGGAAGCGAGCGAGAACGTTGAGATGAAACCGGCAAACCCGAAAACCGCGGTTCTGGGAGACGGCGGGTGGGGGACGGCTTTGGCGACGGTTCTGGCCCGGAAGGGAACGCGGGTCGCGCTCTGGGGTCCGTTCCCGGAATATCTGGAACGGATCCGCCGCCGACGGGAAAACGACAAGTTTCTGCCGGGCGTGCCCCTTTCCAAAGGGATCGAGATCCTCCCGGAACTGAAGGAGGTCCTTTCGGAAGCCGCTTTCGTCATCGTGGCGACCCCGTCTCAGTTCGTCCGGTCAACCTGTTCCCGCGCCCGGCCGTTTCTTTCGCCCGGGACCGTGATCATCAGCGGGGCCAAGGGGCTGGAATCGGAGACCCTGAAAAGAATGTCGGAGGTGATAACGGAATCCGTCCCGGGATTTCCGGTAGCGGTTATCTCCGGCCCCAGCCACGCCGAGGAGGTTGCCCGGAACCAGCCCGCCACCGTGGTGGCGGCGGCCGCCGATCCCGCGGTGGCTAACCGCTGCCAGGAGCTTCTGATCGACGAAATGTTCCGGATTTACACCCACGAAGACGTGCTGGGAGTGGAGTTGAGCGGGGCTTTGAAGACCGTGATCTCCATCGCCGCCGGTATTTCGGACGGGTTGGGCTTCGGCGACAACACCAAATCCGCGCTTTTGACCCGGGGAATGGTGGAGATAGCGAGGTTGGGAACCGCGATGGGCGCCGATCCCCTGACCTTTTGGGGATTGAGCGGTATCGGCGACCTGATGACCAGCGGATTCAGCCCTTACGGCAGGAACCTCCAGTTCGGACGGATGATCGGGAAAGGAACCCCTCCCGCCCGGGCCCTCGCCGCGACCGAGATGGTGATCGAGGGTTACCGGACGGCCGCGGCCGCCTGGCTCTTGGGCCGGCGGGAAAAAGTCGAACTGCCGATCATTAACGAGATCTCCCTCGTTCTTTACGAAAACAAGCCTCCGCTCCAGGCGGTCCACGATCTGATGACCAGGGAACCCAAGGACGAGACGATCTTTTAGTCCGGTCTATTAATAGTCCGGGTTAATGGGTTCTCTTTCGTCTTCTCCCGGTTCTCTTTATCTTGACACCGGCGTTGCCGATCGGCATAATAAAAACTGAAGCGATGAGAGGCTGAAAATGACCGCGGAAGAGATCTGGAAGGTCCGGGAAGGGGAGATCCGGGAGCCGGGGATCCAGCACCTGGTCATCACCGCGCTCCTGATCGGGGTGGGGACGGTGGCCGGGATGACGGGCGTTTCCGCCTCGGTGGGTTTCGGGGTTACTTTCTTCTGGCCGGCGATCGCCATCCAGATAGTGGGGGGGATGTGGTACGGCGTCTGGGGCGGGGCCGTCGCCGCCGGCACCTTCCCTATAATATCCAATATGGTGGCCGGAACCCCGCCGGTGGGTAGCCTGCTCTGGATCCCGCCCAACGTCATCCAGGGGATGGCGGTGGGGTTGGTCTTCAGGAAATTCCGGCTCGACCCGCGCCTCAAGTCCGCCCGGGACTACCTAGTCTTCATCCTGGTGGGCGGTATCCTGGCCAGTATTCCCGGGGCGCTCTACGCCCCCTGGATCGGCCGGATGTTCGGCCTCTTCACCGAGGAGTCGTACCGGGTAGCGGCGGCGGCCTGGCTGGTGGGCAACGGCGGTTCCGCGATCGTCTTCGGAATCATCCTCCTCAAGGCGCTCTCGCCGATAGTCGTGAAGACCAGGACCTTCTGCAAGACCCTGACGGCTTAAATGAAGAGAACCCTGCTGGGATACGTCCCGGAAAAATCCATTGTTTACAATTTCCATCCTTTCACCCGTCTCTTTGTGGTCTTCTTGCTGACCTTTGTCCCGCTCCTGATTCTCAATCCCGCCTTCAACGGCGCCCTGATCGTTTTGACGGTGATCTTTTTCGCCGTCAGCCGGATCGACCTGAAGATATTCAGGTATTACCTGCCGGTATTTGTCCTGCTCTTCGTCTTCATCACCGCGATCTACACTTTCTTCGCCGAAGAAGAGATGATGACCGAGGCGCTGTTGAGTGTGGGCGGCGTTACTTTATACCGTCCCGCCATCAACTACGCGCTTAAGGTTTATTTGAGGATACTGGGTGTCCTCTTCCTCACTATCTATTTCCTGCACGTTATGACCGAGAGCGAAATCGTGGTGGCCCTGAGGAGCGTTAAGGTTCCGTTCGTCATTTCCTACACGCTGGGCCTTTCGCTGCGGGCCATCGGGATGTTCCTGGAGGATTACCGCACGGTGCGGGAGGCGGAGAAGGCCCGGGCGCTGGATATAAGTGAGATGAACATCTTTAAAAAGGCGGCCAAGCTGATCAACTACATAGTTCCCCTGTTGGCCCTGGCGATCAGAAGAACCGACGAGTTCAGCGACGCCATCTCTTCGCGGGCCTTTTCCCTCAAGACTATGAAAAACCGTCCCAACTATCTGGCCCGGAAAAACCGTTTTAAATGGACCGATTTCGCGGGTATCTGCCTGGCGGTGCTGGCGATCGCGGCGGTCTTTTACCTTCACCATCGCATTCCGTGAAACCGGCGGTTGAGTTCAAGGATTACCGGTGGCAATACGAGGGCGGCCGGAAGGACGCCCTGCGAATCCCGGAACTGGTGATCGGGGAGCGATCCACCGTCGGGGTCGTCGGCCCCAACGAACAGGGCAAGACCACCCTGGTCAGGACCCTCAACGGTATCATCCCCCACAGCCACCGCGGCGTCCTGAAGGGGGAGGCGCGGGTCCTGGGCGAGAACGTCGCCGAGGTTTCCCACCAGGATCTCTCCCGGAAGGTTGGGGTGGTCTTCTCCGACCCCGATTCCCAATTCACCAGTATGAGTGTGGAGGAAGAGCTGGTCTTCGGCCTGGAAAACCTCAACCTGCCGCTAGCCGAGATCCGGGGAAGGCTGGAATGGATCACCCGGATTTTGGAGCTTGAGGATTTTCTGGCCAAACCGCCCTACGAGCTTTCCGGCGGCCAGAAACAGAAAGTGGCCATCGCTTCGGTAGTGGTGATGAAACCGAAGATCCTGGTCCTGGACGAGCCCACCTCGATGCTCGATCCCCGGGGGAAGGAGGAGATCTTCCGGGCGGTGAGGCGAATCAAGGAAGAGGAAAGGATCACCCTGGTCATCACCGAGCATAACCTGGAGGAGCTGTTGAAGATCGTGGACCGGGTCATCCATCTTGACGAGGGAACGCTGGTCTTCGAGGGCGCCGTCGCGGACTTTATCAACGCTTTCGACTACTCTCAGGACAAGATCTACCCTCCCGAGATATCCTCGATATTCGATTTTCTGAAACGGGGAAAGGAGTGGGATGGGGATATCCCCTGGAAACTGGAGGAGGGTTTGAAGAGGTATCAACGGCCGTGATCAAGACAACGGGGCTTCATTTCACCTATCCCGACGGCACGGCGGCTTTGCGGGGGATCGACGCCGCCTTCGACAGGGGCGAGTTCGTCGCCCTGATCGGGCAGAACGGATCCGGCAAGACCACCTTTGCCAAGTGTCTCGCCGGTCTCCTGCGGCCCGGAAAAGGCGAGGTGAGCCTGAACAACGAAAGCTTGCGGAGATTGAAGCGCGGGGAGCTTGCCGCCCGGGTGGGTTATGTCTTTCAGAACCCCGACCATCAGCTCTTCAACAGCAGCGTGGAAAGAGAGATCAGTTCCGGGCCGAAGAACCTCGGCCTGCCGGCGAAAGAGGTCGAAGAACGGGTGGCCGTGGCCGCCGAGACCGCGGGAATCAAGAGAGACCTCTTCGGCGAGCACCCGTTTTTCCTTTCCAAGGGACTCCGGCAGAGGGTCGCCATCGCCTCCATCCTGGCTATGAGGCCGGAGACGATAATAGTGGACGAACCCACTACCGGCCAGGATCACCGGCAGTCGCTGGCGGTGATGGATTTTCTCGTCCGGCTCAACCGGGAGAACCACCACACGATAATGATCATCACCCACGATATGTATATAGTCGCCGCTTACGCCGGGAGGGCGTTGCTTTTCAAGGACGGCGGTATTTTGGCCGACGGCCGGACCGACGAGGTTTTCCGGAACGACAAAGCTCTGAAGGCGGCCCGGGTAAAACCCCCGGCGGTGAATATCTTCTCCCGGGAAGTATTCGGTAAAAATCTGTTGACGCTGAGAGAGTTTTACGATTTCTACCGGAGCCGCGGTCCCGCGTGATTTTGGCTTGCCCTGACCGGCCTTGAAGTTTATATTATCTGCCCGGTCAAAAAAGCCGTTGCCGTATGGGCCAAGCAAATCAGTTGTTCAGACAACGGGGCGTGCGCAGGGAGTTTATCCGCCTCCGGCGGAGCTTAGCGCGTCCCGAAGGCTTTCGGGAAGGTCCCTGGTTACGGAATAGATTAGACTGGTAGTAAGGAGTAATTTACGGGGCGTGGCGCAGTCCGGCTTAGCGCGTCCCGAAAGCATTCGGGAAGGTCCCCGATTACGGAGTAGATTAGACTGATAGTAGGGAGTAGTTTACGGGGCGTGGCGCAGTCCGGCTTAGCGCGCCTGAATGGGGTTCAGGAGGTCCCCGGTTCGAATCCGGGCGCCCCGATTAAAAGACAACTTGGGCAGATGCTGCAAATGATTTATGTCTATGTTTTACAAAGCCGTAGGGATGGAAGTTACTATATCG
>PUNC01000236.1 GCA_003551625.1 PVC group bacterium | reverse complement strand
GGGAGGGGCTGGTGGAACTGCCGGACCGCCCGGTGGTGCTCACCTTTGACGACGGATACCTGGACAACTATCTTTACGCCCGTCCCCGTCTCCGTCAGCACGGTTTCCAGGCTTGTTTTTTTCTGACCGCTTCAACCCTGGGCGGGGAGGGGATGATGAACGCCGGGCAGGTCCGCGACCTTATCGGGGAAGGGGACGAGGTCGGGTCCCACGGCCTTCACCACGGGCTGCTGGCCGGGAAGAACCGGCTGCAGCTTCTGGTCGAGCTGACCGGTTCCAAGCTGACGCTGACGCGCGAGTTGGGCGTTGAGATCCGCTTTTTTTCGCTTCCCCGGGGTTATCAACCGCCGGGTTTGTCCCGGCTGGCCCGCCGGGCGGGATACGAGGCGATGTGCACCTCCCGGCCCGGATACAACACCCCGCGTTCCAATCCCTTCGATTGGAAAAGGTTCCCGGTGCGGACGGGTTGGGGTGTCGAACGTTTTCGGGCGGTGATCGAACGGCGGGGGGCGGCGTTGAAAAAGGTTATGCTGGAGGAAAAAGCCAGGAGCATTCTGCGATGGCGTCATCGGTTGAGAAGTTAGCCTCCCGGGATTACCGTTCGGTCGGGAGGATGGAAGGATGGATCTTCGCCGTGCTGGCGGCGGCGCTTCTGCTGTGGTTGTTTTTTCCAACCCTGGCCTGGATGAACCAGCGCTTCTTCGAGGAGAACAGCTACTACGGCCACGGCTGGCTGATCCCGGCGGCGATCGCGTTCCTGCTCTGGCGGCGCCGGGATGCGCTGGCGGCCGCCCGCCCCCGCGTCTGCTGGTGGGGGCTGACGGTTTTCCTGGCGGCGGTGACGGCGCACCTGGGAGCGCGGTTGACCGAGGTCAATTTCATCTCCGGCTGGGCTCTGCTGGCCGCGCTGCTGGGACTGGTCCTTTTTCACGGCGGTCCGGAACGTTTCCGCTTGGCCGCCGCCCCGCTCTGCCTGATGGTCTTTATGATCCCCCTGCCGGGCATCTGGCTGATCTCCATCGCCTTTGATCTCAAGAATATCTCCACCGATTTCGGCGTGGCGGCGGCCCGTTTCCTGGGGGTCGAGGTGATCGTGAGCGGGATCGAGGTGATCATCCCCGGCTCCCCGCCGGGTGAGGCGCTTACCATCGGCGACCCCTGCAGCGGGCTGCATTCCCTGCTCTCCTTCGGTTCTCTCGGGGGCTTCTTCGCGCTGGTTCTGCCGCTGGCGCCGTGGAGACGGATGACGGTTTTTTTCGCCGCGGTTTTGCTGGCCCCGCTGAGCAACCTGATCCGGGTGGTGGCGCTGATTCTGTTGCGGCGGATGGTGGGCCCCCAGGTGCTGGCCGGATTCTGGCACATCGCCCTGGGAGTGGTGATATTCCTGTTCTGTTTCCTGGTCTTCCTGCAGGTGGTGAGATGGCTGCTGGAGTGAAATTTCGTCTGGCCGCGCTGGCGACCCTGACGCTGCTGGCGGCGGCCAATATCGCCCTGTCCGCTCTGGAGCGTAACCGGGCTTCGTCCGTCTTTTCGCTCGAACTGGCCGCTCTCCCGCTGGAGATTTCGGGCTGGCAGGGACGGGATCACGCCGTTTCGGAAAGAGAAAGGAGAATTCTGGGATCCCCCAATCTGCTTTTCCGGAGCTACCGGAAGGGCGAGATGGAGGTCAACCTTTACATTCTGGAAAGCGCCGCCAACCGGGCTTCGTTTCACCCTCCCGAATATTGCTATGTGGGCGGAAGAACGGAGATGGTGGAGCGGGCGCGGGTGGAGCTGGAAGGGATCCCGGCCCGCCGCTTTGTTTTCGTCGGGCCGAGGGGTAGGAGCCTGGTCTATTACTGGTATACCTTCGGCGACGAGATTACCGACAGCTACTATCGCCAGCAATTGCAGATCGTTTCCCGGCTGTTTGCCGGCGAGCCTTCGCCGGCGATGCTGGTCCGGTTGTCGGTTGAAGGACGCTTCGATCTCGACCAGGGCGACGCGATCATCCGGTCTTTCGTCAACGACGCCCGGCCGGCCTTTAAAAAACACCTGCTGCGGCCGGCCGCGGCGGAGATGAAAGAAAAGCCGCTTTAGGGAAGCGAACCGGGTTTGCCGGTCCGATTTCCCGGCCGTCACTCGCCGGGTCACCTCGCCCCCCGATCACCGCTTACCGGCAGTTACTTCGCCCCCCTCCCGGTGATCACCGCTCCCAGTGTCTTCAGGATGACCAGGATGTCGAGGGCGAAAGACATATTCTCGAGGTAGAAGATGTCGTAGAGCAGCTTTTCTCGATGGTCTTCCAGGGAAGACGCGTAGCCGTGGGTCACCTGGGCCCAACCGGTGATCCCCGGTTTGACCTGCAGCCGTTCGGCGTAGAAGGGAATCTTCAGCATAAACTCGTGGTTGAAAGGGGGGCGCTCCGGCCGGGGGCCGACCAGGCTCATATCGCTGATCAGGACGTTGAAGAGCTGAGGCAGTTCATCAAGACGGAAACGCCGCAGGATCCTTCCCACCGGCGTCACCCGGCCGTCGTTCTTCCGGGCGAATTCCGGTCCGTTCTCCTCGCATCCGTCCCGCATAGTCCGGAATTTGTAAAGGGTGAAGACATTGCCGTGCAGACCGACCCGTTTTTGCCGGTAGATCGCCGGCCCGGGCGAGGTAAGCTTGATGGCGGCGACGATAATTATCATCAACGGCGAAAAGATCACCAGCCCCAGGACCGCGCCCGCGGTATCCATCAGCCGCTTGAGGTCTTTATACCAGGTTATCTTCTGGGAACTGGCGGGGCTGATCAGGGGGACTTTTTCGATCGGAGAGGAGGCCATAGTTCCGATGGTGGCTTCGTAGAGGTTGGGCACGATCCTGAAGATGACGTCGGTTCCGCCGAAGTGCTTGAAGATCTCGACCAGCTTCTCCCGGGGTATATTCTCGGCGGCGATCACGACTTCGTCGATGACGTATTCTTCGATGATCCGGGGCAGGTCCCGGATCTTGCCGAGGACGAAAACGTCCCGGGGAAGGGCCCGGTTGTCATCGTTGATCGCGACGAATCCCACCAGTTTGCGGTGGATGTTGGCTTCCCGGATCAGCCGGGTGGCCATCCGTCTGGCCCCCCGGCCGGTTCCGATGATCAGGGCGTAGGAAGTAAAGTAGTCTTTTCCCAGGATCCAGTTGATCAGTCTCCGGGTGGAAAGTCTCCAGAATATGATCAGCGGGATGGTGATCAGCCAGGAGAAGAAGATGACCAGGCGAGGATAGGCGAAGAGCCGGAGCAGGAAGGCCACCACCATAATTATGAGGGTACTGGCCGTGGTGGCCTTGATGACGTTGAGAATGGTATCGTAGGAGGTCTTGTACTTGGGCTTGTCGTAGAGACCGTAAACGTAAAAACAGATCAGCCGCAGGGCGATCGCCGGGGCCATAATCTGCAGGTAGTCGCGGAAGTTGAAACGGACGAAAGGGCCTTTCTCGATTCCGAAACGGAGCAGGAAGGCCAGCAGGTCCGCGAAGACCACGAGGGCTGCGTCCACCAGTACCGAGAGAAAGACCAAAAACTCCTTGGGGGGGATACGCTCTTTATTCATTCAGGGTTACGGTCAGATCCTGGCGCAGTCGCCGCCGGGTTCTTTCCGGATCGACGTCGGCGACCGTCATCGCCGGCTCGACCCGGCGGGCCACCAGCTCTCCAACCACGCGTTCGCGGTCGATCACCCGGAAACGGTCTCCCGGACGGACGCCGTCCCGTTCGCCCAGGTCGACGACCGCGAAGTCGAACCTCCGGTTGACCGCCAGGATCGTCCCCTGGCGCTTGGCGACCGGACGCCTGACCACCACGCCGGGGATCGCCACTTCCGGTTCCGGAACCGGCCTTTCCTCCAGCCGGGAGATCTTGTCCTGGAGTTCCGACCGCTCGTCCATCAATCTTTCGACCCGGGAAAGAAGGAGCCGTTGGCTCTCCCGCTCCCGGTCCAGGCGATCGTTGAGCGAGGCGACGGCCTTTTCTTCGGCTTCGAGCCGCTGCTGGTAGAATTCCGCTCTTTCCAGTGCGGTCTCCAGCCGGGAGCGCAGCTGGTCGCGTTCGCCCCTGGTCCCGGTCAGGTCTTCCCGCAACTGCTCGCGCTCGGTGAGGACGGTTTCGAGCTCATTCTGTGTCCGGCTGAGCTGCTCCACCCGCGACGAGAGATCGGCCTGGGTTTCCTGCAGGCTGAGCTCGGTCGCCTCGCGATGGAGGACCTCCTCGCGCAGTTCTCTTCTCTGCGATTGGATCTGGGAGTAGAGATAGACGACCGCCGCGACCAGGACGCCGATCAGGACCGCGCCCCCGATGATCAACGGGGACGGCCGCGATTTTCCGCCGGCGGCGGGAGAAGGAGAAGAGGCGGGGGGAGGGGTTTTGACCTCGGGCCTGTCTTCGGCCGGTTTTTCCGGAGGACGGTTTTTGTTGTTTTCCAATGCCATGAGGAGCTCCTCCTGTGAGTGGAACAATTGCGCCTTTCGAAAAGTGTTTGAATTTAATAAACTTCGGGCTGATAAATCAACAACTATTTTGGAGCGAGTGGAATGAGTCCGGCCGGTCTGCTGTTTGGAATCTCCGTCGCGGTGCTGGCGTACACCTACGCCGGTTATCCGCTGCTGCTCCGGCTGCGTATCCGCGGAAAGGAACGAAAGACGGCGGATCCGGCCGATTTTTCCTACCCGTCCCTAAGCCTGCTCATCCCGGTTTACAATGAAGAGCGGGCGATCGCGGCCAAGCTGGAAAACGCTCTCGCGCTCGACTACCCCCGCGACCGCTTCGAGGTGATCGTCGTCTCCGACGGCTCGACCGACGGAACCGAGCGTGCGGCGGCCCGCTTTCTTCGCCGGGGGGTAAAACTGTTCGCCCTGGGCGGGCACCGGGGAAAGGCGGCGGCGATAAACCGTGGGGTATCAGAGTCGAGTGGAGAACTGGTGGTCTTCACCGACGCGACCGCTCTTTTCGAAAAGGAAGCTTTGCTTCGTTTGGCGGCCGCGTTCGCCGATCCCGCGGTGGGGGCCGCCAGCGGGGAGTTGATTCTCCGGGAAGAGGCGTCCGCCGGGGGAGAACTTCGCGTCGATTATTACTGGAGGCTGGAAAAGTTCATCCGCCGGGCCGAGGGGATGATATCTTCCTGCGCGGGGGCGACCGGCGCGATCTACGCGGTCCGCCGCCGTCTGCTCCGGCCGCTGCCCGAGGATACCCTGCTCGACGATCTGGTCATTCCCCTGGAGGTGGTGAAGAGCGGCCGCCGGGTTGTTTTCGTCGAGCAGGCCCGCGCCCGGGAAGAGAAGTCGGCCGGCTTGAGGCAGGAGTTCCGGCGCAAGGTGCGCACCCTTTCGGGCAACTACCAGGCTTTCGCCCGGGAAAGCTGGTCCCTGATTCCGGGTCGTTCCCCGATCGCTTTTTTCCTGATCTCGCACAAGCTGCTGCGGCTGTTGAGCCCTTTGCTGCTGCTGCTCGCCCTCGGCGCCTCCGCTTTCGGAAGCGGGGTTTTGCTCGGAACCGCCCTGGCCGTCCAGCTGGGCTTCTATTTGGCGGCGCTGGCCGGCTGGGCGGAGTCGATCTCCGGGCGAAGACCGGGAAGGCTTACCGCCGTTCCCCTGACTTTTACGCTGCTCAACGCCGCCGCCCTCAAGGCTTTCGCGCTCTCGGTGATTCTGCGCCGCCCGCCTTCCTGGTAACCCGGGCCGGCCGGGATTGCGGTGGACGGCCGGAAGCCTTTCCGCTATATTCCCTACCCGATGAGACCGGGAATCAAACAGAAACTTATGCTGGCCGCGAGGTTGGGGGTTAGCGCGGGGCTGATCTGGTTCGTCCTCCGGCGGATCGACCTGGCGGATTTCCCGGATTTCTATCCCGGCGCCGGTTATCGGTGGCTGCTCGGCGCGCTTTTTCTACTGCTGGCCCTGCAGGTTGTCGGCTCCTGGCGCTGGGGGATCCTGCTGGCCGCGCAGGGGATCAGGCTGACGGCGCCGAGCGTCTTCATATACTACATCATCGGATTTTTTTTCAACAACCTGCTGCCGACCACGGTCGGCGGTGACGTGGTCAAGGTGGTTTATCTCAAGCGCAACACCGGGCGGGGCGCGGCCGCCCTGGTCTCGGTAGTGCTCGACCGGGTGATGGGCGTCGCGGGGCTGGTGGTCGTGGCCGCCGTCTCGCTGGCCCTGGGCTGGGGGAGGCTCACCGCCAACCCCGATACCGGCAGGTTCGCTGTTCCGCTGCTGCTGATGACCTCCGGTCTGGTGGCCGGCATCGCCCTGTTCTTTTCGCTTGGTTTCAGCCGCGCTCCGGCGGAGTTTCTCTTCCGGTTGATAAGGTGGACCGGCCTGCGGGCCCGGGCGGAAAACGTTTACCGGACCTTCTCCCTGCTGCGGGAGAAACCGGCGGTGCTTTTGAAGACCTTCGCCATCTCGGTGGGAATCTGGCTGTTGATCGTTATCGCCTCCTGGATGGTTTACCGCGGCTTTAACGATTCTTCGGCGCCGCGCCGGATCGCCTTTATCCCGTTCGGATATTTCTTTCTCTTCATCCCCGCCATTGGGGTATTCTCCTCCCTGCCGATAACCTTCGCCGGCTGGGGGACCCGGGAGGCCTCCTTCGACTTTCTCTTCTCCTCCCTGCCGGCGGTGGAGAGCACCGAGGCGGGTTTTCTCGCCCTTAACTTCTACCTGATTTTTCTGGCCACCGCAGTACTGGGAGGGATCGGATATGTGTTTAAGGATCAACTCGGGTTTCATCGGGAAGAATCCGGTCCCGCTCCACCGGCGGCCGGCTCTCGTCCCGTTAACCGGGATTATTCATAATCATTTGAAACCCGGGATGATATCCATAATTACTTGCGATTAATAGGGTTCAAGGAGGTCCCGATGATTGACGGGGTGAAGATCAAGCAACTCAAGCCGATCCCGGACGAACGCGGCCGGGTGATGGAGATGCTGCGTTCCGATGACGACATCTTCAAGGGATTCGGCTATGTCTATATGACGACCGCTTACCCGGGGGTCGTCAAGGGCTGGCACTACCACAATAAACAGACCGATAACTTCGTGGTGGTAAGAGGGATGATGAAGGTGGTCCTTTTCGACGCTCGTCCCGATTCCCCTACCCGGGAAGAGGTGGGAGAGTATTTCCTCGGTTGCCACAATCCTATTTTGCTCCAGATTCCGCCGGGGATCTATCACGGCTTTAAATGCGTCAGTCAAGAAGAGGCGGCGGTGATCAATATTCCCGACCGTCTTTACGATCCGGAAGACGAATTCCGTCTTCCCGCCCACGACAGCGACATCCCCTACGACTGGTCGCGGAAGGACGGCTGAAAAGGGCCAACGGCGAACCGTGAGCGCTAAGCCGCAAAACAAGCAACCCAGAAGGAGAAGAGATGAAGGGAGTTATTCTGGCCGGGGGGCTGGGAAGCAGGCTCTTCCCGCTTACCAAAATCACCAACAAGCACCTGCTGCCGGTCTACGACAAGCCGATGATCTATTATCCGATCCAGACCCTGGTCAACGCCGGGATCCGCGACATTATGATCGTGACCGGCGGAAGCCACGCCGGGGACTTCCTGACCCTGCTCGGGAACGGCCGGGAGTTCGGGCTCAAAGAGATCAACTACACTTATCAGGAACAGGAAGGGGGAATCGCCGAGGCTCTGGGTCTGGCCGAGCATTTCGCCGAGGGAGACCGGCTGGTGGTGATGCTGGGTGACAATATCATCGAGAAGAACATAGTCTCCGCGGTCCGGAATTTCGAGGCCCAGAAAGAGGGAGGTCGGATCCTTCTCAAGGAGGTGAAAAACCCCCAGGATTACGGGGTGGCGGTGGTCGAGGGAGAACGGGTGGTGGAGGTTATCGAGAAACCCGAGAGTCCCCCCTCCAATCTGGCGGTGATCGGAATCTATATGTACGACGCCCGGGTCTTCGATTTCATCCGCGACATCAACCCCTCAGACCGGGGGGAGCTGGAGATCACGGACGTGAACAACCTCTACATCAAGGCGGGCACGATGTCCTGGGAGATCCTCGACGGATGGTGGGCCGACGCCGGCGCCTCGATCAAGGATTACTGGCAGGTCGGTCAGCTGGTCTATTCCAGCGGCGCCAACAGCCTCCCGTGACCGGCGGCTCCACTTAAATTGTACGAATAATCCGGATTAATAGGGAAAGAATTCGCGCGATGACAAAAAAATCCCGAGGAAGAATACTACTGGTTACCGGCGGCGCCGGCTTCATCGGCTCCAACTTTATCCGATACTGGCTGGCCCGGCACCCGGCCGACGAGATCCTCAACCTCGACAAGCTGACCTACGCCGGCAATCTCGACAACCTCAAGGACGTCTCCAGCGACCGCCGCTATTCCTTTATCCGCGGCGATATCGCCGATCGGGAGGCGGTGGAGGAGGTCTATCGCCGAAAGCCCGACGTGGTGGTCAATTTCGCGGCCGAAACCCACGTCGACCGTTCGATCGGGAACCCCGACGATTTCATCCGGACCGACGTCTGGGGGACCTACGTCCTGCTGGAAGCCGCGCGGACTCAGGGGGTGGAGTGCTTTATCCAGATCTCCACCGACGAGGTTTACGGAAGCGTCGAAGAGGGGTGCAGCCGCGAGGACAGCCCCCTGCTGCCCCGCAACCCCTACTCGGCCAGCAAGGCCGGCGCCGACCGGCTGGCCTACTCCTATCACGCGACTTACCGGCTGCCGGTGATCATCACCCGGGCCTCCAATAATTTCGGCCCCAACCAGTATCCGGAGAAGGTGATACCGCTTTTTGTCACCAATGCGCTTGACGATCAGCCGCTACCCCTTTACGGAGACGGCCTTAACGTGCGGGACTGGCTCTACGTGGAGGACCACTGCCGGGCGGTCGAGCTGCTGATCGACAAGGGGGTCCCGGGAGAGGTTTACAATATCGGCGGCGACAACCCGCTGACCAATCGGGAGCTGACCTTCCGGATCCTGGATTACCTGGGCAAGCCCCGGGAGCTGATCCGGCACGTGCGCGACCGGGAAGGGCACGACCGGCGTTACGCGCTCGATTCCGGGAAGCTGGAGGCGCTGGGCTGGAGCCCCGGCCGCGATTTCGAGAAGCAGCTCCACCGGACCATCGACTGGTACCACGACAATCGCTGGTGGTGGGAGAAGATCAAGAGCGGAGAGTTCAAGGCTTACTACCGGGAACAGTATGGCAAACGGTGAAATCCGCAAGGTCCTGGTCCTGGGCGACCGCGGCCTGCTGGGCACGGAATTGAAACGGGTGCTCGGGCGCTGGTTTCGCGTCGCGGGCTCCGACCTGCCCGATTGCGATATCCAATCCCGGAAATCGGTGGAAAGCGTCCTGGATCGAGTCCGGCCGCAGGCGGCGATCAACGCGGCCGCTTATACCGATGTCGACGGCTGCGAGACGCGGGTCGCGCTGGCCCGCCGGGTCAATTCGGAGGCTCCCGGCACGGTGGCCCGCGCCTGCCGCCGGCGGGGAATCTTCCCGGTTCAAGTCAGCACGGATTTCATCTTCTCCGGCCGGGCCCGCCGGCCTTATACCGAGAAGTCAAGGCCGGCTCCGTTGAACTATTACGGTTTGAGCAAACTTGAAGGTGAAAAGGCGGTCCGGAAATCCGCCCCGGAACACCTGATCGTGAGGACCTCGTGGTTGTTCGGGGAGGGCGGGAAGAATTTTTTCGAGACGATTCTGGCCAAAGCGGCCGTGCCCGGCCGGCTGGGAGTGGTCTCCGACCAGGTCGGCTCCCCGACCTGGAGCCGGCACCTGGCGCTGGGTATCGCCCGCCTGCTGTTGGCGGGAGCCTCGGGGACGGTGAACGTCACCAATACCGGCTGGGTTTCCTGGTACGGTTACGCCCGATATATCGTCTCTCGGGCCGGTCTTCCCGCCCGGATCGTTCCGATCTCCAGCCGCGAGCTGTCGCGTCCCGCCCGGCGTCCGGCTTTCTCCGCCCTCAGCCCGGAAAGATACCGCTCCCTGACCGGCCAGGCGCTGCCCTCTTGGCGGGAGGCGGTTCGGGAGTATCTCCGGACAAAGAAGAGAGACGGTTGAGGGGGTAAGTTTTAGGGCGGGTGGCGGAGGCGAAAGAGCCGAGCGGCCGGCGAACCGCAATCGGCCCGACATAGGAGGTCGACGCGGTAGGGGCATCGGTCGCGGGGCTCGAATCGTTGAACTGTTAGAAGGCAGGGAAAAATTTAAAGGAGGGCGATCAATGATGGACAAAGAGCTGCTGGAGATCCTGGCCTGTCCGGCCTGTAAGTCTTCACTTGAATACGACGATGAAAACCAAAAGCTTATCTGTCGTGACGAAAACCGCGATCGGAGGGAGTTCAAACGGGGAGAACCTTGCGGCCTGATCTACCCGGTTCGCGACGGTATCCCGGTAATGATCATCAGCGAGGCGGAGAAACCCGGGGATGAATCCCGGGAGGGATAAAGCTATGAAGATACTTGTTCTTCACGGTCCCAATCTGGGGCTGCTCGGGCGCAGAGAACCCGGAATCTACGGTTTCGCCGGGCTGGACGAGATCAACCGGTCCCTGGCCGAAACCGCCGCGGAACTGGGGGTGGAGATCGTGATCGAGCAGTCCAACCACGAAGGCGAACTGCTCGACCTGATCGCCGCCGCCGGCGACGAGTTCGCGGCGATCGTTATCAACCCCGCCGCTTTTACCCACACCAGCGTGGCCCTTCGCGACGCCCTGGCCGCGGCGGGCCTCCCGGCGGTGGAGGTCCACCTCTCCAACATCCACGCCCGCGAGAAATTCCGGCGGCGGTCCCTGATCGCGCCGGTGGTTTCCGGCCAGATCTCCGGATTCGGTCCGCAAAGCTACCTGCTGGGTCTGCGGGCGGCGGCCGATCTCGCCCGTCGCTCCGGAATCGGAGACTGAGATGTCGCCGGGGCGACGGTCGGCGGGATGAAAGGGGCGGCCTCCGGAAATTCGCGGCTGGAACGTCTCCGGCGCGCTCTCCGCGGCCGGGGGCGGCTGCCGGCGCTGGTGGCGGGGCGGGCCGGGGTCCGCTACCTCAGCGGTTTTACCGGCAGTTCCGGCTGGCTGCTGATCACCGGCGGCCGGTTCCGGTTGATCACCGATTTTCGTTACCGGGAGCAGGCCCGGGAGGAGGTGGCGCCGGGCGTGGAAGTGGTTTCGGGCCATTCCGAACCGGCCGCGGCCGCGGCCGCCCTCCTGCGCCGTTGCCGGCGGAAGAAACTGGCCGTGGACGAGGCCGGCCTGAGCCTGAAGGAATACCGGCGCCTGGCCGCCGTTCTTAAAGGCGTTCGGCTCTTTCCCGCCGGAGATATGACGGGGCCGCTGCGGAAGTTTAAAGATGACGGGGAGGAGCGGCTGATCCGGGAAGCCTGCCGCCGTTGCGGCCGGGTCTGGTCCAGGCTCCGGCCGCTGTTGAGACGGGCGATGACCGAGCTGGAGGTTTCCGCGCTCCTGCGGAGGCTGATAATCGAGGAGGGTGGGAGGGCTTCTTTCGAACCGATCGTGGCCGTCGGCCCGCACGCTTCCCAGCCCCACGCCCGCCCTTCCCACCGGAAGTTGCGGCCCGGACAGCCGCTGATGGTTGATTTCGGCCTGGAGTGGAAGGGTTATCATTCCGACCTGACGCGGACGCTGGCCCTGGGGAGACCCTCGTCCCGGTTCCGGTCCGTTTACCGCGCCGTTTTCGAGGCCCAGGTCGCCGTTCTGGAGTCCGTCCGTCCCGGTGTGAAGGCGGCCTCTCTGGACCGCCGGGCCCGGGAGACGCTGGCCCGCTACGGCCTGGCGGAACGCTTCGGCCATTCTCTCGGCCACGGTCTCGGCCTGGAGGTTCACGAAGAGCCGCGGATCAACCGCCGCAGCCGGGAGATTATCCGGGAAGGAATGGTCTTTTCCGTGGAGCCGGGGGTCTATATTCCGGGTTGGGGCGGGGTAAGGGTCGAGGACGTGGTGATCGTCGGCGCCCGGGGGGCGAAACTTCTCACCCGGGCGGACAGGGATATCGATTCGGCGTGGCTGGAGATCTGAAAGCCGCGGCCGGCGGGAGCGAGGACGGGGGATTTTCTTTGTCCGCGAACGCCGCCGGCGGTAGAATGAAGCGGTCCGGCTTTATCTCCGGGAACTTGACGGCCTTGCAACTCGGCCGGGCGACAAACCTTACAAGCTCTTGACTGGGTGAATAACTATGGAAGAGAAGAAGAATACGGTTGATTTCAGGCTGGTTCGAAGAGCCGTGAAGTTGATGGAGGAGAGCGGTCTGGCGGAGTTCGAGTGGGAGAGCGGGGGGATAAGGCTGAGGCTGAAGAAAACGGGTGGTTCCCCCGCCGTCGCATTGCCCGGGCCCGCCGCGGAGGAGGCCGCCCCCCCGGGCGAAACCGCCGGGCGTTCCTCTTCCGGCCGATTCGTGGAGATCACCTCCCCTATGGTCGGGACGTTCTACCGGTCGCGCTCCCCGGACGCGCCGCCCCTGGTGGAGGTGGGGGGGAGGGTCGGCCCCCGGACGGTGGTGGCGATAATTGAAGCGATGAAGGTGATGAACGAGATCGAGGCCGACGCCGAGGGAGAGGTGGAGGAGGTGCTGGTCGCGGACGGGACGGCGGTGGAATACGGCCAGCCTCTTTTCCGCCTGCGCAAGACCGGGGCCGAAACCTGAACCGCCGCCCGGGACGAGTTCTCAACGGGGAATACTCAAGTCAGCCGACGCCCGTTCCGTTTCGGCCGGTATCGCGGGAATGCCGGGACACAATGTTCGACAAGATACTGATAGCCAATCGCGGCGAGATCGCCCTGCGGATAATCCGCGCCTGCCGTGAACTGGGAGTCAAGACGGTCGCCGTGTATTCGACCGCCGACCGCCTTTCCCCTCACGTCGAACTCGCGGACGAGGCGATCTGCATCGGGGATTCCTCCAGCCAGGACAGTTACCTCAGGATCCCCAACATCATCAGCGCGGCGGAGGTGGCCGACGTGGAGGCGATTCATCCCGGTTACGGGTTTCTCGCCGAGGACGCCCATTTCGCCGAGATCTGCGAATCGTGCAATATCCGCTTCATCGGACCTTCGCCGCCCGTGCTGGAGATGCTGGGCGACAAACAGCGGGCGCGCCGGGCCGCCCTGGGCGCCGGCATCCCCGTGATCCCGGGGTCCGATTCAACCTTGCCCGATGAGACCGCCGCGGTCGAAACCGCGCAGAAGATCGGCTATCCGGTGATGCTTAAGGCGGTGGCCGGGGGAGGAGGGAAGGGGATGCGCCGCGCCCACAACGACATCAGCCTGGCCGCGGCGTTTCTCAACGCCCGGGCGGAAGCGGAGGCGGCCTTTGGATCCGGCGAGATCTACCTGGAAAAACTGCTGGAGGATATCCGCCACGTTGAGATCCAGATTCTGGCCGACGGGCAGGGCAACGCCGTCCATTTGGGCGAGCGGGAATGCTCGATTCAGAGAAAGCATCAGAAACTGATGGAGGAGTCTCCTTCTCCGGCGGTCGACGGCCGGCTGCGGGAAGCTTTGGGAGAAGCGGCCCTCAAGCTCATCCGGGCGGTGGGTTACCGGGGCGTGGGAACGGTCGAGTTTCTCCTCGACCCGGAAGGAGAATATTATTTCCTGGAGATGAACGGCCGGATCCAGGTCGAACATCCGGTAACCGAGATGGTGACCGCAATCGACCTGGTCCGGGCTCAGATCAGGATCGCCGCCGGCGAAAAGCTCCGGTTCCGGCAGAAGGACGTGCGGTTCCGGGGGCACGCCCTGGAGTGCCGGATCAACGCCGAGGATCCCTGGAACGGCTTCACTCCCTCGCCGGGAAAGGTGGACACCTTCCGCCTTCCCGGCGGTCCCGGCGTCAGGATCGACACTCATATCTACCCGGGTTTCGTCATCACTCCCCATTACGATTCCCTGCTGGCCAAGCTGATCGCCTGGGGGGAGGACCGATTCGCCGCCGTCCGGGTGATGTCCCGGGCGCTGGAAGAGTTCAAGATCGAGGGCGTGAAGACCACGATCCCCCTCCACCGCGCCGTGATCCGTCATCCCGCCTTTGTCCGGGGTGACTTCGACACCGGATTTCTCGAGAAACAGCTGGGGATAAAAAGTTGAAGCCGCTCCGGAAAGCCGTTTACACTATTTACGCGGCGCTGTTCGGACTGGCCGGCGTTCGTCTGCTGCTGTATTCCCGCCGTCCGTCGGAGCTGGCGGACCGGGTCCGGGACGAGTGGCTCGAGCTGCTCACCCCCGGCTCACTGCAGGTCGCGGGGCTGGTCCTCTTGTGCGCCGCTCTGCTGCCGCTTCTGCTCAAGATCGCCGAGTTGAGAAGATCCCGCTGCCTGGCTTTCGAGACCTCCCGGGGGGAGGTCGCGATCCGGCTCGACACCGTCGAGGAATTCATCCGCCGGGTAGTCGTCGCCTCCCCGGAAGTGGCCGAGGTCAAGTCCGTCGTCATCCCGCGCCGCCGCGCCGGGGTGGAGGTGATGCTGGAACTGATACTTAACGACGGCTCCAAAATCCCCTCCCTGACCGAAGGCCTCCAGCGGGCGGTCGAGTCCCAGATGAACGAGCTGCTGGGCATAGAGAACATCAGCCGGGTGCAGATCAACATCCTGAACATCAAGCCGGGAGGAGAAGAATGAAGAGAATCATCGTAGGCGAATCCGGCGGGCCCACGCCCGTCATCGACTGGGAGGTGGCCGGCGTGGTCGATGCCGCCCAGAGGTCCGGGGTTGAGGTTTACGGTATGATCAACGGACTCGAAGGTCTGCTCAACGCCAACATCGAGGGTAACATCGTCGATTTGAGCCGGATCAACTCTATGGCGTTTACCTTCACCGGTCCCGGCGCCGGTCTGCGGACCACCCGGATCAAACCGACCCCCGATCAGTATCGAGTGATGGCCCGGAACCTCGAAGCGCTCGGGATCGACGGCGTGGTTTATATCGGGGGCAACGACAGCGCCGACCAGCTTCTCGGCCTGACCGCCGAGAGCGGCGTCAAGGCCATCCACGCCATCAAGACCGTCGATAATGACCTTCCGGTAACCCACCATTGTCCCGGCTTCGGTTCGGCGGCGCTCTACAACGCCTGCGCCCTGAAAAACGTCCATAACGATTTTTCTTCCTACCGGGTTATGAGCAACTTCAAGGTGGGCGGAGAGATCAAGCCGGCTCCCAGCGTCATTCCGGTGATGATCTACCAGGTAATGGGCCGGAAGGCGGGCTGGTTGGCCCAGGCGACCGCTTTCGCCAAGGTGGACCCGACCGGCGATCTCGTCCCCGACTACCCGCCCCACATAATTCTCTGCAAGGAGATCCCGTTCGACCGGGTGGAGTTTTTCGGCGAACTGGAAAGAGTGCTCTCCCGGCAGGGTGAAGCGGTGATCGTGGTCCAGGAGGACCTGACGGACCGGAAGACGGGTAAGGCCCTGGCCGAGATTTACTCCACCGGCGTCGTCACCGACGCCCACGGGAACATCCAGCACGGAAGGGCCGAGTCCTTCTCTCCCGGCGTCTACCTGGCCGGACTGATAAAAAACGAATTCAAGTCCCCGGCTCTGCTGGGAAAGATCAAGGAGGTGGTGCTCTCGCCCCAGCATATTCAGCGAAGCAACCTGGTCTCCCGCCAGGACGCCGGCGAGGCCTATCTGGTCGGCCGCTCCGCCGTTCTCGCGATGCTTGACGGCGCCGACAGGAAGTCGGTGGTGATCGAGAAGGTCAAGACCCGGACAAGCACCAGCCTCACCGATCTGGAGAATATCGCCGCCAAGGAGAGAACGGTCCCGGTCGGTTACATCAACGGCCTGCGGGGACCGACCCAGGAATTCATCGATGAGTATATCTACACCATCGGCGGGGCGGGAGCGGTTCCCCACTACTCCCACCGGAAGTTTATCAACGTTGACGTTCCGGAGGTGATCAGGAAGAATCCCTACATAAAAGCGGAGAAGGAGTAAATCCGTTTTCGAACAGCGGCGGCCGGACCGGCCCGGACGGGGTTTGATTATGAAAAACAAGATTATCGCTTCCCTGGAGGAGAGCGTTCGCTTGGGGGAGAAGCTTAAGGAACTGGCGCCGGAGATCGAACGGGCGGCCCGAATGCTGATCGGCTGTCTTCAATCCGGGGGCAAGGTTTTGATCTGCGGCAACGGGGGAAGCGCCGCCGATTCCCAGCATATCGCGGCCGAGCTGGTGGGGAGGTTCAAGCGGGAGAGGCGGGCGCTGGCGGCGGTGGCGCTGACCACCGACACCTCGGCGCTGACCGCCCTGGCCAACGATTATTCATTCGACGATGTCTTCCGGCGGCAGGTTGAAGCGCTCGGCCGGCCGGGAGATCTGTTGCTGTTGATCTCAACCAGCGGAAATTCCCCCAACCTGATCCGGGCGGCCGGGGCGGCCCGGGAGGCGGGGATGCAGACCTGCGCCCTGCTGGGAAAAGACGGGGGGAGACTGACCGCTGCCGTGGATATGAGCGTGATTGTTCCCGCGACCGATACCGCCCGGATTCAGGAGGGACAGGCCGTGCTCTATCACGTCATCTGCGACCTGGTGGAGGAGGCCTTCTCCGGATGAAGGGCAAGATCAGGACCGCCCGGGCGCTGTCGCCGGTTTTGAAGCGGTTTCGCCGCGCCGGGAAGAGAATCGTTTTCACCAACGGCTGCTTCGACCTGCTGCACGTCGGACACACCCGCTACCTTGCCCGCGCCCGCCGCGAGGGGGACCTGCTGGTGGTAGGCCTGAACAGCGACCGCTCGGTCCGTTCCCTGAAGGGGCCGACCCGCCCCCTGATTCCCCAGGAAGAGCGGGCGGAGTTGCTGGCCGCGCTCGAGTGCGTCGATTACGTTGTCGTCTTCGATGCGGATACGCCATTGGAGCTGATCAAGCTTTTCTCTCCGGATGTCCTGGTCAAGGGCGGCGACTGGCCGGAAGAGAAGATCGTCGGGGCCGATACCGTCAAGGAGCGCGGGGGAAGGGTGGTCGTGGCGCCCCTGGTCGAGGGGCGTTCCACCCGTTCCATCATCGCCGAGGCCGCCCGGCGTTTTCGGGAGGAGACCCAGATCTAAATATCCGGTGAGTTGAAAAAACCTTTATTAAGCGTGCAACAACTTAAGACATTTAAAAAAAGGACAGAAACGAAGGCGGATTCAGCGGCCGGGAGAACGAAACTATGACGGAAAAGGAAAACCGGCAAACGGGAAGACCGCCCTGGCACGCGATCGGGGTCGAGGAAGCGGCGGAACGGTTGAAGACCGACACCTCCCGGGGACTGGAGGAGAAAGAGGCGGAAAAGCGGCGGGAGGAACACGGCCCCAACGAGATCACCGGGCGGGGCCGGAAATCCGCCCTGGTCCGGTTTCTGGAACATTTCCGGGACCCGCTGATCTATATCCTGGTCATCGCCGGGACCATATCGGTGCTGATCGGCAAGGGGATCGACGGGGCGGTGATCTACGGGGTCGCCTTCCTCAACGCCCTGATCGGCTTCATCCAGGAGGCGAAGGCGGCCAACGCCATCGCCGCCCTGGCCGAGACGGTGGTGACCGAGATCGGGGTCCTCCGCGGGGG
>PUNC01000056.1 GCA_003551625.1 PVC group bacterium | reverse complement strand
TTTTAAAAAGCCCCCCTCAGCCTACCCTCTCCCCCCCAGAAAATGGGGGGAGAGGGTTTAAAAAGGAAATAAGGCAGGGCTTCCCCGTCATACTGCCGGATCTACGAAAAGACGGATCTTCGAGAAGCCCTGCGCTACAAGTTGTTCGATATGACAGGGATTGAAGAATTTTAAGCGGGTATTCTATTCTTCCTCGCCAATCCGGCGGCGCAGCTCGCGCTCAAGAAGGCCGACAGCGGCCGACCTCGCCAGGACTTCAAGATAATCGCTCCGGACATTTTCCGGCGTTCCCCAGATCCTGAACTCCAATCCCCGGAATTCGTCGCCGGGATGCGCCGGCCGGAGGGCCAGGCGAAGCTCGCGGGGAGAGAGTTGTCGAACCAGCCCTTCGTGAAAGCTCAGCCGCACCTTGAAGTCAAGCTCGTGGTCGGGTTCCAGTCCGACGCGTCCGGACCCGTCGATCCTGATCTCTTCCGAACGGGCGACGGCCTCGGTTACCTTCAGGGCCCCATCAACAGCACGGAACTTCACGTCGGCGCGGTCAAAGTCGATCCTTTCCAGCCGCCCGATCCCGGTCAGGCCCGCCACCACCTTCTGAATGGGATGGCCGGAGATCGAGCCTTCCTTCAACTCGGCCCCGCCCTCCCCTTCCAGGGACCCGGTCTCGCCGACAACGCCGGAAAAGACCGCCCGGCCGTTGACCCGGCCGGAAAGCCCGGTCCCGGGTTTTTCTTTCAGCCCGGCCTGAAGCTTCTCCAGATCCACGTCCTCAACCGTCAGATCGGCCCGGTAGGAGACGCGAGCCGGGTCGCGCAGGTCGGATTCGATATCCCCTCTCACCCGGCCGCCGCCCAGCAGAGCGGACATCTCCCGGCTGTTGAGAATATTGTCGCGAAGATCAACCGGGAGGCGAACCGCCTCGGCCACCCCGAAATCCCTGATCTCCAGCCGATCGCTCAACAGCTCACCCTCGACCCGGGGAAGGATGTTTCGATCGGGCAAAAAGACTCCCGCCAGTTCAAGTTCGCCTCCGACTTTCCCCCGGAGCGGGGGGCCTTCTTCCCCCGGCGGCAGGAGTTTTTCCGTCTCCAGGTCCTTGAGTTCCAGCCGCCCGTTGACCGGCCAGGGCTGACCGGGGTCCCGAAGAGAGGTGGAAAGGTTTCCCCCGATCTCGCCTCCCCAGGAAGAGATTTGGATCGTCTCGGCCCGGATATCGCCCCCGGAATGAGCGATCTCCAATCGCGCGCGGTCGATCTCCGTCCCCGCTTCCAGCTTCAGCCCGGAGGCGGTCAGCTCGAGCTCGGCTTCCGGCAGCGGAAGCGCCCCCCGGAACCGCAGCCCGGCGTCGATGCTTCCGCCGGCGAGAAAGTCCACCCCCAACGCTTGAAGAAACCGCGCGGGACGGAGGCCGGAAAAATCAAGGTTTCCTTCCACTCCGAGCGGAATCGTATCGCCGGCCTCTTCTTCCAGGGGCAGGACCGAAAACTCCCCGCCCAGCCTTCCTTCAAACAACTCCGCCCGGAGCGAGGAGACGCCGAGAACGCGTTCCTTAAGCTTGAAATCGAGGGAAAGACGCTCCACCCAGGGAACTCCTTCCACCGCGCCGCGGGCGAGCTTCAGGCTGCCTTTAATTTCAACGTCTTCACCAACGCCGGCGAACCGGGATTCGATATCGAGACCCTCGAGCCGGACCCTGCCCAGGGGAGGATCGAGTTCGTACTCGAACGAAAGATCCTCCAGGCGGAGGGAGTCGACCGACAGACCCCAGGCGGAAGGCTCCCTCTCCGGAGGAGGGGCAGCGGGAACGGTTATTCTTCGTTCCCGCAGGCCGGCCGGGAGCCGTTCCGGCTCCACTTCCGGCTCGGGCGCCGCGGCGGGAAGCAGGGGCAGGTTCCACCTTCCCTCGCCGTCGCGGACCAGCGAGACGACGGGCTTTTTCAGGACCAGCTCGGATATCGCCAAGCGCCGACGAAAGAGACCGGCCAAACGGTAACCCAGGCGGGCTTCCGCGACACTCACCGGATCGGGAAGACCGGGAAGGGCCGAGTGGATGGTGACGTCGCGCACGTAGAACCCCTTCCAGAGGGATACCCTTAAGTCCCCAATCGCCACCTCCGTTCCGAGTTGGGAAGAAGCCTCGGCCCGCAATCTTTCCCTCACGCCGGAGGTGTTGAGATACAGGTTGAGAACGAACAGGCCGCCGGCCAGGAGCAGAAGCAGGACCGCCAGGACCGCCAGCAGCCGGCGCCCGACTCGATGGCCGGTTTTCTTTTTCGCCGTATCTCGCGTGTTCATCTCCAATCTCCTTTTATACGGATTATGAATGATTCAATTCAGAGGAAAAACCTCTTGATCAAGGTTTCCCTTTGCGCTATCGTAACTTCGGATTCAGGCAGATGAAAAAGATACTCAACCAGTTGATCCAGCTGCAGGAACTATATTTCGCGCTTGAGGAGCACCGGGTTTCGGGCCAGCGCAACCAACTCGAGCAACTTGAAGAGGCGATCCAGGCGCAGCTGCGGCTGCTTCCCCAGGAGACCGCCTACCTCTTCCAGAAACTCCACCACCGCGATCCCCCCGCGATCGCCCCCGCCTCCAACCGGATCTGCCTGGGCTGCGGGGTCACCGTCTCGACGTCGATGGGGGCGGAACTGCTCCATATGGACGCCCTCTACCAATGTCCCAACTGCCTGCGCTTCCTCTATCCCTACCAGGGCGAAAAATTAGACTTCCCCACACCCTCCCTATATCACAAACTGCCCCGGCTCGGCATAACCAAGTTTTCCTCGGAAAAGCTGATGATCCCTCAGCTGAAAGGGGAGAATACCGAAGAGGTAATACAGGAACTGGCCTACCTGATCTCCGATCAACTGTTCTTCAATAACGCCCAGCTTTTGATAGACAAGGCGTTGGAGAGAGAGAACATTACCTCCACCGCCGTCGAGCATTCACTGGCTTTCCCCCACGTCCGGGGTCTGGATGCCGGCGGGCTGACGCTGGCCCTGGGAATCAAGAAAAAGGGAATCAAGTTCGGCGCGCCCCGCAACCGCCTGACCCGGATCTTCTTTTTCATCATCATACCCACCGCGGCCACCGCCTTTTACCTGAAGCTGCTGGCGGGTCTGATCGAAACCTTTTCGGCGAGCGAAGCGCGGGAAAAGCTGCTCGAGTCGGCTACTCCCGAAGAGCTCTGGTCCAACCTCCAGAAGCTTACCCGCAAGACCATCCCCTAAGCAAGGCAAGCAGTGATGCTCCGCGGCCTCGAAGGGCCGGTAATCCGTAATCAGTGATCCGTGATCCGGTAAAGGGCCCGTCCCCCTCCGTAAAGAAAGTAATCAGTTAGCAGTGTGCAGTTAGCAGAGTAAAAAACTAAAAGACTAACAGCCTAAACGGCTATTTTAACTACGAATCACGCCCCCCCTCCATTACTCCGTTCAGGAGAGGCGGGCAGGCAGATGGACACAGATGCGTACCAGGTTGTTGCTCCGCGGCCTATCCCCCCCTATTAGGATCACGAATTGCACGAATATGCTAATGACACGAATAACGAAGGGGGGGCGAACCGGTCTGGATATTATAAACCTTTAAGGCAGTGCCAAGGAAAGCCAAGCAAACAAGGAGGTCGCGATGGAAAACGTAACCGTAAAAGGCATTCTTCCCCTGGCGCGGGAAGTGCTAAAAGGAGAAGAGGATGCCCTTTTCAAGTACGGCGGAACCAAGCCGGAAGCCTCGGCTATGGAGAGCCTATCGAAAGATGAAGCCGAGTTCGTCAACTCGGCACTTGACTCCCTGCTCGAGAATACCCGTCGACACAAACAATTCATGCGGGACTTGGTCGATCATCTTGAAGGGCGGAAAGGGGGCGGGCAATGATACCGGCGCGGATGAAATTGCTAAATCAGTTTGAAAAGCTGTTCGAAATTGAATCCGAAATGCTTCTCCTGCATATCCGGCTCTTGCGCGAATACATCGATGGCTACGGGTATGACAAATGGGCGCGGGAGCTGCGGGATATTCTTAATGATGAATCGAGACACGTGAAGCTGACCAACCGCCTTCTTGAAATTGCCACCGACCTGGAGGGGAAAGCGAAAGATTCGTGATCTGAAATCCGGAATCAGTTCTCTAACCCAGTTTCATCACCTCAATGAAGGCTTTCTGGGGAACGTTGACCTTCCCGACCATCCGCATCTTCTTCTTCCCGGCCTTCTGCTTGTTGAGCA
>PUNC01000197.1 GCA_003551625.1 PVC group bacterium | reverse complement strand
GGATTGGCCCACTTCAGAGAAGGAAAGCGGGAGAAGTTCATATCGGTCGTCACCAACCTGCAGCCGTGCTCAATGGCGAGAGCGGCCAGGTGCGCGTCGGTCACCAGATTGGCGGCCGCCTGCCCGGAGACCAGAAGCTCCCTGAACAGCGTCCAATGCCTGGTAGTCGGTTGCACGATACGAACGCAAGGCTGCCCCAGCCAGCTATCCACGCGGGATATCGCCTGATTTATGCTGAGCGGACGGTCGAAAACCCGGGCATTAGTGGTCAGACGGATATACGCGTTCAAAACGCTCCAGCACAGGCAGACCGGGGATGATCCCGACAGTTGCGCGTCCCACCACTCCCTGGCCTCCGCGTGAAAGGAACTGGACCGGTCCTCGGCGTAAAGGAGGATATTGGCATCGACCAGAATCCCCGCCGATCCTCTCCCTCCGCCCGCGTGAGAAGATCCTGGACGTTATCCAGGCTCAATCCCGGCTTCAATCCCATTGAATGGGGACGAGTACGATAAGGCCGTTTCGGAGCCGGTTCCTTTACCTTAACCAGACCGGCCCGCAGAGCTTCGTTGATCACACGGCGGAACGGAACCCGTTTCTTCGCCGCCAGGGCTCTCGCCTTATCCAGAACGTCATCATCTATCGTTAACGTGGTTCTCATAATCTCATCTTAGCATCTTTTATAATGATGTCTATACATCTATTCACGTTTCGCGCCGGGATATCAAGAGAAGCAAGGGCGAAGTTCTCGCGGGCGGACCGGGTCAGCGGCCGGACTGTTCGGTCAGGCGGGCCAGGCGGCGGGCGAGATCGTCAGTGAGCATCTCCCGGAGGGCCCGCCACTCCCACTGGCCGTTGCCCCGGCCCGGCATATTGAAGCGGGCCGAGGACGGCAGCCCCAGGAGATCCTGCAGCTGGAAGATCACGGTATCGGCGGCCGAGCGCGAGACCGCCTCGATCAGCCTCCAGTAGATGGGTGCCTTCCCCGGCCCCAGGAAATTCTTTACGTGCTTCCTGGTCGCCGCGTCGGCGGAGTTATACCAGCCGCGCAGGGTGTTGTTGTCGTGGGTGCCGGTGTAAACAACGCAATCGGGAGGATAATTCGGAGGATAGTTGGTGTTGTCCTCCTCGCCGGTGAAGCCGAACTGCAGGGTCCTCACCCCGGGATAGCCCAGTCGCTTGAGAAGCCGGGCCACCGCGTCGGCCAGATCGGGCTCCAGCGCCTCGGCGATCAGGGGAATCCTGCCCACCCTTTTGAAGAGCGTCCTGAAGAAAGCCGTGGTCGGGGATTTCACCCATCTGCCCCGCGCCGAATCTTTCGCCCCTAATTCCACGTGCCAACAGGCGTAAAAACCCGAGAAGTGGTCCACGCGAACGATATCGACCAGCTCCGCCAGGGCGCCGAAGCGCAGCATCCACCAGCCGAAACCGTCGCGGCTCATCGCCTTCCAGTCGTAGAGGGGGTTCCCCCAGACCTGGCTGACGGCGAACGCCCCGAAAGGCGGAACTCCCGAAAGGGCGGTGCGGCGGCCCTTCTCATCAAGAAGGAAAAGTTCGCGATTGAGCCAGACGTCGGCGCTGTCGTAGCTGACGTAAAACGGCAGGTCGCCCATAACCTTGACGCCGCGCCGGGCGGCGTAAGCGTGAAGCTTGAACCACTGCCGAAAGAAGATAAACTGCAGGAAGGAACGTTTTTCGATGCCGGCGGCAAGCTTCTTCTTCCAGTGACGGAGGATCGCGGGACGGCGCTTTATTACATCCTCGGGCCATTCAAACCAGGGGCGCCACCGGAATTTTTCCTTCAGGCAGGCGAAGAGACAGTAATCGTCGAGCCAGGCGCGGTGATCGCGGCGGAAGCGCCGGAACTCCCGCTCCAGCTCCGGTTCGGGACGGGATTTGAATCTTCTCCAGGCCTTTTCCAGCAAATTCCCCTTGAAGGACTTGACCCGGTCGAAATCCACCCGGCCGGCGGAAAATCGTCCCGCTTTCCCGAGGTCCCGCCGGTCGAAAAGCCCATCCTCGGCCAGCAGTTCGGGACTGATCAGGATGGTGTTTCCGGCAAAGGCCGAAGGGCTGGAATACGGTGAGTTGCCGTATCCGATCGGGGTCAGGGGAAGTATCTCCCAGACTTTCTGCCCGGATTCCGCCAGCCAATCGACAAAGCGGTAAGCTTCGGGCCCGAGATCGCCGATCCCGAAATCACCGGGAAGGGAGGTAACGTGCAGCAAAACGCCGCTGGAGCGGGGGTATCTCATCTCGGCTCACTTTCTTTGAAAAAGATTTCTCCAAACGCCGGATACGGGCGACGGGGGCAGAAAACCCGCCCGCACCTCCCTGACATCCTCGATTGAAATGAACGCTCCGGGATTGAACCTTTCCACCGCCTCCTGAAAACACTGAAGGTCGCGGCGACGGATTATGGAGAAGATCAGGCGGGTCCGGCCCCTGATCCCCCGGGCCGCCACCGAGGTGACGCCGAATTTCTTCTCCCGCAGGAAATCGATCAGCCCGGTGGCGTCGGCCCGGGTAATCACTCTCACCGCCAGCAGCCCCATCGCCAGCTTTCCCTCCACCCACATACCCGCGTAGTTGCCGGTGGCGAATCCGGCGGCGAAGGCGAAATAACTCACCACGTTGTCAAGGTTCTGCACGATCTGGCTGACGGCCAGCAGCCAGATGAACGATTCAAAGAATCCGCACAGGACCGCCAGCCGCTTCACTCCCCGGGAGACAAAGATAATCCGCAGGGTCCCCAGGGTCACATCCGTCACGCGGGCGGCAAAGATCAGAACCGGCAGTATTATCCAACTGAAGAGATTGAACTCGAACATTCCAACGGACTCCGCGGTACGGTTTACGATAAGCGGGTAATATATCCCGACCGGCAAGGAAGTTCAACGGAAACCGGAAAGAGAGGGAAAATACCAAGCGCAAAAGAAAATTACGAGCGGACCGGAGAATCTAACCCGAAAAATTCACGATATGAACAGGATAAAATTCAGGAATAATCCGGGCTAAAACAATCCTTCCCGGACGGCCTTCTCGGTGAACTTGATCACCTGATTCATCATCTTTACCGCTTCGACCGGGTTGTTGCCGACCGCGGTCTCGGCCGAAAGCATCACGAAATCAGTTCCGTCAAGCACGGCGTTGGCCACGTCGGCCACCTCGGCCCGGGTGGGACGACGACTGGCCACCATCGATTCGAGCATCTCGGTGGCGGTGATCACGAGTTTTTTCTCCCGGTTGCACAGGCGGATGATTCTTTTCTGAACCACCGGGACCTCGTAGATCGGAATGGAGACTCCCATATCGCCGCGGGCGACCATAACCCCGTCGGCGGCTTCGATTATCCGATCCACGTTGTCGATGCCTTCCCGGCACTCGATCTTGGCGATGATCCGGCAGTCCGGCAGACCCGGCCGGACCAGCCCGGCCACCGCTTCCACGTCGCCGGGCGAGCGCACGAAGGACTGGGCCAGGAAATCCACCCCTTCCTCGACCGCGAAGGCGATGTTCTTTTCGTCCTTTTCGGTCAGGGAAGGAAACTCGAGACGGGCGCCGGGGATGTTAATTCCCTTGCGTTCCTTCAGCTCCCCCCCGGATACCACCCGGGCCTTCACCTTCCCGTCCCCGATCCCAATGATCCGGAGAACCAGGTGGCCGTCGTCGATGAAGATATATTCCGCCGGTTCCAGGTCGGCGGGATCGCCCGGGTAATCGAAGGGAATCGTCCGGCCGCGACCCGGCCCGGGCTGGTTTCGGAGAGTCATCACGGAGTTTTTCTTCAGCTCCATTCGTCCGCCCTTGAGCTTGCCCACCCGGACCCGGGGCCCTTCCAGGTCGAGCAGGATTTTGATGGCGCGCCGGCGTTTGCGGTTGACCCGGCGAACCATCTCGATCCCCCGGGCCCGGAAGGCGCGGGTGCCGTGGGAACAGTTGAAGCGGACCACGTCCAGGCCCGCTTCCATCAGCCGGCGGATGACCGTCTCGTCGGCGATGGCCGGCCCGTAAGACGCTATGATTTTGGTTTTGGGAACTCTCAAAATACGGATTACAGATTCTTGATTACAGTAATGCTCCGCGCCCTATCCCCCTATTGTATCGCGCAAAGGTTAAATGAGAAGGCTGGCCTCCTGCGAGCTGTGATAGTATCGCGCTCGACCAACCCGGGCTCTAAGGCCCAAGAAAGGAGACCAGCCGTGAACAAGGATATCATCGTTGGGAT
>PUNC01000208.1 GCA_003551625.1 PVC group bacterium | reverse complement strand
TGGATCCGGTAGCGGTCGCGGTCCAGGGGGTAGTCCGGCATCAGGTAGGCGATAATCCGAGCGGTGACAATGAAGGCGGTCAGCAGCAGGGCGCCTCTCCGAGCCCAGCCCGGCAGCCCCCACTCCTCGAAACGGGCCGCGGCGCGGAACCGGCGCCGCAGCCGCGAAATCCCGTTATGTAATTTCGTCCACTTCACCTGGGGTCGCTTTTTCGTTACAAGCCGGCGCTGCCGGACAGGTCTCCGCACTCCATCTGTCGGGGAGCGCCAAGCGGAAGCTTGGCCGGGGTTTTTAAAAGGCGGTTCTCTTCCGAATAGGAGAGAACCGTATAAGCAAGTCGGCTTGAACTGGTTTTATCACGACTTTCCGGCGGTTGACAAACAAACAATCGCCTGTTCTTCCCGGAACCACGGCGTCTCGGGAGCGGGGGTCTCCATCAACTCCTCGATCTCCTCTTGGAGCAAGGCCCGGTCGAAAGCGTAGAACTCGTCGATCATTCCGGAGAAGGGGTGAAGCCCCCGCCAGGAGACCCCGATCCGGAGGGTCCGGGTCGGGAAGCCGGGAGCGCCGGAGTAACGGGCGGTATCGGCCGGCTCGCCGTTGAGATATAACTTCAGGCCTTCGGGGAGGTTGGCGGAGTCCCAGGTCAGCGCGAGATGATGCCAGCGGCCGGTCTCCGGCAGGGGAGCGTTCATCACCCGGGAACGGCCGTCGTGAAAGTAGGCCGTCAACTCGCCGTCATTGAATATCACCCCCGCGCCGTTGGTGTCGAGGAGACGCATTTCGGTATTCAGGTCGTAATCTTCCTCCAGCCGGAACCAGAAAGCCCAGGTCCCGCTGGAGCTGAACGAGTAGTCCGGTATCGTGATGTAGTTGCCGTCCCGGAAGACGTAGCTCGCCCCGTGCCTGCCCCTCGGGTGAAAGGCGGGGCGGTCGGCGGAGACCGCGTGGCCGAGGTGGGAGCGGTCTTCCAGGGTGCCGTCGAACGGCAGCGCCAGCCGCAGTCCATAGAACAGGGGGGCGGATTCCTTCCAGGATTGGATCTCCGCGATCCTCTTCTCCCGCGCCGCGACCGCTTCCCGCACCAGTTTTTCATCCGGACGTATCAGGAGCAGGGAACCCGCGAAAGCAAGGAGCAACAGGCCGAGTCCGACGATTTCGATATCTTCTTTCACCGGGATCCGCGTTTGGTTTCAAGCCGGTCGCGGCGCAGACCGCAAGCCGTCCAGCGGAAGATCGCCGTCACCAGCAGGGACAGGAGGACGATGTGCAGGATCGATTTGAACTGTTGCCCGCCGAAGGTCGTGCAGAAAAAAGCCACCGCCGCCGAAGGCAGAACGGAAAGGGCCAGCGTGGCGTAAGGGCGCGGGCCGATGGCCGGGACCGCGGCCAGGGCAAGGAGGTAAAACAGGATGGTGGCGGGGACCCGCAGACGGAAATTTCCGAACAAAACCCCGGCCGGCTCGTTTTCCAAAAGAATTCTTCTCGCCCGTCGGAAGACGATGCCGGCATACCAGCCGGGGTTTTGTCTTATATCGGAAATTATCTTAGCCCGGATGATGCCGTCGTATTCCGGAACGTCCCAGGGATAGAGTCCGGGATAAATTCCTCCGAAGTATCCCATCTCCCCGATGTCTTCTTCGGGAAAGTACCCTCTTTCTTTCAGGATGGGGAGTCCGTATCTGAATGCCTGGGCGTCCCTCCACCGGTAGCCGAGTTGGTCGTCGAAATCGGCCAGGCCGCACCAGATCGAGTGCCAGAAGGGCATTGTCGAGATCCTGGGACCTTTGAACGGCGTCCCGCCCACCTTTTCCAGGATCCGCGAGGTCCGGTCGTAGTTATGGTTCCACCAGTAATCGAAGAGTTTTTCAAACGCGGCGAAAGAAGCGAGGAGAACGGCGATCATCGCCAGCCGTTTCCAGATTTTGAAGCGAGGGTATAAGGCCAGGACGATGACCGGGCTGGCCAGCGCCGCCATTGCCGGAGAGCGGATATTGACGAGAATAACCATCAGGGCGGAGAAGATCAACGCCCGGGTGACAACGGATCCGGTGCGGACGGATTTGCCGAAGATCAACGGACAGAACAGGGCGATGGCGAAGATCACCCCGATCGGAAGCAGGCCGAGGGTGACCCTTTTGTAATAAACGCTTCCGGCTAAAAATCCGGAGGAAGAGAGGAGGATCGGAAGAACCGCGAAGAGCGGCGCGGGACCGTAGCGGCGGAGGGCCAGCGTCAGGATAATCAGGGACAGGATAAAGATCGCGCCGATTATGGTGTGGTGAGAGACGCCGTAGGGGGTGCCCCGGATCAGCATCAAGGGCCACTTCATAACCTTTACCATCCGCTCGCCGCTGCGGAGTGTCCGGACATACTCCATCCGCAGGCTTTCCCCGTGGTCGCGGAGGATTCGGGCCGCTTCCCGGCGGTTGAACAGGGAAGGATCGCGGGGGCGATTGAGGACCAGCGAGCTGTAGGCCGGCAGCAATCCCCAGTAGTAAAGGCCGTAGTCGTAAAGCGAAGGGTAGCGGATGGACGTGCTTCTGACAATCTCCACCTCGGACGCCAGCAACTCCGGCCGGCTGGAGTAGAGATAATGCTGGACGCAGAGGAAAATAACTACGGGAATCACAAAGACCCAACGGCGGTTCCCCGAGTTGCCGGCGGCCTTGACCTTGTCTTTCATCAAGGAATGACTTCGAATAAACTCCTCTTGCCCACACTAAATGGAGGAGAACCTTAAATATTTTCCGGGGGTTGCCGGTTGACGATCCGGCGATCAGCGGACTTGCGGTTGCGGATCCCGTCCTTCTTCGGCCAGCGCCGCGATCTGATCTTCCGGGAAGTCGCCGCGGTAGATGAGGATCTCGTCGAGATCGCCGACAAACGGTCTCCCCGTGCCGGTCCAGCGGTTGCCGATCACCAGGTTCCGTTCCGGGAAGCCGGGCCGGCCGGCATAGGTGTCGTTGTGATCGATCATCTCCCCGTCAAGGAAGAGCGCCACCCGCTCGCCGCCCCAGGCCAGGGCGGCGTGATGCCATCTTCCCGTCTCCAGACCGCCCGGTTCTCCCCGGAGATGGATGTTCCGGCCGTCGTTGAAGATCGCCAGCAGCCGTTGATTGGCGACGAAGACGGCGTAGCCGTTGGCGTCCAGCAGCCGCATCTCGCGGGGCGGATCGGTCTCCTCCGGAATCCGGAACCACAGGCTCCAGGCGCCCGCTTCCGGGATCTCGAGGCCGGGAACCCGGATGACGGCCGTGCCGTCGAATCGCGCCGCCGCGCCGACGACGCCTTCCGGGATGAGGGCCACGTTTTCGTGGGAGAGTTCCCTCATCGCCAGCGAAGAATCGACGACGTCGTCTTCAAAGGTGAGCGCCAGTGTCAACTGGCGGGGGCTGGGTTTGTCCTGGAGCAGTTCCAGGCGGCGATCCCTTTCCGTCCGGTCGGCGCAGCCGGCGGCCAGCACGACGACGGCGAAGAGGGCCGGCGCCAGGTTTTGAATTTTCATCTCAGTCCTCCCGTGGATATTCGGGTTATTCCGCAATAACGAGATTGCTTCGCCCCTCACCGCGTTCGGGGCTCGCAACGACATATTTTTTCGTAATCGCGTCGAACAGAGTGACGAAACGACCTACTCTTGTGATTGATTGAGATCTTTTCGCCCCCAAGCGGGACTCGCATTCCAATTTTCGGAGCGCCAAGCTCCGCGCTCCGGTTAATTAATAACATTGTCGGCGAACGGCTGGCAACCGAAAACGGATACTCCCGCCTCGCCGAAAGTTGACAGGCATTTCTTGATTGGTATGATAAGCTGATTCCAATGAGAAACCCTTCGAAAATATCGGTGGTGGTCCCCGCCCACAACGAGGAGGAGAATATTCCCGAGCTGTTGCGGCGGTTCGAGCGGATGTTCGAAACCTCGGGGCTCGCCGGCGAGGTGATCGTCGTCAACGACGGGAGCACCGACGGCACCGCCGGGAGGGTCCGGGAGGGGATGGAGAGGTATCCCTTTGTCAAGACCGTGGATCTGCCGTTCCGCCGCGGCATCACCGCGGCCCTGGAAGAGGGGATCGGCCGCGCCGCCGGGGAGATCATCGTCTTCTATCCCGCCGACCTCCAGTACCTGCCCGAGGATATTCCCTCCCTGACGGCCAAGATCGACGAGGGTTTCGACATCGTTACCGGCTGGCGCCAGGGGCGATACGGCGGCCGCCGCTTCGTCCATTCCGTCTATAACCTGCTCTCGCGTCTTTTCTTCAAGGTTTCCGTCCACGATCTCAACTCGGTGAAGGCGTTCAAGAAAGAGGTGTTCACGCGGCTCCCCCTGCAGCCCAACTGGCATCGCTACCTGGTGGTGCTGGCGGCTTCCCAGGGCTGCCGGGTGGGCGAGGTGAAGGTCACGCTGCACCCCCGGGAGCACGGCGAATCGAAGTTCGGCCGTTCCCGCGTTCTGCCCGCTTTCTGGGATTTCGTGGTGGTTCTCTTCGTCGTCAAATACAGCCAGAAGCCGATGCAGCTTTTCGGAAACCTCGGCCTGCTCTTCACCATCGCCGGGGTGGCGATCGCCGCCTACCTGACGGTTATCTGGTTCAAGGGGATGCGGATCGGCGACCGGCCCCTGCTCCTGCTGGCGATTCTGCTGATCTTCGTCGGCATCCAGTTCCTGGCCCTCGGCCTGATCGGCGAGCTGATCAACCGCCGCAACCGCCGCTAAATCAAAGAGAGGGTCAGTCCGTGCATATATGCAAAACCGGCGCCGAGAGCTTGGAGCGTAGAGTATGGAGCGTAAGGCGGGGGAAGTGTAAGAGCTGATAAGTTTATAAGTTGATAAGGAAAAAAATACCTCGCCTCGCCCCCTCAAAATTAGGCCCCGACGAAAGACTATCGGGGCAGGCATCCTAACAGGATTGACAAGATAAATGCTCCGCATCCGTTCAAGCTCCTATCCAACCCGTACTCTTAAACGTACTCTTACACGTACTTTATAACGCTTTTAAGTGAATGAGGGGGCGGGGCTGGATTTGACCTGAATCTGAAATTTCACCCGCCGGCAATAGGCGGGCTGGAATATTTCTTATGAACCTTGGATTCGCCTAATAGACTAAAAGACTAACAGGCTAAGCCGCTTTATATCGGCGAATCACACTAATGAAGCGTTACGAATTTCTCATCGGCATCGGACTCCTGCTGGCGGGCACGCTTTTCGCCTTCTACCTGGCGGCGCCTTATTTTCAGCCGGGGCTGAACGTGGGCGGGGACGACCCGATCCACGTTTCCTACAACCAGGAGCTGACCGATATCGTCCGGGAGACGGGAAAGCTGTTCGGCTGGTCCTACCTTTACGGGGCCGGCTGTCCGATCTTCATCTTCCGCCCGCCCGGCTATTACCTCACCGTGGTCGCGCTTCACCTTCTCTCCGGCGGCCTGGTCGGGGTGGTCCTGGCGCACAAGATCGTCACCGTGGCGATCCTGGCGCTCTACCCCCTGGCGATCTTTTATTTCCTGCGAAAGTTCGATTTTCCGCCGCTCGCGTCCGGGATCGGCGCCCTGCTCGCGCTCGCTCCCATCAGCACCTGGGGACACACCATCGACGCCTACTTCGACCTCGCCCTTTCCAAGCAGGCGGTGGCGATTCTGCTGGTGCCGTTCACCCTGGGAAAGCTTCACGGGATAATGCGCAAGGGCGAGGCGATTTTTCCCGGGGCCCTGCTCTTCGCCCTGGTCTTTCTCAACCATCCCTATATGGCCTGGAGCCTGGTGCTGCTGGCCGGAGCTTATCTCATCTGCCACCTGGTGGCCTTTCCGCTCGCCGCCACGGCCAGGTCCGCGGCGCGGGTCGGGGCAACTTTCGCCCTGGGGATCCTCTTCATCGCCTTCTGGCTGGTCCCGTTTTACAGCTCCTCCGAGGTTCATCCCACCCGGCCTTACGGGGCCGGCTGGAGGCACAGCTTTTCGGTGATCGCCGAGACGGCGGCGGAGACGGTGGACCACTTCGTGAGGGGATCGCTCTTCGACCAGGCCGGCGACGAGGTCTTCGGCGAGGGTTCGGTCTGGTCCTGGCGGGACAACTCCGGTCTGGGCCGCTGGCCGGCCTTGAGCTGGGGCGCCATCATCGGCCTGTTCTTCCTGGGGCTGGGCGCCCGCAAGTTCACCCGCGCCTTCCTGCTCTTCGGTTTCCTCTTCTCTTTCATCGTCTTCCTCGGCCCCGACGACGTTACCGTCCTGCGCCTGATACCCTTCCAGGAGCAGTTCCAATACATCCACTGGGTCCCCATTCCGGAACTCTTCGCGATCGCGGCGGCCGCCTTCGGGATCTGGTCGCTGCCCCGGATACCGGTAAAGCTCGTCGAGCGGTTGAGAAGCTCAAGACCGCTCTCCGGCCGGGTCCGGAACCTGATCTTTTATCCGGCCCTGGCCCTGACAGCTTTCACGTTTGTCTTCCCGATCTGGCGGGAACGGGCCAGGTGGGCGTCGCTGAAGGTGCGGACCAGGAATTTCGACCTGGTCGGCCGCCGGCAGAGCCCGGTGAGCCTGCGCCACCAGGTCAACCGGGACTACCTGGAGGTGACCGATACGCTGGCCGATTCCGGCCGTTTCGAGCGATTCTACGCCTCGCCGACCCGGGTCCACGCCGGGTTGGAGATCTTCTTTTTCACCCTGACCCCGCCGATGGTGGAAAGAACCAACGTCATCTCGCCGCTTTTCGCGGGAATGAAGGGCGGCTGGAACCATATCGTGGGCAGCACCATCCGCCGGGACCTGTGGCGGAGCCGGGCCCTGCTCGATCTGCTCAACATCCGCTACATCGTATCCAGCGCGGGCAACCGCGACCACTTTCCCCTCAATCCCGAGTTTATGGAAGAGGCCGTCTCCAACCGCAACTGGTTCGTTTACCGCGTCCTCGGGGAGCCTTCCAGTTTCGGATTTTCGGCGTCCGCCCCCGTCCTCTGCCTGGTGGATTACAAGAGCTGGGAGGAGCTTAACCGTCACTGGCCCGCCTACTACCGGAGGCTCGCCGATCCCGCCGAGGGAGTTTTCCTGCTCAAATCCCCCGCCCGCCGGGTCAGCGAGATCCCTCCCGACAAGCTCGCGCGGGCGCAGGCGGTAATCCTGGAGGATTTCGAGCTGGGAGACCGGCAGGTGGCGCTATACTCCCTGCGCCGCTTCATCGCGGAGGGGGGACGGGTATATTCACGCCACCCGGTGGAAGGACTGCCGGAGGCGCGGCCGCTTACGGGCCTGGACGACATCAGCTACCTCGAGGAGAGCGAGGGGATGGCCGCCTCCTGGCGCCTGCTTGAGATCGACGAGGAAAGGGAGCGCCACGCGGCGGAGGTGGAGGTCGAGGAGGGCGGCTACTTCTTCCTGAAGAACGCCTACTACCGGGGCTGGCGCGTGCGGGTTGACGGCTCCGACCGACCCAACCGGGCCCTTTCGCCGGGTTACAACTCCGTTTATCTGCCGCCGGGCCGCCATCGGGTGGAGTTCGCTTACGCCGGCGCCAACAACGCCCTCTGGGGCAACCTGGTCTCCGCCTTCTCTTTCGCCGCCGCCCTGGCCTGGTTCGCCCGCGGAAAACTGCTCCGGCGTTCTTCCCGGCGGAAAACCCGGACGGGAGAAGACGGTGAATAACGGCCGCCCGCGACAGTCTCTCCACGCCTCCCCGACTCCCCGTTTCCGTGCGCTTTGGGTGATGCTCCTGCCCTCGCTGCTGGCCTTGTCTTTCCTAACTTTCCTGGTGATCCGCGAGAGCGTTTTCAAGGTTCCGGTCCCGATCCGCCCCCTGCGCGGCGACGTAACCGATACCGATATCTACCTGTACTGGAACCCGGTTCGCGGCGAGGAGGTCTCCTATCACGCCCAGCTCGCGGCCGACCGCCCGGACTTCACCAATCCCCTCTACGAATGGGGGGAGGAACATAACTGGGAGCGGGCCCGGGTGCGCACGGGACAGCTCCGGGTGGCGCGCCGACGCGCCCTGAGCCCCGGGAACGCCTATTTCTGGAGGGTGCGGAGCGTCGTGGACGGCCGCCCCCGGCCTTGGAGCCGGTCCATCCCTTTCCGGACCCGGGAGGAGCCGGAGGTCCGCGCCGAGCTGAAACTGGAGATCACCGAGGCCGTCTCCCACCCGGAGGGGGTCCGCGTGGCGGGGATCTGCGATCTCCCCGACAATATGGTGATCGTCAGCCAGGTGATCGACCGGGAGGGCGGGGTGTCGGCGCGGGCGCTGCGATTCCTGCGGGGCGGTCGTTTCGAGGAGGATTTCCGAAGGGAATTCGCCGAAGATGAAGCCTTCCGGGCGCGGGTGAGCCTCAAGCCGCCGCCCTTCCTCGAATACCCGCTCTCCGAGACGCTGGGCGATCGGGGAGAGAAGCTGCCGGGGATGGCCGTCGTTTCCGGCCGGCTGATCACGGGGCTGGTCCTCGAGGTTTCGCTCCCGGCCGGCGCGGGATCTTCCGGCCGGGAAAGGGCCGGCGTCGCCGATGAGGGATACTTTCTGGAAGCCGAATGCGCGGTCGTTTCCGAAAACGAGATCGCCATCGAGGGGGTGACCAGCCTGCCCGACGGCAGCCGTTTGAGCGCGGCGGCGTTTTTCGGCCGCCGCCGCGTCAGCCTGATCAACAACGCCATCCGCGCCGGGGGCGGGAGGCTGCGGGGGACCCTGCGGCCGCGCGACGAGGGATTCGATTTTACCGCGGCTCCGCTCCGGGTAGTGGTCCTGATCGATCCCGCCTTCCAGGAGGCGGATGTCCTGGGCCTGATCGGTCCCGCCGGTGAAAACCTCGCCGCGGACGCGGACGATTCCCCCTGGATTTACTACAACCTGATGGCGGAAGAAGAGATCGCTCCCCGGCCCGGCCGAGGACGGTGATCGGTGAACCGGTAAAGGCCCGCGATTAAAGCGAATGTCCACCCGCAAAGCTTCGCCGCGGGTTAAAAATATCCAATCTCCGATGTCCAATTTCGAAGGAGCTGCCCCGTTCAAGCTCCTATCCATCTCGTACTCCCTCACGTACTCTTAAACATACTCTTACACGTACTCAAAAACGTTCCCTGATAATGAATGAGGAGACGGATCGGGGTGAAGGGGAATTTGGAGTGCGGCGCCGTGGCGCAGCTTTAAACCGGGCTGAAAGGCTAAACGGCTAAAAAACAATTTTAACTACGAATCACACAGATTTACACAGATGCGAACCGGCTTGTTGCTCCGCACCCTCAAAAAGTCCGTAATCCGTGATCGGTGATCCGGTAAAGGCCCAGTACTTCCCCCCCACTTATTCTCGCGCCCGCCCTCCATTACTTCGTTCAGGAGAGGCGGGCAAGCAGAGACGCAGAGACGCTGAGAATTTAATATGCTCCGCGGCCTGTCCCCCCCTCTTTTTGGCTCAAATGAAATACACCGGGGCCGGGGAGAGAAAATTTGGAGTGCGGCGCCATGGCGCCGCTTTAATCCGGGCTGAAAGGCCAAACGGTTTTTAACTACGAATCACGCGGATGGACACAGATGCGAACAGGTTTGTTGCTCCGCACCCTCGCCCCCTGTTGGATCACACAAAGGCACGAAGGCACAAAGAAATGAAGTGTTTCGGTAAAGACCCAGCCCCTCGCCCTCTTTGTTCTCGCGCCCGCCCTCCACCTGCCCGCCATCGCTCTCGCTCAGGCGAGGCGGGCGGGTTACTTCGTGCAGGAGAGGCGGGCAAGCGGAGAACACGGAGAAATGATGGGGTTCTAACCGGTTTGGACAGTCGGACGCCTCCGATCGGTCTGAGTGTTCAACTGTTTAACCTTTGAACCTGGAACCTTGAACCCTAACGTCCTCCAGCCTGATTCCCGCAAACGATCTGCGTCAGGAAGGGTCCGGTTCAAAGGCCGAGCAGACGTTCGGCGTTGCGGAACAGGATCTTCTCCTTCACCGTCTCCGGGAGTTCGAATTCCAGCCAGGCCGCCAGTTCCTCCTTCTGGTCCAGCCAGGGAGAGTCGGTGCCGAAGAGGAGGCGGTCGGGACCGTGACGGTTGATAATTCTCCAGAATAGTTCCGGGGCCGCTTCGCGGGCGGCGAAGGAGGTTTCCAGCCAGAGGTCGCGGCCGGCCAGGGTCTCGGCCACCTCCTCCCACATCCTCCAGCCTCCCAGGTGCGAGGCCACGATCTTAAGCCCGGGAAGAGCGCGGTGGATGGCGAGGATCTTGGCCGGCGTCGCCTGGAGATTTCCCGGGAAGGCGATATCCCAGCCGGCGTGCAGCAGCAGGACCAGCCCCTTTTCGGCGATCGCTTCATAGATCGGGAAGAGCTGTTTTTCGGCCAGGTCGAACTCCTGGTACATCGGATGCAGCTTGACGCCTTTCAGTCCCGCCGCTTTCGCCCGTTCAACGACCGAGGGCCAGCCGGTATCGCGGGGATGGAGCGAGGCGAAGGGAATGATTCTCTCGCTCCGGACGGAGATCGACCAGTCGATAATATTGAGAGCCTGCTCCGGCCGGGTGGCGATGGAGGCGATCACCGCGCACTCGATCCCGGCGCGGTCCATCGAGGCCAGCAGCCCGGAGACGGTGCCGTCGTGGAAGGCCTGGTAGTCGCCGGAGGTTTGATGAAGCGTGGTCAAAGCCTTCTCCGCCAGCCGGTCGGGGAAGGCGTGAGTGTGAAAATCGATTATTCTCATAAATCTCTTCGGTTACTGAATCTCCGCCGGCCAGGGCACCCCGAGCGTGGAATGGCCGGACCGGAAACCGGCGGCCGGTCCCACCGGCCAATACATCGACCTCTCGGCCACGACCGGGACGCTGTTGAGGGTCTGGACCGTGGCCGCGGCCTGGCCGACCCTGCCGATAACATCGCTTGCCTTCAAGGTGAAGCGGCTCAAGGGGGCGACCATCGCCTTCCGCGTTATCTTTTCTCCGTCGGCAAGGTAGAAGGTGAAGAGAACACGGCTTTCCCGGTCGGGATCGGGGTTGAAGACCAGGAGGTATTGCTCGAAAATATGGGTGGCGCCCTCGGCGAAATACCAGAGCATGGCGGGGCTTCCGCCAACGCTGCCCTGGCCGCCTTCCCATTGCCGGCCTTCGGCGTCCCAGTACATCGCCCGTTCCACGCCCAGAAGCCCGCCGGCCAGGGATGAGACCGCGGCGCTGACCCCCTCCGCCGACCCGATGAGGTCGTTGACCTTGAAGGTCCTTCTTGTTTCCGGGGCGAGCTCGAATTGGAGCGGATGCGGAGGCCGGCCGGCCGGGTGCAGCTTAAGCTCGACGAGTGCGGTCTCGGCCGGGGAAAGGTTCAATACCAGGATGTAATGGTCGAAGATGTGGGTGGCGCCTTCGGCAAGATACCAGACGCCGGAAGGCGACGTGATCCCCCGCGAAGAGTGGCCTCCCCACCAGTCTTCCCTCGGCCAGTACATCGTCCGGTCAACCGCCACCGGCCGGTCGGATGAGACGATGGTGAAGAGCTGGTCCCGGCTACCCGCCACGTTGTTGGCTTTTACCGTCCAGTTGGTCCTCGCGGCCAGGGCGGCGGAAGTCTGGACGCTGAAACCGCCCGGGGCGGACAGTTTAACCGTGACCGCGGCCGGATCCGGTCCCGGGTTGAGAATATGAACGAACTGGTCGAAGATGTGGGTGGCGCCCTCCGGGAGATACCAGCCTTGGGCGGCCCGGGGGATGCCGGTGGTGTTGTGGCCGTCGAGCCAGCGTTCATCGCCGCGCGACCAATACATCGCCCGCTCGCAGACGACACTGACCCCGTTGAGCGAGCGGATGATGGTTGAGACCGCTTCCCGGCCGTTTCCGACCTGGTCGTTGATCCGCTCGGTGTAGCGGCTGTTGGCGGGAACCTGGCGCTCCCGGATGAGAATGGGACCGTCGGAATCGAGGTAAGTTATCTCCACCCGGGCGTCGATCGGGTTGGGGTTGACGATCAGGATGTAGGTGTCGAAATCGTATCCTTCGATACCGGTGGCCCCGGCGGGAAGATACCAGCTCAGGTATTCGCCGTAGGGCGTGGGCGAGGGGGCCGGTTCCGGTGTCGGCGCCGGGGAAGGCGTGGCCGTGACCGAAGGCGTGGGCGGCGGCGGCGGCAGAACCGTTCCCCGGATCACGAAGGGAAACCCCTGGGGCGTGTTCGTGCCGCCGTCCCTGGCGTCAGACCAAGCGCCTCCCGTGAACTGGCGGGCGTTGCCGGTCGTGGTCTGGCCGAGGATCGTGATCGGCGGCGCCCAGGGGCCGGTTATTGCCCCCGAGCCGGCCAGCGACCAGTCGAGCCAGTAGGTTCCCGGCGGGAGGTGACGATCCACGACGGCGACGGCGGACATCACCGGACGCAGGGTATTTGCCATCTGGTCGTGACGGGTCCGGTAGATCCCGCTCCAGAGCGAATAATCCATCCGGTCCGTGACCAGGTCGCCGAAGACCACCGAGGAACCGGTATCGCCGGGACGGCCGTCCCAGATCTGGAGATAAATTCCGGTGATGGGGGAGTCAAGCCCGGAACCGGACTGGTAGGCGAGAAAAGTAACGGTCTCGACCTGCCAGCCCCCGGGGTCGGAGATCGTGAAGTCGTCGGCAATCCGGTTGCCCGCGGCAATCTGGTGGCCGAAGCCGAAAGTGTCCATTTCCAGGTTTGTCTGCAAAACGCTGACGTCGGCGCCGTCCGCTCCTCCGCCGGGATGGGTGACGATCGGTCCGTTGTCGTGAAGGAGCGGGGCCTCGACGATCAGACGGGCCGTCCGCTCGACCGTGATTCCCTCGGAGAGGTTGGAAAACTCGACAATTCCGGAGTAAAGCCCCAGGGGAAGCGAGTCCGCGGTAAGGCTGACGATGACGTCCACCTCCCCGGAAGCGGGCAGAGTCCCTCCGGCGGGCGAGACCTCCAGCCAGGTTTCGGAGACGGCGGCGGACCAGTCAAGAGGTTCCGCCCCCACGTTCTTCAGACGGTAGGTCTTGGCGGCGGGTCCAAAGGGCCCGCCCACCAACCCCCTGGAGAAGAAGTCCTGGTCGGGGACCGAGAGGGGGTTGAACTGGAAGACGACCCGGTCAACCCAGCCCCGGTCCCGCCCCAGGCTGATCGACTCATCCTTGATATACTCCCAGTAGAGGGTGTTGGTCCCCTCGCCGAGCTCGAATACCATCTCCTCCCAGTCCGTCTCGCCCGAGATCCAGGCCGTCAGATCGCCGTTGAGGTAAAAGTCCAGCCAGTCCCAACCCAATTCCGAGGAGACCTTCCACCAGAAACTCAGGATACCCGGTCCTTCGACCCCGGTCTCCAGCCAGGATTTCTGGTTGTGGGCGATCTCCCCGCTCTGGGCCGCGTCCACCCCGTCGTGGGACTCCTCGACCTGGCCGAACCATTCGGCGTGACCGCCGGTGGTCCAGACCAGGTCGCAGTTGTCGAGCGCCTCGCAGAGTTCCACCTCCACCCGCAGACTCAGCTCGAGTTCATACTCCTGCCCGGAGGTGGTATTGATCACCGTCAGGACGGCCGAATAGGCGCCGGGGGTCAGAGTTTCCGCCCCGGCGGTAAAGCCGGCGGTAATCGTCGTCTCCGCTCCCGCCGCCAGGGTCCCGTTTTCGGGCGAAACCTCGACCCAGGCTTCGCTCGCTTCCGCCGTCCAGTCCAGGGGATCCCCGGAGAGATTCTTCAGAGTGTAGATACGGGAAGCGGGCGAGAAGGGGCCGCCCTGGTCTCCCCGGGCGAAGAATTCATCCAACGGCTGGAGCAGGAGGGAATCGATCCGGACCTGGTCGAGCCAGCCGCAGTCGCGGCCCAGGGAGACCGATCCGTCCTTGGTATAGACCCATTGCAATTGCTGGAAGCCGGCCGGCAGCTCATACGCCTCCTCCCGCCAGTCCACTTCCCCCGAAATCCGGTCCTGGAGGACCGCGTCCTGACCGGCCTCGCCGAGGTGGAACTCCAGCCAGTCGTAGTTCGCCTCCGAGGAGACCTTCCACCAGAAGTAAAGCGCCCCCGGTCCCTCGGCCACCGTCTCCAGCCAGGTCTCCCGGTTGTGGGTGATCTCGCCGCTCTGGGCGGCGTCCACCCCGTCGTAAGACTCCTCGAGCTGGCCGAACCACTGGGCGTGACCCCAGCTGAACCAGCCCAGGTCGCAGTTGTCCACCGCCTCGCAGAGTGACGGGTTGGCGATCAGTCTCACCGCCCTTTCGAATTCCGCCCCCGAAGTGGTGTCGGTGACCTTGAGGGTGTCGGTGTGGATACCCGCCGGGAGGGCGTCGGCGTCGGCGGTCAGGCTGATCTCGATAGCGATCTCCCCGTCCGGCGCCAGCGTCCCCCCGCCGGGTGAGACCTCGGCCCAGCTCTCGCTCATTTCCGCCGTCCAGTTGAGTTCCGCCCCGGAGACGTTGGTCAGGGTGTAGGTCTGGGAGGCGGGGGTAAACGGCCCGCCCCGCACTCCGCTGGAGACAAACCCCGGTCCCGGAGTTACCAGCAGTGTCAGTGTCAGGGCCCGATGGGCGTTGAGGCGGCCGGCGCCGAGCAGGCCGAAATAGTCCGGGTTGAGGGCGTCGATGCCGTCGGCGGAGCCGACCAGGAGGGTTTCAACGAAATCGGCGGTCCGGCCGGGATAGCGGGAGGCGATCAGTGCCGCCACGCCGGAGACGTGGGGGGCGGCCATCGAGGTCCCCTGGTAAAACGCATAATCCCCGATTACCGTACTCAGGACCCCCTGTCTGCCGCCGTCGATCAGGACACGGTTCTGATCGGTGGTTTCCCCGCCGGGAGCGGCGATGTCGATCCAGTCGCCGTAGTTGGAATACCAGGCCCGGTGATCGTTGTGAGTGGTGGCGGCCACGGCCAGGGCCGGAGGATAGAAGCCGGGGTAATAGTCGGCCGACGAGTTGGCGTTGCCGGCCGAGTTGACGAAGATCCCTCCCCGCATCGGGGCGCCGGGATAGTCGCCGGCATTGGAGATAAAATAGTCGATGGCGTCGAGGACCGCCTGCTCGAAGACGCCGGGCGTGGTATAGCCCCAGCTGTTCTGGGAGATCACGGCGCCGTTGTCGGCCCCGTAAACGATGGCCTCGGCGAAGCCGTCGTTGGCGTCGTCGCCGAAGGCCCGGGCGACCATAATCCGGACCCCGTCGCCGGTCCCGGAACCTCCGGCCACACCGGCCACGCCGAGGGCGTTGTTGCTGACGGCGGCCACCGTGCCCGCGACGTGGGTCCCGTGGCCGTGGGTGTCCTGAATGTTGTCGTTTTGGTCGGCGAAGTTCCAGCCGTGGATGTCGTTCCTGTCCGGGTCGGGATCGGGGTTGACCCAGAGGTTGGGGATGAGGTCGGGATGGTTGAGGTCGATCCCGCTGTCCACCACCTGGACGATCACCGAGGGGTCGCCCCGCTCGATCTCCCAGGCCTCCTCCAGCCTGATGTCGGCGCCGGGGGTGCCCCCGGTCTGGCCGGTGTTGCGGTAGTGCCACTGCTCGCCGAAACGGGGGTCGTCGGGGAGCCAGTGGAGCTGCTTGCGGTAGATCGGCTCGGCGATCTTAACGTTTCCATCCGCCCGGTAGGCCGCGACCGCCGCGGGCAGATGGTCGGCGGCGTCCAGGCGGATCTCGAACCAGCGGTCAAGGCCCCATTCCCGGTGGCGGGCGGCGTGGCGGGGATCGGTGGGAAAGACCGGGCGGATCCGGGTCGCCCGGAAACGTCGGTTGAGGACGTCGAGCGTGGAGACGCCGAAGGTTTTGATCCCGGCGGCGTCGGCAACGGCCAGGGATTCGCGGACGCCGGATTTGACCTTGATCCGCAAAATCCCCTCGTGCCAAGCGGTCTCCGCGTCCGGCCCGGCGCTGAAATTCCGGGCGGTTCCGGGTTTCGCCTCCCGCTCCGGCGCGGCCTTTCTTCCGAAAGGTTTTCGGCGGCCCGGGGCCGGACCGGTATCCGGTTCATAAGCCGAAAAAGAAGAGGCGCTCTCGGTGGAAGGAGCGCCCCGATGGGGGAAAGCAAAGATTGTTCCCAGAAAAACGGCCGTAAAGACCAACGCCTGTTTTTTCACACCCCGGCCTTTCCCTACAAACTCTTTTTATCCACACTAAATGGATGAGGATCCAAGAGTTTAGTTTACGCCCGGGAGAGGCGACTGTCAATAAGCGGGCTTCTCCCAGAATAGGTTTGACATTCCGACTGGGTAACACGATTATCAATTTTATAACACGGAGGGGATTATGACCGAAGTTTCCCGTTTCGGGGTTTCGCTCGACCGCCGGCTGCTGCGGGATTTCGACCGTTGGGCCGGGAAGAAGGGCTACGGAAACCGATCGGAGGCGATCCGGGACCTGATCCGTTCCGCCCTGGTGGGCGAGGAGTGGAAGCGGGGAGAGGAAGTGGTGGGGGTGATCGTCACGGTCTTCGACCATCACCGACGCCGTTTGACCGCCCGGATGACGGAACTCCAGCACGAGTATTTCCACCGGATCGTGGCCTCCCAGCACGTTCATCTCGACCACGACAACTGCCTGGAGGTGACGGTGGTCAAGGGGAAGGCGGAGGAGATCGAGGAGCTCGCCGACCGCCTGAGATCGCTTAAGGGAGTGAAGCATTGCTCCTTGAGCGCGGCCACCACCGGCCGGGAGATCGCCTGAAAACGACGGATTACGGATTTCAGTTAAGAGATTACGGTTATTTTTCGCCTCGCTTCGTGCCTTTGCGCCTTTGTGTGAAAAGACAATCGAACTGTCGGAGATCGCGCGACATCCGCGTTTAAAACCTTGAAACTTTTCCGGGAAGGTTGGATCCGCCGTCAACCCCTAGCCAAAGCGGCGGTGCTGGCGGCCGCGGCGGCGTTCTTCGTGTTTGTTCCGGACCGTACGGTTTCCGTTGTTATCTATAAGCTGCCGCTGGCCGGGGTCCTGGCCGCTCTTCCGCCCGGCTCCGGCCGCCGCCGGTGGCTGAAGGTTATGCTCCCCTGGGCTTCCTTCACCTTTCTGGTCGGCCTGGCCACGCTGCTGCCGGAACTCTTTTCCGCCTCCGCCACCCCGTTTCCTTCCGCTCCCCTCCGGGGCTACTTCTCCCTGGCCCTGAGGAGCTTCTGGCTGGTCAATCTGGCCTACTCCGCTTCCCTGTCTTTCTCCCATCCGGAAATGGTCCGGCTCTGCCGGCGCCTGCCGCTCGGCCGCCGGGCGGCTTACCAGCTGCTGCTGGTAGTGACGACCTGGGAGAAACTTTTGGCCGAATTCGGACGGGTCCCGCTGGCCTGGAAGAGCCGGGGGGTGAGGAAGGGGGGGGGCCGCCCCCTGTGGACGGCGCGGCGTCTTTTTCAGGCCGCGATCCTGCGGTCCCTCGACAAGGCTTTCCGCCTGGAGACGGCCCTGCTTTCCCGGGGGTTTCAGGGGAAGTTTTACACCCTCCGGCGGGACCGGTGGCGGCCCGCCGACGGTCTGGCTCTGCTTTTGGCGGCCGTCGTCCTGGCCGGGCTGTTGACCGGAGGCCTGCCGTGGAGCTGACCGTATCCGGTTTGAGTTTCGATTATCCCAACGGGGTCCGCGCGCTGGACTCGATCGAATTTTCGATCGCCGAGGGGGGGAAGCTGGCCGTCCTCGGACCCAACGGCGCCGGCAAGACCACGCTGCTGCTCGCCCTGGCCGGGCTGCTGCCCGCCGGGCGGCTTCGGGGCGAAATCTTCTGGAGCGGCGGGG
>PUNC01000126.1 GCA_003551625.1 PVC group bacterium | reverse complement strand
ACAGCAGGGCCATCTTCTCTATGGAATTTGCTATTAAGATACCATTCCTTAGTTCCACTACTACTAACTTTGCAAATATGCTTATCACTCATAACACCTCCAAGACTGCTTCTTCATAAGTCATTATGCCTCTTTTGACAAGTTCTTTGTAGTAGTCTTTTTTGCTATATGGATAACCATTAAGTAACCATTCCTTAGTTCCATTAGCAAACTCAACAGCAGGACCATCTTCTCTGTGGAATTTGCCATTAAGATACCAAATCTTATATCCATCATAACACTCACAAATGATGTTTGTATTCTTACTATATTTGAAAATGGGTTGTATACTTTTCATACTTATTATGTATATATCATATGATATAATTTAAAAGGAAGCAACTAAAAACCCCCTATTAGATAATAGGGGGTTTCAATAATAATAACAACTAATAAACATTAACCTATCACATGATAAACCTCCTTTTGTTAATCATTATATTATTAATTATGTAAAGTTATATAATAATATATAATTTAAAAGGAAGCAACATAAAAAATAAACCCTATCATCCAATAGTTGGGTAATAGGGTATTAGGAAGATTTGAGTGCCCCTATTGGCAATAGGGGCACTCTGGAGGTGGGGTGATGGTAGTCAGGCATCACCCTGTACTATAATTTCACATCGTGGGCAAGGATTACCCAAATCTTTCTTTCCTAGTATCAAATTACAATTACCACAATTACCAATATACTTGCCCACACTTGTCCCTGGCCGGCACTTATTATCATTTTCATCCGTGTTCGACAACGTCTTCTTCTTTGGTCCTCTCTTAGCCATTTTATTTCTCCTTATTTTTGATGAAGTCCAGACTTGCCTTTACCTCTTTTATATCTCCAGGTTTTACCCATTATGTGCTCCTATTCCTAATGGAATGTGATTCATCTCTTCTTCATATGCTTCAATTGCAAGAACCAATTCTCTAAATTCTTTATTCTCTGCTACGTCCCAATTTAGCCTGTCGAAAAAATCCCATATATTCTCAAGGCGTTCCATTGCTCTATCGTATTCTTGATCATTATTGATTTTCATATCATTCCTTTATTATTATTTATGTTTATATAATATGATAAAGATAAGGACACTTCAACCTAGAATCAACTTCATAGCCGATTGGCCTTCAATCATTTCGAAAAGATAATGGCAATCATCACCATCACCATTTACATAATCACCCTTAACTGCTTTATATTGCTCTTCAGCAGACTTATCTTTGACCCCAAGTTCCTCAAGATGTTCATCAAAATATTCTTTCTTATCTATAATTTCACTTCGCCGAATTGCGTCCATAATACCATAAGCACCTTGCAACTTATTCTTATAGACATTACCCATCGGTTCTACATCACCAACCATATAATCACCAGTCGACACAACCACAAATGTTCTTTCTTTCATTATAACTCCTTTGTTTATTTATTATGAATATATAATATCATTTAGATAAGGAAACATCACGTGAATTGAAAATCAATCTATTATAAATACCATCTTTTGTCAAACGGACCACGTATCTCAAATACTTTTCTACCCGATCCTTATTTTGGCATAATCGTTGCATATCTTTATATAAATAATCCGGCATTTCTCCTGGAAACTCAGGTTCTTGTTTGATAGCTTTTACACCCTTTTCAATCCCATGTAGTTTACCTAATCTATATGCAAATATAAATAATACAAAAAATATAATAAAATTGCCCATATATACTTTCTCTTTATTATGATTATATAATATTATATAGATAGGGAAATATCACGTAAAATAAAAATGCTCCATGTAAGGCGGATCCAACTTAGGTTGTTGATAATCAATGACTTAATTTTTACCCTATTTTAGTTATAAGAATCACTACCCTTATCAAAACCATTTGCATAGCCTACCTCATATGCATGATCAATATGACCACCCACCGCCTTGATAATTTCATTTTGAAATGATTCATTAGTAATATCCCTAGGCTTGAATTTCGATAGTTTACGAATTACGTCATCAAATATGGCCTTTTTACTACTTGGTTTCATTATAACTCCTTGTTTATTTATTATGATTATATAATATCATTTAGATAGGGAAACATCACTAAATAAAAAAAAATGCTCCATGTAAGAGAGGGAAGATGGAAAATATTCAATATCAATGACTTATATTTTCAGCCGGTTTTAGCCAATTAAGCATTTCTTTTTTATTTCTAAAGTATTTTAGATGGGTAAATCCATTAGGATATATTTCCCTATATATAGGATTACCATCTTTATTTAGTTCTCAACCAACCCAATTCTTTATTCCTAAGTCATATTCTGCATTTTTATTACCATAAATATACTTATATAATATATGACCATTCTTAGTTTTATCTAGAATTCTTCTAAGCATAATAAAAAATGCTCCATGTAAGGCAGATCAGGGTTTAGTTGTTGATTATCAATGACTTATTTTTTCCCGATTTTTTTACCAGTCTTATATCCAAGAACCCAAATCACGACAAATAATGAAACCAATATAATTAAATCACTCATTTTTATTCACTAAGTAGTTATATATTATTGCAGTAAATAAACCCCATACTATAAAACCCACCAAAAGAAGTATTATTATAAATATATTCATGACAATTTTTTACATTCAATTTGAACATAGCATTTATCATAACGCAAACCAGCTTTAACATCTTTTATACAAGCACTATAAAACAATGATCTACTTTCTATTAAAAGGTTATCTTCACTTCTTAATATGTCTAAAACTTCTTTACGACTAGTATTATAAAAATGATAAAACCCTAGGGGTCGCCTATATACTATTAAATCATTAGCATATTTTACCGCTTTACGATAATCCCTATATACACCATATACTATAGGATCTTTATTACAATACACTAAAAATATATAAGTTTTATCATTTACTTTCATTAGTAAAGAATTTTATCAATTTCATCATTATCAAGGATTTCAATAACCATAGTCTTTTTACTACATTCAGTTGGATCTTCACCATACATAGTAAAAAGTTCACCATATATAACATCATTATCCATCTAGTCTAAACCAAAATTTTCCAAATATTCATCCCAATCTTCCTTATCACAAAAGATATTAGCCTCTTTTATGACTTCAAGATTCCCTTTATACCCTTCCTTATCAGTCTTTATAATACAGGTCTTATCAGGATATTCACTACTAACAATCAAGAATTTGCGGTTCATTGGTTTCCCTTTCTTTATTATTCATTATGTATATATAATATGATAATTATTAGGAAACATCAAGGAAAATGCGGGGCGGGTGGGGGAATAAGGGTAGGATTGGAGTGGGTATAAAAATAAAAAAAAATTGGGCGTAAGTGGGGGACACACTTATATTTATACAATTTACCTCCCCCTGTCCTTCTCCTGTCCTTCTCCTGTCCTCCCCCTGTCCTTCTCCTGTTTTCACCCAACCTTTCACCCAACCTTTCACCCCCTGTCCTTCTCCTGTCCTTCTCCTGTCCTCCCCCTGTCCTTACGTCGTCCTTACGTCGTCCTTACGCCGTCCTTAGGTCACCCCTCTCCTGTTTATATAGGACATTCCTTCTCTTATATTACACCAATTATCCTTACCTTACATAAATAAAGTTACTTTTTCCTTTTATTCCATTTTTTATAAAAAGAGCAATTTTTTTCTAAAAACAGCCATTTTTTCTAAAAAAACAAAGATTCATTATAAGATGAACAAATTTCTTTTATAACCCTTTCCCTAGTTGTATTTTTTAGGTTAGTATCAATAAAGCCTATAGCCTCACGAAGAGTTAACCCCTTTTCATCCAATATTCTTATTAGATGTTCAAAGTTAGTAATCTTATCAGGGTTTATGTTCAATGTCTTATATTCCCTCTTCACAAATATCATTATAAGCATCACAGACTTGTTCAATTACCTGTTCTTTTGTAGGCCTATCAATACTATCGTCTATGAATTCAAGGACTTCTTGGAAATTAAATCCTCTTTCGTCCAATGCCTGTTGGAGTTGTTCAAGGTCAATAATGTCTTTAAGATTCATATCAATGTCTCCATTTTTTACCCTTTGTTTTTTATTCTTATTGATAATAATATAACAAAATCTTTAGGACACTTCAACTAACTTATATTGCTTACCATCAATAGAAACGATTTTATTATGACAAGGAGAAGGAGATACCTTTTGTTTCCATTTTTCATAGGAATATTCTTTGTCGTTCAACCACCATTCTTTATGGCCATTAGCACATTCAACAGCAGGGCCGTCTTCTCTATGGAGTTT
>PUNC01000034.1 GCA_003551625.1 PVC group bacterium | reverse complement strand
TGCTGTATATCCAGGGAGAATTGGGATATCTCCACCGCTGGAAGGCGATGATCCCCCTTTGCGCCGCCGCCTCGATCCAATTTGCTGCCGGCCACCAGACAGTCCGCCCGGGCGTCCAGTTAATGATGTCCCCGAACAGAAGGTCCCGGACCCTCAACCGGGGAAACCCGGAATACGCCCGGATAATCTCTTTCTTTTTGTAAATCCCCATCGGATATTTTCCTCCTTGCCCCTCTACCAAAAGGCATTTTTAAGGGCAGGGATTTAATATCCGATGTGTTCAAATGGCGGCCCACACTGCGACAAGGCAACGTATTGTCATAATCTTTCATTGCGACAAGGGTATTTGGGGAATAAGATGCTGATGCGGAAAGAATTAAGCTTCATATCCATATTGAATGATAAAAATAGTTCTACCTAATTGCTAGAGGCGCTGGTAGCAGTGCCTGCCACCTCGGGCTACTACCGTAGTTGATGCTTAGCAGGATAATTTCCTTATCGATTGAGAATGGCCTCAAATAAAAATCAACACTTTGTACCAAGATGCTATCTCCGGCCATTTACCGTTGATGAGGCAGGAGTTGCGATCAACCTCTACAATATCGACCGAAGAAGATTTATTAGAATGGCGCCAGTGAAGAACCAATGCTCTGGAAACTATTTCTACGGACGGAATCGCTTTCTAGAAGAAGATATCCAGAATTTGGAAATAGAATATTCAACTGCTCTCCGGTTGATCATAAGTCCTGGTTACATGCTGACTAACCAGCACAAACGTCTTCTCGGCAAATTTTGGCTATTCCAACATCTCCGGACTGAAGAGGCCTCGAGGCGTGCAATCGTGATGAACGAAGGGATGTGGCAGGCAACTGGTATTTCGGGAACCACCTTCCGTATGGAAATCCGTGAAGCTGTCCAAATGTCGATGGAGATTTTTGTGAAGACTATGGACATCGTATCTGATTTACAGATGTGTCTTATAAGGAATAGAACTCAGATTCCGTTTATAACATCGGATGACCCTGCTGTTCTTACCAATCGGTGGTATTTGCAAAATCCGAGGGGTATAGGAAGGTCTTTTGGTTTTATGTCTGCTGGAGCTATTATCTTATTACCTATTAGCCCAAGTATACTTTGCCTCGGATATGACAGGGACGTTTATAATGTTCCGCATAGAAACTTATGGTGTGATGTCAGAGACCCATCCGAAGTTAAGGCTCTAAATCAACACCAGTTTCTAAACTGTCGAGCGAACATATTCGTTCAGAACCCGGATGACTCAGATATGGTCCATGAATGCTTTCTGGATACATTGCCATTTCGTATCTCTCAAAGGTACAGATATAATTACGCCGTGCGCGATCGTTCGGAGGGTGACTACGAACGATTTATATCGGTGGATCCAACTGAAGTCAAAAACCACGGTGAAGCTATAGTTCACTTACAAACTCTGCATCCGTCACCTGCAGCATGGCCCCGACTACTGTCTTGGAAAAAGAAGGGATTTATTTTTTACAATGGCACTGGTGTTGGTTATGTTCGCAGAAAGCATATCATTGTGGATTCGAGTCCTCCGTTTCGGAAAGAGCGTGCTCGTGGTAATTGAATAGCTATGATCGCCAAGAGTAACTCACTATAGTATCGTGAGGACAAGATGTAGAACAAAAAGATCAATCAAACAATCCAACGAGACATTTTCCTCTACAACCTTCGTCTGCCTTCAGTTGGTTCCCCGACTTAACTCCACGCAGTTATCTGAGAACCTCTGTTCTCAGCTTAATACGCCGCCGCGCCGCACAAAAGACCGCGCGGCGCAGCTTCCTTTCCAAGGAAGCTCAAGCCTGCTGTTTAACTTCGCTCGTCTTCGCTTAACCCCCCACGCGGTTTCAGACCGGGCGCCCCGACTACGGACACCCCTGGCCCGGACTGAAACCGCCCCCCTGGCCCCCGCCGGCTTCAGACCGGCTCCCTCTACCTATCCCCCCGCTGGCCGGACTGAAGCCTCGGCCCCTTTCCCCCCGCGTTTCAGACCGGCCCCTCTACCTCTCCCCCCACTGGCCGGACTGAAACATCCCCCCGGCTCCGCGTCCACGCTTCTCCGTGATTCAAAAGTCAGCCGGCGATCGCTCCGGCGGACCGGGGCTCGCTCCGCGTGGTCGGCTTCGCCGCCCGACGCTCGCTCGCTCCCGGCCCGCCTTCGCCTACGTAAAGCGAAGGGGGTTTTAAGTGAGGGACAAAAGCTATATTTGCTGATAGGATTTACTCTTGATAAAGAACAAAAGGGCAGGCCCACCCGGAGAATCCCGGTTGAATTGCCCTCAAGCCGGGCATATCTTCCGGTGTTCTTCCTACATCGTTTGGAGGAAAAACCGATGGCAAGAAATCGTAATACTGACATCAACGGGCAGCCATTCGCCCAGACAACTGTAGGAGCCGTCTGGCGGAAAGGCCGAGAGATTCAAGGCTATGTTCCGGCAATATGGCGGCATGACAAATGTGGGCATCCTATGAAGTTTGGTGAGTATGGTAATACTGATTCCAAGTATGGTTGGGAGGTTGATCATATTAAACCTGTCAGCAAAGGCGGAACAGATGATCTTTCCAACCTGCAGCCGCTACAATGGGATAATAATCGCAGAAAAGGTGATTCCTATCCTTGGAATTGCTGATTGGTTTTCTACCCAGCAACAGCGTTGACTTGGACCGGATTGTGCTGGGCGTTGGGCATCGAGATAGCAAAGGGAGAAACCATGGCAAATCGAAAAGACACCAAGCAATCGGAACATGATGGAGCCGTATATGCCGCTCAAGATATTTACCAGAAAAATGGTAGAAACGTATGGATAAATCCAGGGAGCGAAAAGAACAAGAAGTGGGCCGGTCGGTATATTGATGTTATCGCCACTGAAAATCCACATTCTGACTCGGCGTGGGTAACGGAGATTGAAACAGATGACTCTGTTTCAGGAACCGAAGCCAAGAATCAATGGAAGGACTACGCATCTGCCTATAATCATTGGCACCTTGCCGTTCCCGTCTCGTCAAAAACGGCTGCCGAGCAACTCTTGCGCAAACACCAAATCACCAATTGCACGATAATTGCTTGGCGCGATGAGGGCGATGGTAATTATATATTTTGGGGTCTACCGGGAATCAATTGAAGCCCATCAATGTCATTCAGCCGACGTTCGCGTATTCCCGATCTGCCTTCGCTTTTGCGTCTAGAATGTTTGGTCTAGGGTTAGGTGGATTAAGCTCTGTCGGAACTGTAGCTATAGGACCTAAATACACGTGGATAAGTAATCCCACTAAGTTGCGAAACATTATTTAAATCCATAAGGATTAGGCTTACTTAATCGACTATAATGAATAAAGTAGCTGGTTATGCTATATCATTACACGAATATATCTGTACTCTATAAGATATTAGAGTCTAGAAGATTACGGTTAACCAATATAGATTGCTTTAAGGATACTTTTGAATTTAAGCATGCGATTTCAATGTTATCCAAAGAATTATCCTTACCATTAAGTATGGAAAAACATCTTATTTCGGAGCTCAAGCAGCTTAGTCGTCTAATCTATGTATTCTGCTTTTGTAAGGAAAAGGATAAGGAATATTTATTTCAAAGATATGGGGACCTCAATATAGGATTTCATAAACGAGACTTGCTCGCTATGTTGGCATATCAAGCATCTTTCATACAATCATACAGGTTTATAGAGTGCAATTACGACGAGCTTAATCAACAAGAAATTATCAAGGATGCAGTGAAGCAATGGGAACAGGAAGGTAACTTTATTCCGGGTTACAAGCTATGTCTCCTAGCAACTCATTTTAAGAGCAGCGCATATAAAGAAGAGAATGAAACAAGGCTTATTGTCCAGTTAAATAAATCTAATAGAATTATGACGGGAGAAAACAATGCGAATGAAAGAAGCTCCCGAATTAGTAATTTCTGGGAGTTGCGGTTAAGATCATTTCACACTGATCTAGTGCCATTTAGGTCAATAACATTAGGACCAAAATTTAAATATCAAGATACCGTTTGTAAATTGCAGGATGAATTGAATACGCATGGATTAGAATCTGTGGAAATTAATTCTACACTATTCCGCTAAGCGCTCCAACGGCCCGGGGCTCGCTCCGCGGGGTCGGCTTCGCCGCCCGACGCTCGCTCGCTCCCGGTCCGCCTTCGCTCATGTAAAATGACGGCGGGCTTTGAGATAAGCGGTGAAGGCTGTAAATGCGGATAAGTTTAATCCAGACTAAAGAACAAAAGGGGGAGGCCCACCCGAAGAATCCCGGTTGAATAGCCCTCAAGCAGGGCATATCTTCCGGTGTCCGTCCCGCACCGTTCGGAGGGAAATCTTCACAAAATCCCAGATAAACCACGCTCCCAGACATCCGTCAGGCTCATATTAGTCCAAGACGATGGGGCCTTGACTTTTCCTCCTGCTCCCTTCCCGCGATGTATTATCTTTACATCCTCCAAAGCCTGCGCGAAGGCGGTTATTACATCGGCTCGACAAAAGTCCCCCCGGGAGCGCCCGGCAAGGTATAATCAAAGCAGGGTTCCGGCCGGCATACCTGGAAAAGTTCGAGCCGCGTGGAAAAGCGGTTTCCTGTCGGCGGAAGGAAAGACTTTTTGAATGAAAAGCTTTCAGGAGATCAAGGATTGGCTGGGCAGGGAATATGTCAAAGCCCAGCTCCGGGTCAAGCGCATCTCCTTCAGCCGTTCGCGGGAATGGAGGTGGGACGAAGACGGCGCCTTTTCGCATATCACCGGAAGGTTTTTTCGCGTCGTGGGACTGGAAGCCGTGTTCACGCCGGGGGACTTCTTCGTAAGACAACCGATTTTGGATCAATCGGAGATCGGCCTGCTCTGCTTCCTCGTCGCCAGGGATCAGGAAGACTGGTGGGTGCTGGCCCACGCCAAGGTTGAACCGGGAAATGTCAACGGGGTGCAGCTTGCCCCCACCGTTCAGGCGACCAAGAGCAATTACGAGGCGGTTCACGGCGGCGGCCGCACCCTTTACCTGGATATCGCCCAGGGCCGCCGCGGGGTTCTTTACCGGCGGCTGCAGTCCGAGCAGAACAGCCGTTTTCTCGCCAAGCGCAACCTGAACAAGGTCGTCTTGCTTCCGGAGAAGACCTCTGAACTGGACTTCCGCTTCAAATGGATACGAATGAGCGAGCTGCTTCCCCTGCTCGGCCGAAGCCATCTCGTCAATACCGACGCTCGCTCGGTAATCGCCGGTTGGCTCTTCGGCGACCTTGACGAGTTGCGCCGGTCTCTTCCCGCCCGCGGCGCTTTCGCTGAAGCACTCGCCCGATCGTCCCGGGCGGCGGATTCGCTCAACGGCGACAGGGCCCTGGAAGAGTGGCTGGTGAAACTGAACGCCGAGTGGACCCTGGCCAGGAAGATCGTTCCCCTGAGCGGCTCCGGCCCGCCCTGGATCTGCGATCAAGATAAAATCTTCAGCGGCGATGATCCGTCGATAAAGGTTTGTCAGATCTCCGTCTCCTGCGCCGATCGGGAAGTCGCCCTCTGGGATCAGCCGATTGTCTCCTGCGACCATCAATCCCGTCTGACGCTCTTGCTGGGAGAGTATCGCGGCGCGCTGCATCTGCTTGTCCAGGCCCGGCTGGAGGCCGGCAGCCGGAACGGCTTTGAGTTGACGACCACCGTTCAGGCGGAGGCCACAAAAATGAGCCGCCGGGAGAAGGAATACGCCGAGCTGGCGGAAAACGGAGGAAAACTGCTTCTTGATTTTCAAAACTCCGAAGAGGGGGGGCGTTTCGACCGTTGCGTGAGCGAATACCGGATCATTCTTCTGGACCGGGCGGGAAAGGACCAGGAAAGCCCTTTTCACCGCTGGATATCCCTGCCGCAGCTTTCCGATTATCTGCGCCGGGAAAACGTGATCACCAATGAACTGCGGAGCGCGGTCTCCTCCTTGCTGAGCGTGGGGGAGATATGAAAATGAATCCGCTGGTCTCGATCGTCACCGCCTCGTATAACCACGCCGATTACATCGGTGAATCCGTGGAGAGTGTGAGGAAGCAGGTTTATGAAAACTGGGAGCTCATCATCGTCGATGATTGCTCGACGGACAATACGCTTCAGGCGCTGGAGCCCTATCAAGGCGATGAAAGGATCCGGGTCTTCACCTCTGCCTTCAACCGGCAATATTGCGTGCGGAACTTCGCCGCCGCGCGCGCCCGGGGAGACTACATCGCTTTCCTGAATTCCGACGATGTGTTCTTCCCCGAGAAGATCCGGCGGCAGGTTGAATACCTGGAACGGGAAAAGAATTGCGCGGCGGTCTTCACCCACGTCAAGCGCCTGGCGGGAAGAGGCGCGACCCTGGAAAAGTACAATCTCGAAAAATTCTTCGCGGTCGGGAACCTGAGCCGGCACCAGTGGCTGAGAAGGTTTTTCGCCGCCGGGAACTGTTTAGGCATCTCCAGCGCGATGTTGCGGCGGGATTTCTTCGAAGAGCTGGGCGGGTTCAACCGGTTCCTGATCCAGCTCGCGGATCTTGATTTGTGGATCCGGACCTGTTTCAGGGCCGAGATCCACGTCATTCCGGAGCGTCTCACGGGTAACCGGGTTTTAGGCAGGGGCCGGAATCTAAGCTCGGAGAATCCCTCCTCAAGCTCCCGGTCTTTCCTGGAGTATCAGCAGGCCTACGATCATTACTTTTCCCCTTCCGGTCTTGAGCAGATGCCGGCGATATTTCCCGAGTTTGAACCAACGCTGCGGGGGGAAAGCCGCGAATGGAGATGCTATCTGCTCTGCCGCGAGGCCGCTTTTCTGCCCAAAAGGCATATGCGTTTCCTGGGCTTCTCCAAGCTGCACGGGTTGTTGAAGGATAAGAGTGTTGCCGACTTGCTCCTGGAGAGAAATCCAAGATTGCCGCGGACAACCTTCCTTTCCGAGGGCGCCGCGGGCCTTGATGCCGCTTCTCCCGGTGTAACCTGGGAGCTCTCGGTTTCCTCTGGAGAGGAATCCGCGAGCGGAACTAAACCCCGCGCTTACTGGACCACGGCCGCGGGCAAGAACACGGCCTGCCTGTCTTTTCCGAATCCCGGTTTCAAGGCCGGTCTCTCTTTGAAAATGAAGGGCATTCTTATCCCCGTGAAGTACCGCGGATTCAAACTCTACTGCCAGGAGACGGGTGAACCGGTTTTTCCCGGCGGGGAGAAGCGCGACGCGGCAACATCGCCCTCGTTTCGGCCGATCCGGCGAAACGGCCGGAGTCTTTATTTCTCCCAACTTGACTATACCGCCGTCCCCGGCCGCTGGATCGACCTGGAGATCGCGTATTCTCCCGCCCGGTGGTATCTGCTGCTTCGAGGCGTGAAAGGTTTATTACGCGCCCTGGGGAGATTTCTTAAAAGCCGGAGAAGATGAGGATGGTTGCCGTTTCCTGAAAAGAACCAAAGCGTAAACTCTTTTTGCAAAACCCGTTGTTGCCGTAAAATACCCTCCGTTGATTCCTCACCCGAAAAAAGTTTAGGAAAAGCGTATTCTCCGATGTTTGCCCGGAAATCTGATCACAAAAACGGCTCGAATTATCTTGAACGCGGGGGCTATCGCGTAATCGCGGAATGCGGTCCGGACGAGGCTGAAGCGCTGGTCGCCGGGATCGCGGCCGGCGGGGTTGGCTTCGATAAAGTTTATAAAGACGAACGAAAAGGCCTGGTGGCGACTTTCTCCCATCCCACCCTGGGCAAGCTGGTGGTGAAGATTCCCCGGGCGAGAAACCGGCGCCAATGGGAGAGATTTTTAACCCTCTTCCGCGATGGTGAATCCTTCCGCCGCTTCAAGGACCTCAAGCATTTTCGGGAGTTGGGGTTCAACGGCCCGGAACCTATTCTGGCGGCGGAGAAGAGGGTTTCCGGGAGAGTGACCGACGGCTTCTACGTCTACCGGTTTGTCCGCGGCCGCCTGGCGGATAACCGGGATTACAAACTTATCGTCCCCGAACTCCTCCGCCTCCACCGCCGGGGATACATTCGGAGGGATCCCCGGGTTGCGAACTATGTTATTGGGGCCGACGGCAAGGTGTTCTTCATCGACTTCAAGCTTAAAAAACCCCGGTTGATGAACAGGGTCAGGTGCGTGACCGAGTTCCGCCGGTTCCTTCAGGGTTGCCCCGAGGGGGCGGCTTACAGCGATCAAGCCGCCGATTCGAAGGCTATCTACTTCCTGGCCGGACTTAATAGCTTATACCTCACCTGGAAAAGAATTATCCGCCGGTCCCTCGTCCGAAAGCTTGCCCGCCGCGTTGTTCGAACCGGCGGCTCCGCCAAGGGAGACTGATCACCCCGCCGCGTTGAATAATCCTGCTTCCCCGCCCTAAATCAGCGCCGGCAGGATATCCCGCCGCGGGCGGGGCATTACCGCTCGGATTTTCCCGGCCGCCTTGTTATTATCCCCTGATGCGGCCGGGATTCCCCGCTTTACGAACCCGTACGGCCCGCGGTCTCCACAAGCGACGGCCCGGGCGAATGATTATGGCTGTGAAAACACCGGGCAAGATCGATCTTATAACGGGCCATCCCCTGAAGAAGGTCCTGCTGCTCTCACTTCCGCTCATCGTCAGCAACCTGATGCACGTCCTCTACAGTATCGTGGACACCGCCTGGCTGGGGATGCTGGGGAAGAACGAGGTCGCGGCGATGACCTTCGTCTTCCCGATAATTTTCCTGATCGTTTCGGTGGGCATCGGCATCGGGATCGCCGGCTCGGTGCTGGTGGCGCAGTACGAGGGGGCGGGGGAGGGGAAGAAGGTCAACTATGCCGCCGCCCAGACGCTCTCGTTCACGTTTTTTCTGACGATTCTCCTCTCGGTCGCGGGATATCTCTACAGCGGCCGCCTGGTCAGATTACTGGGCGCGTCCGAGGCGGTGATACCCCTGGCCCGGGTTTACCTCCGGATCATCTTTGCCGGCCTGCTGGTGATGTTCGCTTTTCACATCTTCAACTCCCTGATGCGGGGGTGGGGAAACACCGTAACCCCGATGAAGATAATGGTCGCCTCCAACCTTTTGAATATGGCGCTGGACCCGGTGCTGATATTTGGTCTTTGGATATTCCCCCGGATGGGCATCGCCGGCGCCGCCGTCGCCACCATCGTGGCCAAGACCGGCGCGGCCGCGGCCGGTCTCTATGTTCTATTCCGGGGCAGGCATTCCCTCCGGATCAGGGTTCGCGACCTGAAGCCGGACCTGTCCGTGATCGGAAAGCTGCTGGTCATCGGCTGGCCCGCGATGGTGGAGCACGCCCTCAAGGCCGCCGGGATAATCCTGCTGACGGCGATCGTCGCTCTCTTCGGAACGGTCTATGTCGCCGCCCTGGGGATCGGCGTCCGGGTTTTCTCCGTGGTCATTATGTTCGCCTTCGCCGTCAGCTTGGCCGTGGCTTCCGCCGTGGGGCAGAACCTGGGCGCCGGACTCGACCAGAGGGCCCGGTATGTCGCCCGGGCGTCTTCGTTCGCGGTGGCCTTCTGCCTCCTCTTCGCGGGGGCGGCGATATATTTCGGCAGCGCCCGGATCGCCGGCCTCTTTATGGGAGCGGGCGACCGGGAGGTGATCGTGGCCGCTTCGTCCTTTCTGAAAAGGCTGGGGATCGCCGCGCCCTTTATGGGGGTGGTGATAGTGATGCGGGGGGCCTTCAAGGGCGCGGGCAGAACGCTGCAGTCGATGTTCATCGGCATCACCGGCCTGGTCGTGATCCGGGTGATCTACGCCTGGGTCGCCGCGGCGCGGTTCGGCAGTTCCCACGGCGTCTGGAACGCCTTCATCGTCAGCGGCGCGGCCGAACTCCTGCTCTGCGTCGCCTACTACTGGAAGGGCGTCTGGGCCGTTCCCGCGGTTGAACTTCCCCCTTCCACCGGTCCGTTGGAGCTGCCGGAAGAAGAAGAGATGATAGATTGACCGCTCTGTCCGCACTTAAGCGGCGCGACTGAATATCTATTATGGTGTCTCGGAAATAAATGAAAGGATTCAGGGAACGATTCTGGATCATCGGGGCGAAGCGCGTCGCCGGTTTTTGCGCGCTCGGCCTGCTTGCCGCTGCCTGCGGCCATTCCGGCAACGAACATTTTCGAGTTCATCCCTACCTCTTGCTCGCCTCCACCACGGAGGCGGCTCTGAAGTTCGAGCTCCGGGAGGATCTGGAGCTCTCGATCGATGGAGGGCCGGTAGAGTCTTATGCCGCCGGGCGGCTGTATGAGGTGATCCTGGGGCCGGGGGAAGCTGCCCGGGCCTTCACCGTGAGAATGGAAAGGGCGGCCCCGGGGGGAAGGGAGACCATCTTCGAGCGGGCGGTGGGACCGGGAGGCGGCGGCACCGGGGAAGAGATGGTCTTCGCGGTGATCTCCGACACTCACGGGGCGAGAAGAAGCTTTCCCGGTCTGCGCGACTTTTTCGCCGGCAAGCCGCCCGAAGAATCACCGGGATGGCTGCTGCACCTGGGAGACATCGTGAAGCAGGGCGGGCGGGAGGAAAGCTGGATTCGCCTTCTCGGCCGGGAGAGCCTGTCGGAATGGCCGTTGGTGGTGGCGGTGGGGAACCACGACTACCGGGGAGCGGAAAAAGCCCGCCGGTCCGGGACCGCGCCGCGCTATTTCAAACGTTACCTCCGCCGGCAAAATGATCCGGAAGGTGGCTGGCTGACGTACGACTTTCCCCGGTTCAAGCTGGTGGTGCTCAACAGCAATTTTTTCCGCCTGGACCGACGCCGGCGCGAGCTGCAGCTGGAGTGGCTGGAGGAGGAGCTGAGTCAGGCGCGCCTTTCGGGGCTGCCGGTAATAGCGGCCTGGCATCACGCTGTTTACAGCTCCAACCGCTGGAAGGCGTCATCCGATGAGATCGACTATCTCAAGGGCCGGGTCATACCCCTGCTCAAAGACTATGACGTCAGCTTGATCCTTGCCGGCCACAGTCACGTTTACGAGCGAAGCTATCGCGACGGCATCCATTACGTAAATATCGGTCACTGGGGATACCGGGGATTGCCGGTCTTGCGGGCTTCCAATCCCTACCGCCGGCGTATCTACTCCTTCTTTTCCACGCTGGCCGTCTTCCGCGTCGATGGCGAAAGCATCGGGATGGAGGTCTTCAACCGGAGGGGAAGGCTGATCGACCGCCTGGAGATCCCTTCTGGGGTAGGCCAGCGGTATCATTCTCGAGTGGAATGAGATAGGTAAAATTTTCCTTCTTTTTTCGGTTTTAGACGCGATTTTTACCCAAAATAGTTTTAAGGCGCTGGTTTTGGCTTGAAAGTTTCGTCGGCCCCAAAGGCAAAAGCAAGGATTTGTCCCGGAAGCCCCGGATCTTGCCGGCGGGATTTCTCTCCTGGTCTGTCGCCCTTGCTCTTGTCTTCCCCGGGCCGATCTGGTAGCTTGACAGGGATTTGAGAAAAGGAGGATCCAGCATCCAAAAAATCTTTGATTTTTTGGATCAGGAGAGGTGGCAGAGTCCGGTTGAATGCGCACGACTCGAAATCGTGTGTACCGAAAGGTACCGTGGGTTCGAATCCCACCCTCTCCGTTTGAAGTGCAGGGGCGGAGTCCGGTCCAGCTGTGATCTGACTGGTGGCCGTGGGTTCTGCGTCACTCCGATGAGGAACGGAGTGCCGCATCCGGTGCCTCGATATGTATCGGGGCGACGGAGAATCCCACCCTCTCCGTAATTGCGGAAAGGTTGTTTTATGAAGAATACCGGGTTGGCTTTGCTGCTGCTTTTCTTCCTCTCCCCGTCTGTTCTCTCCCAGGAGGTGTTCTGGATCGGGAAGGACGGCGGCCGGCTTGAGTCTGAAATACTCCTCAAGCAATACCGCGACGGAATATGGGAGCGGTTGGATTTTCCGCCGGCCGACAGTTTCGAGTTGAATTTCCATCCGGCGCTGGCAGTCAGCCCCTCGGGGGAACTCTGGGCGGTCTGGGCGGCCCCGGATACGGGTGTCGAGACGAAGATATTCTTCAGCCGTCGCCGATCCGGGATCTGGACCGAGCCCCGCCGGTTGACGGCATCCGACGATTTCTGGGAGATGACGCCGGTCATTGCTTTCGGCCCGGACGGGACCCTTCTGGCGGCTTGGTCCGGGGCGCGGGGCGGTGTTTCGGTTATATACTGTTCCCGCTGGGAAGAAGGCGGCTTTGGCCCCGCCGAACCTGTCAGCTCGCCCGTAAGTTCTCCCGCCCTCAACCCCGCTCTGGCGGTCGCTGCCGGCGGCCGGGCCCTCCTGGCCTGGCAGGGCTGGAAAGAGAAATATTATCGAGTATTTGCCAGTTATCTTGACGGCGGGAAGTGGTCTCCCGAAAAAACGATCTCGAGGGTTGGGGAGATAGACCAGATCCGGCCATCGGTTATGTCCCTCACGGGGGTGGGGTGGGACTGTTCCTGGGCGGAGAAGGGCAAGCTGCGTTCGGCTGTTTTCGATATCCGGGGAGAGAAGGAACCGGCTGCCGTTGGTGCCTCTTCGGAAAAGGTCCTGGCCGTTGCGGGCGAACCCCCGTCCGCCGGTTGGCTGGTGGAGAGAATTCACGACGGAACGACCCGGACCCGGAGAACCGGTATTATCTTTGAACAGGTTGGGGACTCTTCCGGCCCGAGGGAGGAAACCGCTGTCTCGGACCGGGAGTATATCGGTTACGGCGACAGCATCACTATGATCGCTCCTCCTGATACCTATTCCTATATCCCTCACTTAAGATCTATGCTGCCCTCCGCCTACGGTGGAAGTTACACCATCCACGACCGGGGCTACGGGGGGGCCGGGACCGATGCTCTATTAACCGGGGGGGTGGTGATCGGCGGCGTGTACGTGCCGGGCATAAACGCAGTGCTGGACAGCCTTCCCGGCGCCTCCCGTATCCTGATTATGGCGGGGACCAACAACCGCTGGGGGGATTACAGCCTGGTCAAACACGAGCTGGGAGCGATGATTGACCGGGCCCGGGAAAGAGGACGCGAACCGGTCCTGGCCACCATCATACCCAGTGTTCTTTTCCTCGACTGGGCGCGGGTTTTGAATAACGATTACATCATTCCCCTGGCCGGGGAAAAAGAATGCATTCTCGCCAATCCTTATCAGGCCTTTCTCAGTTACGGCAACTGGCCGCGCGACCTGATGCTGCCCTCCCCGCCCGACAACAATCTCCATCCCAATGACGCGGGTGCAGGGGTTATCGCCGACGCCTGGTTCTTGGCGTTGAGCAACGCCCGTCCGGCCGGCGAGTTGGAATGGTATCTGCCCGCCGGGGGCACGAAGGATTTCGATACTTACATCCTGGTCTCCAATCCAAATCGCGAGGAGGCGGTGGTTGAAATCGAATATATCGGACCGAACGGTTCTTTCGACTCCTTCACTCATTCGCTGGCCCCCAGCTCGAGATACACGGCCAACATAAAGAATCTCCCCCTCGTCGGAAATAACAGGGAAGCGGTGGGGACCATCGTCCGCTCGACCAACGGGGTCGGCGTGATCGCCGAGCGGGCGATGTACTGGCCCAAGGGCGCCGGGCCGGAAGGCTGGACCGGCGGCCACAACACCATCGGCCTGTCCACCACCGGAGTTTCCTGGTTTTTGGCCGAGGGGGCGACGCATATCTTCGACCAGTTCGTCCACGTTCTCAACCCGGATGATGGCTCGGTTGACGTGGAGGTGATGTTCTTCAACCAGTCCAGCGATTTCTGGAAGGAAACGTCGCTTCTGGGCAGCCGAAGTGTCTGGACGGTCAGAGTCAGCGATGTTGAGGGGGCCGACAATCAGGATCAGCTCTCCGCGTGGGTAAGGAGCTCCCGTCCGGTGGCAGTTGACCGGACGATGTACTGGCCCAAGGGAGACAAGTGGAAAGACGGCCACGCCTCCATCGGCGTAACCGAGGGCGTTAAGGAGTGGTATCTACCGGAGGGAGCCACGCACATCTTCGACCAGTATGTTCTGGTAGCCAATCCCTCTTCGAAAACGGCTGAAGTGGTCTTCTTTTTCAGAGACCAGCACGGAAACCCTTGGTATCACCCAACCGATATTGATCCCCAACATCGCCGTACGGTCAAGGTCAACAATGTGGTGGGTTCCGTCGAACAGGTATCGACGCGGATAACCTCGAATGTCCCCGTGGTGGCCGAACGGACGATGTACTGGCAGCCGAACACGCAGCCGAGCTGGACCGGCGGGCACGGTACGGTGGGTGTCCCGGCTCCCGCGCCCAGCTGGCAGTTTCCGGAGGGCGCTACCAACTTATTCGACAAATATGTCCTGGTGTCCAACCCTTCGGCGAGCCAAGCCAAGGTCTGGTTTACCTTTATGGGTGCAGGGGGGGAAATTGGAAGTCACTACGCCGTCGTTGAACCTGGCCGGCGCTATACGGTCAAGGTCAATAACGTGGTCGGACCGGTTGAACAGGTCTCGACCCGGATATCTTCAAGCGTTCCGCTGGTGGCCGAGCGGGCGATGTATTGGCCCCCCGGCAATTGGCGGGCCGGTCATTCGTCGATTGGTTATGCGAAGTGACGGTGAGAGTCGCTTCCGCCCACGTGACCCTCCCTCACCGACATATTTTCCCTCCCGCGCCTGCGTGAAATCCTGCCGTGAAACCCCGTGCGGCCGTACCGTTCAATATTGCCGGCTTTAGAGACGCTGTGCCCCTAAAATCCATATTAAGGCGGCGTCTGTCGTAAAAAGTGAAGTCAAAATAAAGAGTTTACCTCGCCCGGCGCTTGTCTTCCCCGGGACAATCTGGTAGCTTGAGAGGGGTTTGAGCAGCAAGAAAAATATTTCCGGAGGAAATATTTTAAAGATGATCTGGGCGGATTACCGGGAAACCGGCGGCGGAGTGATTGAAGCCCTGAGAAAAAGTGACGCGTCCCTCGAGGTGAAAAGCCTTGCCGTGGGAGATTACATCATAGACGGCAAGGTCGTTGTCGAAAGGAAGACGTCGCAAGACTTTGTATCCTCCCTGTACTCCGGTAGATTGTTTCGGCAATTGGCTGCCCTGAAGCGGTTCGGCCGCAGGCAATTGATGATCATCGAAGGGTTGCCCTTGACCATGATCAGGGGGGCTCGGCCGGAAGCCATTAAAGGAGCCCTGATTTCGCTGGCTGTCTCCTGGGGCCTTCCGATCCTCTACTCCGACTCCCCCAAGGAGACCGCCTGGATTCTTGAAAAGATCAATCAGCGCAGCGCCAAATCCAGGTCATCGCCGGTTCCGAGGCTGCGTCTCGGCAAAAAAACGCTTGCGCCGGAAAGACAAAAGAGGCAGATATTGGAATCGCTTCCTTCCATCGGGCCAAAACTGGCCCGGGAAATGATCACGGCCTTTGGTTCTTTGAATAACATATTATCCGCGAGCGAAGAGCAGTTGCGCGCGGTCAAGGGGATCGGGCCGAAAAAGGCCCGGAATATCAGGAATATATTGCGGGAAGAGAAGTCGAATTACCTGATGCCGCGGTGACGAAAATAAGGCGGTGGGTCAAATATGGCTTGGGTATAGTTTACGCATCCAAAAAATCTTTGATTTTTTGGATCTGGAGAGGTGCGAGAGCGGTTGAATCGGCTCGCCTGGAGAGCGAGTGTACCCCAAAAGGGTACCCAGGGTTCGAATCCCTGCCTCTCCGTATAAATTTTGCTTAAAGCAAAATTTATCGGGAAAGTTATACGCATCCAAAAAATCTTTGATTTTTTGGGTTTGGAGAGGTGGCAGAGCTGGTCGAATGCGGCGGATTGCTAATCCGTTGTACTGGTATAAAGCCGGTACCGAGGGTTCGAATCCCTCCCTCTCCGTATAAATTTTGCTTATGCAAAATTTATGGTGATGGTCCTATGGCGGATCGTGAATCCAAGACCGCAGATCCCGTTGTCTGGGCGCGTCGCCTGAACGGAACCTGGCTGGTCCACGGGGGACTGGATGACGACGCGGAGGCTTATATGGACCACCTCTCGGCCCGCGATCCGGCCCGCCTGCGCGAATCCTGTCTCCGGGCGCGGAAGTTGGTTGAAGGGTTGGGCCCGGCGGAGGACCCCAAGCCCTGGTTTTACGGCGGGCTGTTCAGCCTGGCCACGGCGGCCGAGGCCAGGCGTTTTGCCGCCCGGCATCCCTTTGTGGCGTCGGTGATCCCGTCCCTGGAGAGACGGCCCCCGCCGTCCCGGCTGCGCGCCGCGGGCGAGAGGACGCGGAAGAAGATCGGGCGGATAAAAAAAGCGATCGCCGGGTTTTCGCGCGGCCGGGCCCGGGTTTAGCCCGAGTTTTCGTTCGGGCTGCTTTAAAGCGGAAACAGGTTAGAGGTTGGAAGTCGCACCGGTTCATCCTATAATTGATTTGGGAGACGGTTTCAGGCGTGAAAAAGAATGAGGATAAGGGTTGTCTTATGCCGGTATGGAGGCTGCCCGATGAGCCTACCGGGCTGCTCCTTAAGGGGGTTCTGGCCGAGGACGGAATCGAAAGTCTTATCCGCTCCGAACAGGTAGCCTGGATGGACGACGTGATGAAGACTTCGCGGGGATACTGGGGGAGCCTGATGGTCTTTGCCGAGGATGCCGCCCGCGCTCGCGGGATTATCTCGGGCTACCTTAAAGAAAGCGCCGGGGGGGACGCGGGAAAATAGAACCTCAGTTTGGATTAAACGCGACGGGCCGCGCTAAGCGGGGAGTTAGCGGTGCCCCGATCCCCGCGTGAAAGCGCGGGGTGACCTGCAATCCGCTACAGCAGGGCCGAAATCCCGATGGAGAGCCGCTTTTCGCGGGACGTAGCCGTGCGGGTCGGCGTTGAAGGCCGGGCCCCGCGGCCGTGAAGCTTACAAACCCCGTCAGGTCCGGAAGGAAGCAGCGGTAAGTAGGTTGATCGCGGCGCGCGAGATCACCCGGTTGGAGTCGGCCGGCGGTCAAATCCCGCGAAGAGAGTTCGAAAGAGGGTGCGCGGCCCGTCCTGATTATTCTGGCAACAAGCAATGAAGCCGTCGAAACCATATCAGGCCCTGGCCCGGAAATGGCGTCCCCAGCAGTTCAAGGACGTGCTGGGCCAGGATCACGTCACCCGCACGCTGGCCAATGCCATCCGCCTTGACCGGATCGGCCACGCTTACCTCTTTACCGGACCTCGCGGGATCGGAAAGACCACCCTGGCGCGAATCCTGGCCAAAGCGATCAACTGCGCCGAAGGCCCGACCGCCGAGCCCTGCGACAAGTGTTCGTCCTGCCTGGGGATAATCGCCGGCAACAGTCTCGATGTCATCGAGATCGACGGAGCTTCCAACCGGGGGATCAACGAGATCCGGGAGTTGAGGGAGAACGTCAAGTTTGCTCCCACCTCGTCCCGCTGCAAGCTGTACATCATCGACGAGGTTCATATGCTGACCAAGGAGGCCTTCAACGCCCTCCTGAAGACCCTGGAGGAGCCTCCCCCGGCGGTTAAATTCATCTTCGCCACCACCGACCCCCACAAGCTTCCGGCCACGATCATCTCCCGCTGTCAGCGTTTCGACCTGAGAAAACTTAGCGACGGGGAACTGGTCGCCAGGTTCAAGGCCATCCTGGAAGACGAAAAGCGCGAATACGAGGAAGAAGCCCTGGGCCTTCTGGCCGGCTTCGCCGGCGGCAGTATGCGGGACGGCGAATCGTTTCTTGACCAGCTCCTGGTCTACTGCGACCAGAAAATCACGGCCGGGGACGTGGTGGACCTGCTGGGCGCGGTCCCGGTGGAGGTGATCAACTCCGTCTCCGACTCCATTCTCGCGGCCGATCCGGCCGGGGTTCTCAAGACCGCCGAGAACGTATTCGAGAAGGGATGGGATCTCAACCAGTTCATTGCCGCGCTGGTCAGCCATTTCCACAATCTTCTGTTTTCCTTGC
>PUNC01000060.1 GCA_003551625.1 PVC group bacterium | reverse complement strand
CGTACGTGATCGCCTACTCCCACCTGGGAATCCTGAGCCACGGCTACGTCCTGTGGAGGGAACTCCTGTATTACTTTCCGGCTTATCTCATACTTGCGGGCGCGATATTCCTGCCCTTCCGTAAAGCTTCCGGATTAAAGTCCCGGGCGGTCCTGATCCTGATAGCGGTCACGATCCTGGCGATACACGCGCTGACTTACCTTTACGTGATAAGACTGTTTCACGGTTAGCCCGGTTTGCGAATAAACCGTTTTAATATGCCGCCGGGCTTTCCGATTTCGATCCCGATAGCGATTTCGATTTCGAGTGTTGGAGCCCCGGAGCGGACGCGTCTATCCCTTATCAGCTTATCAACTGTTTTTTCGTCTTTCCCGCATTTCAGCGCGGGCAGCGGCGGAGCTGGCGGCGGTAGAGTTCGGCCCGGCGGGCGACGCGTTCGGCGATCTCGATCAGCCAGGGCTTCCGGCGATAGGTTCCCCGGTTGTACCCGCCGTGCCCCTCGTGGTAGGCCAGGTAGAGGTTGAAGGCGTCCTCCGGCCCGATTCCGCACAACCGCCGGCTCCGGTCGCAATACCAGCCCACGAAATCGATCGCGTCGGCGAAACTTCTCCGGGAGGCCCATTTATTCCCGGTCTCCCGGCGGTAGTGCCGCCAGGTCCCGTCCAGGGCCTGGGCGTAACCGTAGGCGCTCGACGGCCGCGGACCGGGTATGATGCCGAGGCGGCGGGTCCGGGCGGGGCGCGCCCGGGCGCGGAAGGAAGATTCCTGGTGGATGATCGCCATCAGGACCGGGACCGGGATCTCCCAGCGCTCCGAAGCCCGGAAAGCCTGCCTGCGCCAGGACGGCCTCTCCTCGAAGATCGCGCAGATATCGTTTATGTTCCGGGGCGGGGCCGCCGCGCAGCCGCAAAGGGCCTCGGCCGAAAGGGCGAAGGCAAGGATACGGAGTTTTTTCATAACTGCGGGCTTGTCGAATTGGTATCGGAAAGCGCCGGGCATCTTTCGACTATAGCCCATCGGGGCGCCGCGATCAACGGGTGGATTATTGAGGTTCCTTGTTCAAGGTTCAGTTCCATAAAGATCGGGATCCAAATCGGGATCGAAATCGTTGGCTCCTTGCCTTGGTTCTCTACTTTATCTAATAAACGTTTTAGAGTATGTGTAAGAGTATGTGAAAAAGTACGTGTAAGAGTATGGGATGCGTAGGAGCTTGAACGGGGCGGATCCTTCGACATTGGACATTGAGAATTGGGGATTGGACATTCGCTTTAACCCTATGCTCTATACCCTTTGCATCTGTTTACACAAAACGGTGAAACACGTGAACGGTTACGTTTACCGCTTCGCTGTGAACGTGTACGTCTCCAGATAGCGGTCAATGGGTGTTGGGTGAGGTTGTGGGTTTGGCGGTTGGATATTGGTTTATGGGTTTGAACCCAACTACCATCAACCAACTACCAGACCGTCTTCCTGACCCAATACCCATCTTCCATCGGCTCGCCCCCCCCGCTTGCCCGGACGGGAAGTTTCTGATATGATGAATAAAGATAAAGAACCGAAAGGAGGCAGGCTTATGATCGGCAGCAGCCGCCGTCAGTTCAGCCGGATCGCGTGGGCAGTCATTCCTTTTTTACTTGCGATCCTGGTAATTTTTCCCTTCTCCGCCCGGCCGGAAGCGAGGGAGGATCTCTCCGTCTTCGTGATCGCGATCGACGGTCTGCGGGCGGACAAACTCCAGTCCATTCACACCCCCGTCATCGACGAGCTGATCGCCGCCGGGGCCTACTGCCCCGCCGCGCGGGCGACCATTCCCACCGCCACCCGGGTCAATTTCGTCACTCTCGCCACCGGTACCCACGCCGACAAGCACGGGATCGTCGGCTCGGCCTACCGCGACCGGGACTGGAGATACCAGCGCACCGACCTGCGCAATTACCGTCTGGCCGCGGACCGGCTTCCGGTTCCCACCGTCTTCGAAATCCTGGAGGCCAACGGGGTCAAGACCGCGTTTTTGTCGATGAAGGGCTACGAGCTGGTCGGCGCCCGCGGAGCCTCGGTCAGGGTCGAGATTCAGGAACACGTTCCCGAGTCGGTCTGGGCCAACCGCTACGAGGAGGAGATCGACGGCTCGGAGGAGAAATCCTTTCATTCGATGCTGTCTCTCAACCTGGCCATGAGCGGCAAGATGACCAGGGCGGTGGAGGAACAGGACGTCAGGTTCTTCATCGCCAACCTCGCTTCGACCGATTATATCGGGCACCAGTTCGGTCCCGAATCCACCTATTACGAGCTGGGGGTGATGCAGGCCGACCGTCTGATCGGAGAGTTTTTGGAGACACTGGAGCGTCTGGGACGGCGCGGAAACAGCGCGGTCATTATCGTCTCCGACCACGGCTTCACGCAGGTCCGTAACCCGGACAACGTGATCCGGTCGGAACGGGGCCAGCCCGACATTCCCGAACTCGGCGACGCTGGAATCGAGCACTCCTCGATGGGGCGGGGCGGAATGGCGGTCTCGGTCTTTATCCGTGACCAGGCCCGGGTGCGGGAAGCCTTCTCCATCCTGCGGGAACTTCCCTGGGTGGCCAACATCCACACCGAGCACCCGATTCCGGATCGCGACGGCAGCCTGTCGCAACTGCGGCTCAACACCTACCGGGCCGGAGATTTCTTTATCGACGTCTCCCCGGACTACACCGCCGGTTTTCCCAACCGGGGCCAGCACGGATCCACCTACGATACCTGCGTCCTGGTGCCGATCGTACTTTCGGGGGCGGGTGTGAGTCCGGGCGTGATCCTGGAGGAGGGGGCCAACGTTGATGTCGCACCCACGGTCCTGGCGCTTTTCGGGCTTGATCCGGAAAGACACCTTCAGGCCGACGGCAGAGTCCTGTCGGAGGCTCTGGCGGAGGCGGAAAAGCCCGAGCCGGCCGCCGTGGAGTAGAATTAGCCGGATACCGTTATGAGGATAATTGCGATCATCACGACGGGATTGGCGTTCCTGGCCGCCGCTCCGGCCCGCCCGGCCCGGGCGGACGACTTCGCGCGCCGCCGCCGGGCGATGGTGGAGGCGATCTCGGAGGACGTGGTCCGGACCAGCGCCCTGATCGGGCGGGAGGAGTTCGACCCGCGGGTGATGGAGGTGATGGGAGAGGTGGAGCGGCACAAGTTCGTTCCGGAGCGGCTGCTGCGGGCGGCCTACGAGAACCGCCCTTTGCCCATCGGCTACGGCCAGACGATCTCCCAGCCCTATATCGTGGCGCTGATGACCGACCTCCTTGAGGTCGGCCCGGGCGACCGGGTCTTCGAGGTGGGGGCGGGCTCGGGCTACCAGGCCGCGGTCCTGGCCCGGCTGGTGGACCGTGTCCACACGATGGAGATCATTCCCGGCCTGGCCGCGGAATGCCGGGAGCGGATGACCCGGCTCGGCTACGAGAACGTGGAGGTGCTCACCGGCGACGGTTACTACGGCTGGGAGGAAGGCGCCCCCTACGACGCGATCATCGTCACCGCCGCCGCCCCTCATATCCCCCCGCCGTTGATCGACCAGCTCAAGCCCGGCGGCCGGATGGTGATACCGGTCGGGCCGCCCTTTCTCAACCAGCAGCTCACGCTGGTGGAGAAGGCCGAGGACGGCTCGGTCACCACCCGCCAGGTTCTTCCCGTAAGATTTGTTCCCCTCACCGGGGAGAGGTGAGCCGGTGAAAGGCCCGGAGGAGTCATCCTTCCGGCCTCTCGGGGGCCGTCTTTCCGAACCGGATCCCCCCTGGACCGGCGGCGAGCGGGCGCTGGCGGCCGGGGTATGCCTGCTCAGCCTCTCCGCGGTGGGCTACGAGGTTCTCCTGCTCCGCCTTTTCTCGATCGTCCAGTGGTACCATTTCGCCTCCCTGATCCTGAGCCTGGCCCTGCTTGGTTACGGCGCGGCGGGAACATTCCTCAGCCTGGCGCAAAGACGCCTGCTGCCCCGCGCCCCGACATTCCTGCCGGCCGCCGCCGCCGGTTTCGGGTTGACCGCCCTGGCGGGCTTCGGCCTGGCCCAGCGGGTCGAGTTCAATCCCCTGGAGATCGTCTGGGATTCCGGGCAGTTGATCAATTTTCTGCTGGTATACCTGATCCTGGCGGTGCCGTTCTTCTTCGCCGCCCTGGGGATCGGAATCGTCCTGGCCGCCCGGAAGGACCGGATCAGCCGGATTTACCGGGCCGACCTGGTGGGCGGCGCCGCCGGCGCCGCCGGCGTGATCGCCCTTCTTTTCCTCTTCCGGCCTTCCGGGGCGGCGCGCTGGCTGGGAGGGGGCGGCCTGGCGGCGGCGGCGCTTTTCTACGCCGCCGCCGGCGG
>PUNC01000163.1 GCA_003551625.1 PVC group bacterium | reverse complement strand
CCGGCGGGTGGAGGCCCCGCCCCCGGAGCCGGACCTCCGGCGTCGGCTGACGGAGCGGTTATCCGAGATCCGGACCGAGACTCCCCGCGCCGCCGCCCCCGAGCGGCGCAGCGCGGTCAGCGGAGACGAAACCTTCCCCTTCGGCTGGTATGAAGACTACCTGGTGAGGCGACTCTACGAACTCTGGGACCAGCCCGGCCGGGCCGTGGTCCGGGAGGACCAGGCTTCGGCGATGATCTCGTTCCGGATCCACCGGGACGGCCGGATCGAAGGCGTTTCGGTGAAAAGGTCTTCCGGCTCCGGCCAGCTTGACCGTTCCGCCCTGGACGCGGTGCGACGCGCCGATCCCCTCCCCCCGCTCCCGGAAGGGTTTCGCGGACCCTGGAGAGATGTTAATATTTTATTTGAACTGACGGATTGAACTTGTCTGCCTTTGACTGGATTCTTTAGATATGAATAAGACCACGATCGCGGTGTTGTCGTTGTTACTCCCGGCGGCGGTATTTATGCCCGTCTCCCCGGCCCCCGCCGGATCGGATTACCTGCGTGTGACCAAGCCTTACGCCGACAGTATGCGACTGGCGGTTCCGATCTTTCAAAACGAGGGCGCGGAACGGCCCGACCTGGCGGCGGAGATATCAAATCTCCTGATCGCCAACCTCGCCCTGCCCGGTTATTTCATCCCCGCGGATAATACCGACTTTGTCCGGGAGCAGGATGAAGAGGACCGGACCCGGGGCCGGATCGACCTGGGGGGGTGGTCCACGCTGGGCGTGGAGGCCTTGGTCAAGGGCACCTACCGGGTCGATGGAGACCGCGTCTCCGTATCCGCCAGCGCCTTCTCCGTCTCGCGGGGGCGTCAGCTTTACGGAAAAAGATACTCCGGGGATCTCTCGCGGTGGCGCTGGATCGTACACACCATCTCGGACGAAATCATCGAAGCCCTGACCGGGGAGAAAGGCTTCTCCCGCACCCGGATCGCCTTCGTGGCCACCCACGAGGGCGAAAGAAAGATCCACCTGATGGAGGCCAGCGGCGGTGAAGTCAGGAAGATCGATTCCGGGCGCGGCTTCGCGCTCTACCCGTCCTGGGACCCCGACGGCCAATCCCTGGCCTACACCAGCTACAGCTCCGGTTTTCCCTGGCTGGTGCTGGACAATCTTCGCACCGGAAAGAGAAGGGTGGTCTCGGCGCAACCGGGAATGAACGCCCTGAGCTCCATCTCCCCGGACGGAAGATCGATCGCCCTGACCCTCAGCCGCGACGGCAACCCGGAGATCTATCTGGTCCGGCTGGACGGAACCGGCGGCCTGCGGCGGCTGACTAATTCCCCGGCGGTCGAATGCTCTCCTTCCTGGTCGCCCGACGGAAACCGAATCGCCTTTGTCTCCGACCGAACCGGGACCCCGCAGATCTACGTGATGAACTCCGACGGGTCCAACGTGAGCCGGCTTACCCGGCGGGGCCGGCACAACGTCTCCCCTTCCTGGTCGCCGCGGGGGGACCTGATCGCCTACTCGTCCCTGATCGACGGCAAGTTCGAGATCTGCGCCGTCAACGTCAACACCGGAGAGGAGACAAGGATAACCAGCGATCCCTATCGCAACGAGGAGCCGTCCTGGGCGCCGGACGGGCGGCACCTGGTCTACTCCTCCCGCCGTTACGGCAGGAACAACCTGATGGTGATCGACATCCGCAATCCGCGGCCGATCCAGATTACCGACGGCCGGGACTGCACCAATCCCGCCTGGAGCCCTATCCAGGCAAGGTAAACGGCCGGCCCCTTGAAGCGCCGGTTTGATTTGACAATCCCGAAGACGGGTTTATAATCCTTTTTAAAACCCTGCCGTCGGAGCCGACCGACGGCGAAAAAATCCCCAACCCGGGAGAAGAGATGTGAAAATGGACCGAGCCGGACTGGTGTTGTTCGTAATCGCCGCGATCGTGTTTTTCAACGGCTGCGCCCGTCATCGTCCCGACGTGATGGCCGATCCCGACACGCGGCTGGCCGCCCTGGAAGGATACGATATCCCGCTGGCGGAAATCACCGAGGGGAGGGCCTTCGTCGAGCCCCGCCCCGAGGACGCCCTGATTCTGAAAAACGTCCACTTTGATTTCGACGACTCCTCCATCCGCGACGACGCCAAGCCGGTGCTGGAAGGAATCGCCGCCTGGATGACCAATAACCCGCGGGCGGAGCTGATGATCGAAGGCCACTGCGACGAACGGGGAACCAGGGAATACAACCTGGCCCTGGGAGAGAGAAGGGCGTTAAGCGTGCGCAGCCATCTTATCGGCCTGGGGGTGAGCGAACGGCGATTGCACACGATCAGCTACGGAAAGGAAAAACCGCTCTGCCTGGAGTCCAACGAAGCCTGCTGGCAGCGCAACCGCCGGGCGCAGTTCCGCGTCTCCTACGGGACCGACCGGGACCGGCGCGCCGAACTGCCCCCGCCGCCGGCCGAAGTCCGGCGGCAGATCGACCGGGAAGTCGTGAGAGAGGAGAGAGTCTCCCTGCCCCGGGACGAGGAGGCTCCCCGCGGACGGGCGATCCATCGCTACTACCAGTAACCCGGATGATTAGTATTCCCAGATGAACAAGGCTCTTATCCTCACGCTGGGGGTGGCGGTTTTCCTGCCGGCGGCCACCGGTTGCCAGACCACCCGACCGGAACCCGCGCGACGGGAGCAGTGGGAGAGCGCGCTCAGCAGCCAGGTGATCGACCTGGAGCGCCGGAACGCCGAGCTGGAGAGCCGGATCGCGGAACTCGGCCGGCGAATCGGCGAGATCGAGGACCTGGCCGCGGCCGGACGCCGGGAAGCCGGCCGGGAGCGGGAAGAGATGCGCGATTCCCTCCGGGGAGAGATCGGCGCTCTCCAGGCCTCCTTCGACCAGAAACTAAACGTGATCCTGGAAGAGGTGGCCCGGGAGAACGAAAGGCTTCTTTCCCGCATCCGGGCCTCCCGGCCCGGAACGGTGATGCGGGGATACGAGCACGTAGTCAGGTCCGGCGAGACCATCTCCGGGATCGCCCGCCATTACGGCGTCACCGCCGCGGCGATCGTCGAGGCCAACGAACTGGCCGACCCCCATACCATCCGCGTCGGCCAGATCCTCTTCATCCCCGAATAAAAGTCTCCTTGCAGGAGACTTTTATTCGGGTGAACCGCTCCCTTTTCACGCCTCCTTAATGGCCAGATGACCCTTGCCGTTCAGCCGGGCAAAGGCGGATCAAAACCCGAAAAAACTTGATCCGGCCGTGAAGTCCGGAATAAACTACTCCGCGTTGACGATCCTCACCAACCGATCGAGTCTGTAATAAAAGCCATGCTCAAGAACCTGCTGATGCCCGAGATCAGGGAATTGCTCGCCCGGCGCGACCTGGCCGAACTCCGCCGCAGCCTGGTGGTCTGGCCGGCGCCGGAGATCGCCGATCTCATCCTCGACCTGGAAGAGACCGAGAGGGCTCTGGTCTTCCGTTCCCTGCCCCGCGACCTGATGAGCAGGGTCTTCTCCCACCTCGACTTCATCCAGCAGGACGAACTGCTCAAGGCGCTCAGCGACGAGGAGGCCCGGCATCTGCTGGCCGACCTCAAGCCCGACGACCGGACCGCCTTCCTGGAAGAGCTCCCGGGAAGAATGACCCAGCGCCTGCTGAACCTCTTGAGCCCGGAAGATCTCCGGGAGACCCGGCAGCTGCTCGGCTACCCCGAGGAGAGCGTCGGCAGGCTGATGACCCCCGATTACGTGGCGATCCGGCCGGAATGGACGGTGGGACAGGCGCTGGAGCACATCCGGCACCACGGAAAGGACAGCGAAACGATCACGATGGTCTACGTCACCGACCGGTCCTGGCGATTGCTCGACGCCTTCAAGCTTCGCAAGCTCATTCTGGCCGATCCGAAGCAAAAGGTTCAGGACCTGATGGATTACTCCTTCGAATCGCTCTCGCCGCTCGACGACCAGGAACAGGCCGTCCGGATGATAAAGCGCTACGACCTGTTCGCCCTCCCGGTAATCGATTCCGAAGGCATCCTGCTGGGGATCGTGACCGCCGACGACGTCCTTGACGTGGCCGAGGAGGAAGCCACCGAGGACTTTCACAAGACCGCCGCCGTGGCCCCCCTGGAGGCGAACTACCGCGGGACCGGGATCCGGCACCTGGTCCAGAAAAGAATCGGCTGGCTGCTGGCCCTGGTCGTGGTCAACCTGGCCTCCTCGGGAGTGATCGCGGCCTACGAAGAGATGCTGACCGCCGCCATCGCCCTGGCCTTCTTCATCCCCCTGTTGATCGACAGCGGCGGAAACACCGGGGCGCAGTCGGCCACCTTGATCGTGCGGGCCCTGGCCACCGGGGACATCAGGCTCGGCCAGTGGCGGGACTCCATTCTCAAGGAACTGGCGACCGGGGCCGTCCTCGGGGTCCTCCTGGGCGCGGCCAGCGGCGTGCTCGGCGTCTTCCGGGGGGGGTGGGAGATCGGACTGGTGGTCGGCCTGGCGATGTGCGCGATCGTGGTGGCGGCCAACCTGATCGGAATGGTGCTGCCCTTCATCCTCACCCGGCTCAAGCTCGACCCCGCCGTGGCTTCCAGTCCCCTGATCACCTCGATCGTCGACGCGGCCGGACTCCTGATCTACTTCTTCATCGCCAGCCTGATCCTGAGTCCGCCGGCCTGACCCACCGGCCGCCGATCAATCCCGGCCTCATTTATTTATCCCCACCTTGCCGGATCTTTTCCAATCACCAATCGCCGGTTACGGACCTTCCGCCCTCCTCGGCGGTATATCTATCTCCACCCTCCTCTCGGACGGAATTCTTCCTTCCGAAAGCAACCACCCTCCCCCGTTTCTGATCGAATATCGCATCCCCTCCGGCAGGGAGTCGGAAAAATTGATCACCGCCCCCGGCAGCGGATAGGGGGTGGGGTTTTCCACCGTGACGGCGATTGAGTCCCGGCTCCGGACGCTTTTCACCGAAACCTTCTCCCGCGCCGTCCACCACCGCGCCGCCTCCTCGAGCGTGGTGAACCAGGGATCGGACAACCTGACCGCGGCGATGAACTCTTCCAGGCGGGCCAGGTTCTCCGGCTCGGCCAGTCCCGGCAGGTGGGTGAGCACCGTAAAGACCCCCCGGCGGGCGTGATAGGTTCGAAAAAGACGGGCGGCCTTCTCCGGCCTGACCACCGGGTCGATCTGGCAGACGAATTGAAGATGATTCATCCCCCGGGGGCGAAACGGGAAAAGGACCCTCCGGGCCCGCCCCGGCAGAAGAAAAGTCTGCGGAGTGCGGGGAGGATAGGCGACATCGGAACCGTAGAGATACCCCCCTTCCTCCAGCGCCCGGAAGAGCAGGCGATTGGCTCCGAAAGTGGGGCTCCGGTGGCCGCGGGGAGGGAATCCAAGGTCTTTCAATATCCGTCTTCCGGCGGCCAGCCGCTCCTTCTGTTCCTCGAGACCGACATAGAGAAACTCGGCGCCGGCGCGGCCCCGGGCCGCTCCGGCGGGGCAGTAATGCCTCCATCCGTGCTGGGCGATCTCGTGGCCGTCGGCGCGCAGCCGGCGCATCGCTTCGGCCTGGGGGAAGTCCGGCCGCAGTTCCGCCCGGCCGTAATGAAAGGGGATCACGAAAAAAGTGCAGGGGATCGCCATTCTCTCCAGGCCGGCGCGCAGCCGCTCGATCGCCGCCGGCGGCGTGAAGGAGTGAAGATCGTCATTGGTGAGAATAAAAGCCGAACGATGGGCGCGGGGATAAAGCTCGAGTCCGACGTATCGGTCCCGGAGAAACTCCACCGGGGGGCCGGAGACAAAATCCCTCCAGAGCGGAAAGGTGTTGACCGACACCCAGGCCGCGGCCAGGAGCAGCGCCGCTCCGGCAATCCGCGATATTTTCAGTCTTGGTTTCAATTCTTCGAGATTCGGAGTCGGAGATTCGATATTCCCCGGTTCTCCTCAATAATACCTCAGATCCCATTCCTCGTAGGAGTCCGGCGGCAGTTCCCCGACGAATCTTGACGAACGCAGTCCCGTCTCCTCGCCGCCCCGGCCGGCCCGGGCCGGGCTGATCAGGTAGAGTTCCTCCTCGCTCCGGGTAACGGCCACGTAGAAGAGACGCCTTTCTTCCTCCAGGGCGGCGGGGTCGCCGAGGCAGCCCGCCGGCGGAAACTTCCCCTCCGCCAGCCAGATAACGAAGACCGCCTTCCATTCCAGGCCCTTGGCCTGATGGATGGTGCTCAGGGTGACCGCTTCTCCGGGCGGCGGGGCGAAGCCGTCATCGCTCTCGTCGCCGCCCGCCAGGGCGAGATCGGAGAGAAAACCGGTGAGATCGCGCCAGCGGGCGGCGTAATCGGAAAACTGCCGCAGGTCGTCCATCCTTGATTCGTAATTGGGAAAGACGCTCATCAGGTATTCCGGGTAATCACCCTCCAGGACCGCCTCGATCAATTCCGCCGGGGACGGCTCGCGGGAAAGGCAGGCGGAGACCGTCTCGGCCAGCCGTTGCCAGCCGGCGCGGGCGGGCGCCGGAAGGAGCTTCGCCACTTCTTCCCGCGACCGGCGCGAGATTCCGCCTCCGGCCGCGGCAAGCGTCTTCCAGGCCTTATCGGCGGTCTTTTTCCCGACCCGGGGAAGCTTGACCAGCAGCCGTTTCCAGGCCAGTTCATCCCGGGGATTGGCCGCCACCTTGAGGTAGGCGCAGACATCCTTGATATGCGCCAGTTCGAAAAACCGCAAACCCGACCGGACCGAGAAGGGAAGCCCCCGCCGGGTCAGCTCCAGCTGCAGCTCCAGCGAATGATAATGCGACCGGTAGAGAACGGCCACTCCTTCCAGGGGGATTCCGTCGTCCCGCATCTCCGAGATCCGGCCGGCGACAAACTCCGCCTGGTGGTAGATGTTCCGCGTCCGCGCCAGGACCGGCAGCGGACCGGCGGGACGAACGGGATGAAGGTTTTTTTGAAATCCCTCCCGCGCGACCCGCAACACCTCATTGGCCAGGTTCAGTATCTCGGGGGTGCTGCGGTAGTTCTGTTCTACGGTGTATACCCGGCAATCGCGATACCGCAGGGGAAAGTCGCGGATATTCTTGAACTCCGCCCCCCGGAAAGAGTAGATCGACTGCGAATCGTCGCCGACCACGGTCAGATTGCGGTGCGTCGAGGCCAGAATATCCACGAGTTCGGCCTGAACGGCGTTGGTATCCTGGTATTCGTCAACCATTACGGCCTTGAACCGTTCCTGGTAGATTCGCCGGATGCGGGGCTTTTCATCGAGAAGACGCAAGAAGAGCAGCAGCAGATCGTCGAAATCGAGATAGTTGAGCTCCCGCTTCTTCCGCTCGTAGGTCCGGCAGACCCGTTCGATCTCCGGCAAGAGTTCCCGGTAATGCTTCTCCTTTACCGTCAGCGCTTCGGCCAGGCGAGAGCGGGTATTGCGGGCGAAGCTCAACACCTCCAGCAGCACCGAACCCCGGGGAAACCGGGGGACGGCGGTGTCGAGGTTCTCTTCGCCCGCCGCCGCGTCCAGCAGCTGGCGGCTGTCCTCCCGGTCCAGGATCGTGTAATCGTTGCGCAGCCCCAGTTCGTCGGCGTGCCGGCGCAGGACCAGGTTTCCGACGTGATGAAAGGTCCCGCCCCAGATCTTCTCCACCTCCACCTCCGCCTCGACCAGGCGGGCGGCCCGGCGGAGCATCTCCGCCGCGGCCTTCCGGGTGAAGGTCAGCAACAGCACCTCCTCCGGACGGCATCCGTTCCGCAGCAGGTGGGCCACCCGGTAGGTGACCACCCGGGTCTTGCCGCTGCCGGCGCCGGCGATCACCAGAACCGGTCCCGGGGGGGCGGTGACCGCGGCCAGTTGCTGGGGATTGAGCTCCCGCCCGAGATCCGCGTCCCGGGGAAACAGCTTCCCGCCGCCGGTTTCGGGAAGCGTTCTCACCGCACCTCCAGTTTGGGGTCGAGCCGGTCGCGGACGGCGTCGCCCAGCAGGTTGAAGGCCAGCACCACGGCGGCCAGCGCCAGGCCGGGAAAGACGGTCATCCAGGGAGCGGAACGCAGATACTCGCGGCCGGCGCTGATCATAAATCCCCAGGCGGCGGTGGGGGGGCGGACTCCGAGGTCGAGAAAACTCAACGCCGCCTCCCCCAGGATGAAGCCCCCCACCTTCAAGCTCGCGGCCACCAGGAGGATGGGCAGACAGTTGGGAAGAAGGTGACGGGCGATGATTACGGCCGAGGATCCCCCCGATGAACGGGCGGCGAGGACATACTCGCGCTGCTTGAGGGAGATGACCTCTCCCCGGACCAGGCGGGCCAGCGACGCCCATCCCGCCAGCGCCAGCGCCAGGAAAACGGTAAAGAAGCCCGGGCCGAGCACCACCGTGATTGCGATCGCCAGCAACAGGCTGGGAAAAGCCAGCGTGATGTCCACCACGACCTGCAACAGGTGGTCCAGCCGGCCGCCGAAGTAACCCCCGGCAAACCCCACCGCGGTCCCGATTCCCAGGGCCAGGACGGTGGCGGCGGCGCCGATGGACAGCGAAACCCGACCGCCGTAAACGACCCGGCTGAAGACATCCCGGCCCTTGTCGTCGGTTCCGAACCAGTGATCGCGCGACGGCGGCAGGTTGATCTTTTCCAGGTCAACCGCGTTCGGATCCCGGGGAGCGACCAGGGGAGCCAGGACGGCCGCGGAAAGGAACAGCGCGATCAGCGCCGAAGAGGCGGCGACGGCGGGACGGGAACGAAAGAAGGGGCGGCCGGTCTTCAATCGCGATCAGGCCTCCCGGGGTTGGTATTTCACCCGCGGATCGATCAGCCGGTAGGAGATATCGACCACGATGTTCACCGCCACGAAAACGACCGCGCCCAGGAGAACACAGCCGATAATCACCGGATAATCCCGCTGCCCGATCGCGGTCATCGCCATCCGGCCGATCCCGTCCCAGGCGAAGATGGTCTCGGTCAGAACCGCCCCGTTCAAGTAGGAGCCGAAATCGAGGCCGGCCAGCGTGACCACCGGAACCATCGCGTTCCGGAAGACGTGCTTGAAGGTAATCCGCGCGGGGGAGAGACCTTTCGCCCGGGCGGCGGTGACGTAATTCTCGGAGGCGACCTCCAGAAGGCTGGAGCGGGTAATCCGGGCGATGAAGGCGGCCGAGCGGGAACCCAGAGTGACCGCCGGCAGGACCAGGAAGACCAGCGCCCCCCGGCCCATTCCGGAGGCCGGGAACCACCCCAGCCAGTGTGAAAAGACCAGGACCAGAATCAGGCCGGTCCAGAAAACCGGGAAGGAGATGCCGGCGACGGCGCCGGCCGTGGCCAGCCGGTCCGCCGCGCGGTTATGGCGGGCGGCGGCCAGGAAACCCAAACCCACCCCGGCCGTCACCCCGATCAGGAGCGCCGCCAGGGCCAGCTTCAGGGTATTGGGAAACTTCTCCAGGAGCATCTCGGCCACCGGGCGGCGGGCGTAATAGGAGCGTCCCAGATACGGCATCTTGAGAAAGGAGGGATAGGGAATCCGGAACGGGCCCGCCCGATAATGGGCGATCGAGGGCCGCCGGAACGGGGCGGCGGCGGCCAGGAAACGCCAGTATTGCCGGGGGAGGGACTGGTCCAGCCCCATCATCTCCCGGTGAGCGGCGATTACCTCGGCCGGGGCCTGTTCCCCGACCAGCCCGTAGACGGGATCGCCCGGAATGGAACGGGAGAGAACGAAAGTAACGGTCGCCACCCCGAGCAGCGTGGGAAACGCCAGCAGCAGTCTCTTGACGACATAGCCGATCATAATTTAGTTCCAATCGGGGCCGGGATTGTCATTGCGAGGTTCCCGAACTGAGGGGGCGCGGCGCGGAGCGGATTTCGGCCCGGGCGGCGGGGCGGAGACGGTCAAACCACTCTGGATAATTCCTCCCGCAGGCGGGCGCGCAGGCGGTTCTTGCGGTATTCCTCGACGAACGCCTGCTCCAGCGCGTCGAGGATGAACCCCTTGATGTCCTCGAGGGTGTACCCGAAAGCCTCCATCGCCAGCAGGTATTCCCGGGTTAGAGAGGTGGCGGAGATCGCGGGATCGTCGGTATTAAGCGAAATCCTGATCCCGAAATCGCTCAGGGCGCGGACCGGGTGCTCGGCCAGGCTGGGGACCACCCGGGTCTGGACATTGCTGGTCAGCGCGATCTCGAGGGGGACCTTCTTCTCCCGGACAAAATCCATCAGCCCGGGGTCGTTGACCACCTGGATGCCGTGGCCGATCCGGTCCGCGCCGAGCTGCTCGATGGCGACGCGGACGTTGGAGACCTCGCCCTCCTCGCCCGCGTGCACGGTCAGGTTCAGCCCGCTGTCGCGGGCGGTCCGGAAGACCGAGGCGAACATCTCCGGAGGATACTCGGCCTCGTCGCCCACCAGGTCCAGGCCGACGATACCCAGGCCGGCGTATTCCGCCGCCACCGCCACCGCCCGCATCGCCGACTTCAGGGAATGGGTTCGGGAAACGCCGACGATGAACCCCGCCGCGATATCGAACTCGTCTTCCGCGCGGCGGGCGCCCTTGAGCAGATGCAGGATGAGGTCGCCCCACTGGTGGTGTTTCTCCATAGTCATAAAGGTGGGGCTGAAACGGAGTTCCACGTAACGGATGTTGTCCCGGGCGCATTCGCGGACAACCTCGTAGGAGATCCGCTCCACCGTCGCCAGGTCCGGGAAGGCCTTGCCCAGCCAGTAAAACTTGTTGAGGAAAGCTTTCAGATCCGTGGCTTTGCCCTGAACCTGCACGTAGGAACGAAGTTCCTCCAGGTCGGTGGTGGGGAGTTTCAGATCGTGTTCCCGGGCGATCTCCAGCAGCATCTCCGCCGTCACGCAGCCCTCCAGATGACGGTGGAGTTCGACTTTGGGCAGCGCCTCAATCTTTTCCGCGATTTTTTCGTCCACGAGAACCAAACCTCTTTTTCGTCTTCTGCCGCCGCCAGCAATCCTATCTTATAACGATTTGCAGGTCAATCGGCGACCAGCCCCACTCCGTGAAAATCGTCCCCGTTATAGATCAGGGGCAGGCGATAGTTCATTACCCGGGGATTGACGATAACGTGATTCTTCCGGTGCCAGAGAAAGACCCAGGGAGAAGCCTCCCTGACCCGGCCGGCGGCCCTCAGGTAGAGCTCTTCCCGGGCGGCCGGATCGACGGAGCGGCGGGCGGCCCGCAGCAGGGCGTCCACCTCCGGGTCGGAAAAACGGCTGCGGTTTCCGGCCGGCCCCCGGTTTCCGGAGTAGAAGACGGGATAGAGGAAATTCTCCGGGTCCGGGTAATCAGCCCACCAGGACAGGTAGAAGAGGTCGAAGTCCCCTTCATTGACCGCCTGGAGAAACGAGCTCCACTCCCGCTGGACCAGGACCAGTTCCACCCCCACCCGGCGCAGGTAATCCTGGATCACCTCGGCCACGCTCAGGGTCTCCCGGTCCCCCCGAAAAAGAAGGGTGAGACGGATCGGCGGTTCCAGACCGGTCTCGGCCAGGAGCGAGCGGGCTTGGTCGGGGTCGTAGCGGTAACCTCCGCCGCCGGCCCCGCGGCTCCAGAGAACCCCGGGCACCGGTCCGTCCGCCGGCGCCGCCCGGCCCTGGAGCAGCCGGTCCACGATCGCCTCCCGGTCGATCGCGTAATTGAACGCCCGGCGGAGACGGGGATCGGCCAGCGGAGTTCTTTCGCAGTTGAAGCCCAGGTAGAAAGTATTCAGCCCGGGGCGCGATCTCACCATCCCCTTCCAGGGGGCGCGGGTGGTGTACCGGTCGAACTCCGCCCGGGGGATCTCCAGCAGGTCGAGGTTTCCTCTCTCGAACTCCAGGGCGGCGGTCATATCCTCGGGAATAACGCGCAAGTGAATGCCCGCCAGGGCCGGAGGACCGAGGAAATAGCCGTCGTGGGCGTCCAGAACCAGATGCCGGTTGTGCTCCCACTCCGTCAGCCGAAAAGGACCGGTGCCGACCGGCCGGCGGGAGAAGCGCTCGGGGTCGGCCTCCACCGCCTCGGCGGGAATCACCGCGGCGTTGGGCATAGCCAGATAGTTGAGAAAAAGGCTCGAAGGCTCGTTCAGCTCGATCTCCACCACCCTTTCGCCCCGCGCCCGCAGCCCCGGGATCTCTTGCGCTTCCGACCGGCGGAAGGCGTCCGCCCCCCTGATCTTGCTCATCAGACGGAAGCGGGGAGAATTCACGGCGGGGTCGAGAAGCCGGCGGAAGGAGTAAACGAAATCGTCGGCGGTCGCCTCTCTGCCGTTGTGAAACTTCACCCCGGAACGGAGAAAGAAGGTATAGATCCTTCCATCGGCCGAAACCGTCCAGTCTTCGGCCGCGTCGGGGACGATCCGGCCGTCAATATCGAAGCGGACCAGCCCGTTGAAGATCCGCGCCGCCAGGGCTCCCCCGGGAACATCCACGATGTAGGCCGGGTCGAGCGTGGTGGGATTGTCGGCCAGCCGCATCCGCAGGTAGCCCGCGGGCGTGTCGGCCCGCCCGCAGCCAAGAACCACGGCGGCAAGAAGAATCACTCCCAGGACCGTTTTCATTACCCCATACTTCACTTGTTCATCTCAGGAAAACAGAAAGTCAACAGGCCTCCCGGCCAAGCTTATAAGATGATAAGTTCATGAGTTGATAAGGATTGAAGGTTCCAAGTTCAAAGTTCAAAGGTTCAGGATTCAGGGTTCCAGGTTCAAAGTTATCAAACGGATTTCAGATTGGAGATTTTAGATGCCAGTCCACCCCGCCTGGCCCCCTTATTCATCTCAGGAATGCAGGAAGGCAGGAGGAAAAACAAATTCCTGAATTCCTGTCTTCCTAAGATGCTGATCCTTTCCCAGCCCGGTCCGTTCCGTGTCTTGCGTGTATTCCGTAGTTAAATCGTCTTTCCAAACCGGTTCGGCTTTTTATCCCATTAAATCACATTCAATCGTCTGTTTGAAATATGGGGGAGTAGTGGGGGGATTTTCGCTATGCCCTATGCGCTATGCTCTTTGCGTCTGTTCATCAGGGGTGAGGCCGCGAAGCAACAACCCGGTTCGTATTCGCGTCCATTCGCGTGATTCGCCTTTAAAGTATTCTCCCCGGCAGCTTTCCCGTCACCCTCCCCGATTCCGCCACGATCTCGCCGTTTACCATTACCATCTCGACACCCTGGGGCGGCTTCCAGGGTTGGCGGTAATCGGCCCGGTCGGCCAGGCGCGCCGGGTCGATTACCGCCAGGTCGGCGGCCGCCCCCGGACGAATCACGCCCCGGTCGTCAAGCCCCAGCAGCTCCGCCGGCAGCGAGGTCGCCCGATGAATTGCTTTGGTCCAGCTTAACCCGCAACGGCGACGGTATAAACTTAAAAAACGCGGAAATGTTCCCATTCCGCGGGGATGGGGGAATCCCTGATTCGATGATTCGGCCAGCGGCCGGGAAGCGCTGTCGGATCCCACCACGCAGAAGGATCGCCGCAAAACCTTGATCAGGTTCGCTTCGCTCAGGGAAAAGAAGACCGCTTCCGCCTTCAGCCGGCTGGTCTTTAAAATCCTAATCAAGCAGTCGGTCGGATCGATCCCCGCCTCCCGGGCCAGGTCGCCCAACCGCCGTCCTTCCCGGGGAGAGCGCCCGCCGGCGCCCAGCCGGGCGATCATCACCGCGTTCCAGTCGGTCCAGGTTATCTCCCGCCGGATCCGGGCCCGGTCCCGGCGGTCGGAGAGCCGGCGAAGCTGTTCTTCCTCTCCCCCTTCCTGGGCCCAGGCGGGAAGAAGAACATCGAGATCGGTGCAGGAGGCGGAATAGGGATACCGGTCGCAATGGACGGGAACGCCGCGACGGCGGGCAGCGGCGATCAGGGCGAGGGCGGGGCCGAGAAGTTTCCAGTTCCTTCTCCCCTGGGCCTTGAGGTGGGAGATCAGCAGGCTCACGCCGGTCTCTTCCGCCAGCCCGATCGCCTCGCCGACGGCTTGGATCAGGCCGGAGCTTTCGCTCCTCAGGTGGGTGGCGTATATCCCCGCTCCCCCGCCCAGCCGTCTCAAAAGCTCCGCCAGCTCGGCCGGGGCGCTGAAAATCCCCGGGGGGTAGATCAGCCCGGTGGAGAAACCCCGGCTTCCCGCCTCCAGTTCCCTCTCCAGGAGACCGATCATCTTTCCCAGCTCAACGCGGCCGGGCGGGCGGGCGGCGTAGCCCATCACCCCGGCTCTCAGGTTGCCCTGTCCGGTAAGGGGCACGAGATTGACCGCCGTCCCCCGCCTGGCCACGCGGCGGCGGTATCCCTTCAGGCTCCTCCAGTCGATCTTGAGTTCGGGCCGCCGGGATCTCTCCCGGGAAAGTTTCTCCCCCAAAAGCGGCGAGGCGGAACTGCCGCAGTTCCCGATCACCTCGGTGGTCACCCCCTGCAGGATCTTGCTCTCGGCCAAAGGATGGGAGAGAATGGAGAAGTCGGAATGGGTGTGAATGTCGATAAACCCGGGAGCGAGATACTTGCCCGGAAACCGGATGATCCGGCGCGGCCGCAACGACTTCAGCGGCTCCACCGCCGCGATCCTTCCCCCCTTCAAACCCACGGCGGCGCGGACGGGTGGAGTTCCGCGGCCGTCGAAGACCAGCGCGTCGGCGATGGCCAGATCGCAGACCACCGGCCCGGATTCACGGCGATCATTCGGGCGGCGGCGGGGGGAATCTTCCATTTTTCCACTCCACGGTTCTTTATAAAAGTTTATTCCGGAAAACTTTTCCGGATGCTATCATTACCATCCAAGCCGGTCATCGATAATCAACCCAATTCCGCCAACGATGAAGTATCGAGCGCTGCTGTTCTCCGTGCTGGTCCTGGGCGCCGCCCTCCGGCTGGCTTATTTCATTCGGGGCGCGGAAGACCCCTTTTTCCGCCATCCGGTCCTGGACGCGGCCTATTACTCCGCCTGGGCCGAAAGCTTGGCGGCGGGGGGGCTGCGGCCCACCCCCGGTTTCTGGGGCGGCCCTCTTTACCCTTATTTTCTGGCGATCATCTTCCGCCTGGGAGGTGGCGCGGCCGGCGTGCGGGTCGTCCAGCACCTGATGGGGGTGGCGCTGTGCTGGATGATCTACCGGGCGGGGAAGAGAATCTCCGCTCCCGGGACCGCCCTCCTGGCCGCTTTCCTTTACGCCGTCTACGCTCCCGCCCTTTTTTACGAAGGTTGGATGCTCGGCGAGACCCTGGCGGCCTTCCTGACCACGGCGCTGCTGCTGACCCTTCTCCGCCCGGCGGACACCGGCCGGGCCGCCTACGGTCTGGCGGCGGGGGCGCTCTCCTCCCTGTTGCTTCTGGTCCGCCCCAGCCTGGTGCCTTTGGGGGCTTTCGCCTGGCTGGTCGCGAGGCGGGCGGGCGGCAAGAAGGTCGCGCTGATCTCGTTCCTGGCGGGATTCGCCGTCGTCGGCGCGGCCGGGGGAGGCCTTTACCACCGCTACGCGGGCCAATTCATCCTCTTCTCCCCGCACGGGGGGATCAACTTCTGGCTGGGCAACGGCCCCGGGGCCACCGGCTCGGTCTGGAGTCCGCCGTTCGCCCGCCCTTCCCCGGTGTTCCAGGTCGAGGATTTCCGGCGGGAAGCCTCCCGCCGAACCGAACGCGAACTCTCCCTGCGCGAATCCTCCGCCTTCTGGTTCCGGGAGACGGCGGCGGAGATCGCCGCGCGGCCGGCCCGGTTTTTCAGCCTCTTCGCCCGGAAACTCTTTCTTTTCTTCAGCGGCAACGATCTCAGCGACATTTACCACTGGAGCCGGCTCCGCCAGCGCCTGCCCCTGCTGACCATTCCCGTCGACTGGCGGCTGATCTCCCCCCTGGCCCTTCTGGGAATAATCGCCGCCTGGAACCGGCGGCGCCGGCTGGCCCTGATCTACATCTTCACCGGCGCCTACGCCGCTTCCATCGCCCTCTTCTTCGTGACCTCGCGCCATCGCTTCCCGATCGTCGCCGTTCTCTGCCTGGCCGCCGCCGAAGGAATCGCGACGGTTATCGAGCAGGCGCGGGAGCGAAACTGGCTGGGGAGCGCGGCCCTGATCGTTATGGGAGCGGCGCTCTTCGCGGTCTTCGCCCCCCGGAGAGCCTCGCCCCCGGACTACGCCTTCTACTTCAGCGCCGGCGAAGTCCATTACCGCGACGGTGATTACCGGGGGGCCCGGGAGTTTCTCCAAAAAGCCGAGCAGGAGATGAGCGACGCGCCGCCCCATCCTTCCATCGGCGGCGGACTCCACCTCGCGCTCGGGAGGGCCAGCCTGGGGCTGGGGGAGACCGAAGAAGCCGAAAGGCGTTTCGAACTGTTCCAGGCCACCCGGCATTATCCGGCGCCGGAGATCCATTTCGAGATCGCGGGCGCCTGGGCCGAACACGGATTCCTTCGGGAAGCGGAAGAAAACTACCTCCGCTGCCTGGAACTGGACGAGGATTTTTATCCCGCCTGGAACAACCTCGGCGTCATCTACCGCCGTCAGGGAAGAATCGAGGAGGCCGCCGACGCCTTCCGGCGGGCGCTGCGGATCAATCCGGAACATTTTCCGGCCCGGGCCAACCTGGAGCGGCTGGAAGCGCGGGAAAGCCGTTAGACCGGATTACTTTTGACAGAAAATAAAAGCCACAAACCCCTTAACTACGAATCACGCAGATTTACACAGATACGAACTGGCAAAGGCAGATTACAGATTCCAGGTTTTTGATTACGGTAATGCTCCGCACCCGCTCCCCCTTAATATCGCGCCCGCCCTCCATTACTCAGTTCAGGAGAGGCGGGCAAGCAGAGACGCGGAGGCGCGGGGATTAAATTTGCTCCGCACCCGATCCCCCCACTTTTTGACCCCGACAAAAAACTGTCGGGGCAGGCACGATTAAAAGGATCGACCGGATGTAATTGCTTGCTATCGAATTACTGAAATCTCGAAACTCGAATCTGGAATCGGTTTTATAACCCGGAACCTTTTCGACCCTTCAAGACCTTCTTGAGAAAGCGGCCGGTGTGGGAGCCGGGGCTGGAGGCGATCTCCTCCGGGGTGCCCGTGGCCACCACCCGGCCTCCCCCCTCCCCCCCTTCCGGACCCAGGTCGATGACGTAATCGGCGTTCTTAATCACGTCGAGGTTGTGCTCGATCACGACCACCGTATTCCCGGCGGCGGTCAGCCTTTTCAAGACCCCCAGAAGCTTGTCGATATCGGCGAAGTGAAGCCCGGTGGTCGGTTCGTCGAGAACGTAGAGGGTCCCGCCGCCGGTCTTCTTCCCCAACTCCCGGGATAGCTTGATCCGCTGGGCTTCCCCTCCCGAAAGCGTCGTGGCGGGCTGGCCCAGACGGATGTATCCCAGCCCGATGTCGGCCAGGGTCTGGAGCCGGGTCTTAATCCGGGGAATGTTTCGGAAAAAACTCAAGGCCTCGTTCACCGAAAGATCCAAAACCTCGGCGATGTTCTTTTCGTTGAAGCGGGCCTGGAGCGTCTCCCGGTCGTATCTCCTCCCCCGGCAGACCTCGCATTCGACGTATATATCGGGCAGAAAATGCATCTCGATCTTGATGATCCCGTCTCCCCGGCAGGCTTCGCAGCGGCCGCCGCGGACGTTGAAGCTGAAACGGCCGGGTTTCCACCCCCGCATCCGCGCCAGCGGCAGCGAGGCGAAGAGTTCCCGGATGTGGGTGAAGACCCCGGTGTAGGTGGCCGGGTTCGAGCGCGGCGTCCTTCCGATCGGGTCCTGGTCCACCAGGATCAGCCGCTCCAGCCTTTCCACGCCCCGAATCCGGTCATGCGCCCCGGGCGTCTCCTTGGAACGGTAAAAGGTCCGCTTGAGCGAGCGGCAGAGTATCTCCTCGACCAGGGTCGACTTGCCCGAACCGGAGACGCCGGTGACGCAACAGAATAATCCCAGGGGAATGGAGACATCGATCTTTTTAAGGTTGTGTTCCCGGGCGCCCTCGATCTTCAGGCAGGGGCCGGACGACGGGCGGCGGGATTCGGGAACGGCGATCTTGAAGTCGCCCCGGAGATAAGCTCCGGTCAGCGATTCCTGGGTTCCGACGATCTCGGCGGG